>NZ_LQXW01000021.1:0-68283 GCF_001586765.1 Pseudomonas sp. ABFPK | reverse complement strand
CTTTTGAAGCGGGAGCGCATCCGACGAAAGATCTACACAACCCGTGAAGAAGCCCGAAGTGATATTTTCGATTACATCGAAATGTTCTATAACCCTAAACGCCGACACAGCAGTGCTATGCAGCTGTCTCCAATAGAGTATGAGAAACGCTATTTCCTGAGCTTGGAGAGTGTCTAGGAAACCAGGGGCGATTCATATTTCCAGAGCAGCCTATGAACAACCCTAGTTTACGAAGGGTGAAAGAGGGGACTGCTGAATGACCCCCCAGAATCTGCTACAGGAATATTTGGCCGACCATGACTTAAGGCAGGCTAGTGTAAAGACATACGGTGCGGCTATTAAGTCGCTGGAAAAAAACTTTGGCAAAAGTGTAGAAATCGAGTCGATTGATAGGCGCTCCATTCTCGCCTGGCGAAACAAACTCATCGAAGGAGGCTTGTCAAAGCGTAGCTGGAATACATACTCAAATCACCTGCGCACGATGTGGGGTTATGGAGTTGAGTATGGAATACTCCCAGACTCCATTGCTAACCCATTCAAAAAAACCACACTGATACCACCAAAGCGGCCTAGTAAGATAATTGACAGCGATGCCATCAAGAGCGCACGACTATGGCTCAACAGCCTTGTGGCAGAAGAGGAGACCACTGGAGCGCGCGCGAGGATCACGCCAGCATGGTTTTGGCTCGCCACGTTCGAGATCTTCTACTACACAGGCATACGCCTCAACGCGCTGCTATGTATCAGACTACGTGATATTGACTGGACCAAGAAGCTCATTTATGTGAATGCAGAAACAGAAAAAACTCACAGAGGATTCTGTATCCCCATTATGAAGGGGCTTGAACCGCATATAGAGAGAATCGTTACTGCCGCACATAAAATAGGATTCACCGAGGAAGACCAGCTATTTAATGTTAATCGTTTCTCGACCCACTACAGGTCCAAAACGATGAACATTCATCAAATTGAGGATATGTACAAAAAACTCACTCAAGCGTTTGGCATACGAATGACGCCTCATAGGTTTCGACACACGCTGGCTACCGATTTAATGCGGCAGCCAGAGCGCAATATTCATCTGACGAAGGCACTGCTTAATCACTCGAACATAGCGACGACGATGAGTTATATCGAAGTCGATTACGAACATATGCGGGCTGTGTTGGACGAGCGTAGTCTACACCAAGGGGCTATTAGACTTGAACGCCGAGAGGATCCTGCTCGGCCTGAACTCCCCCAGCCGAAAGCGCTTCCAAAGGAGCAGGTTCAAACTCAGCCCCCCCTTGCGGATACCGCGACTGTTCCCACAGAAATCACTCCCCCGGAAATTGGCACCCTACACCAACTCGAGGCACCTACGGCCTACGAATTACTCACTGCGCTACCAAAGCACAAGCGCCCAAAGAAATATCCGCTGGAGCAAATTTCCGCACCTACGACGGGGCTCTCACACGAATTGGGATGGGATGGACCTGGCACTCTATGGGCTGACCTTGGCATCCCCCCATGCAGTTTCTCAGAAGACGCTTTCGACCCTGCCGCGCTGATGGACATAGTGCCATCAGTCAACGTCGTCGGGTCGTATAGGTGGAGCTGAAACCTCAGCTATAACTGCAGCATTTTTGAAGCATGCCGGAGTAGGTAGGACTGGCCGTGGCCGAAAAACGACGATCTGCCTCAGCTACGAAGCTGTCTTGTATGTTTTTTCTTTGAGCACAGGGCACAGGTGAGACCGGAGTAAAGACAGGTGCTGACGCTGGCTGGACCAACGAAAAAGCCCGCAAACCAATGCAGGCTGCGGGCCATTTCATATTGACATCACGCTGAAGCGAGCCTAAGGTTCGCTCCAGACGGCAGCACGACTAGATTGGCTGTGACAGGCCTTCCCTTCCTAGTACATACGAACCGCTGTGAATATGGTGGGTCGTGTAGGATTCGAACCTACGACCAATTGGTTAAAAGCCAACTGCTCTACCAACTGAGCTAACGACCCGTTGGATGGCGCGTATAATACTGATTTCTAACGGGAAATCAACACCCCATCAGACTTTTTTCAAAAGTACCGCGTCGGGTCTTCGACACCAGCTGCCTTGAAGCCGTCGGCACGCAGGCGGCAGCTGTCGCATTTGCCGCAGGCACGGCCGTCATCGTCGGCCTGGTAGCAGGAAACGGTCAGGCTGTAGTCCACGCCGCGGGCCATACCGGCCTGCACGATCTGCGCCTTGCTCATGTTCTGCAGCGGCGCTTGGATGCGGAAGCCCTGCCCTTCGACGCCGGCCTTGGTCGCCAGGTTGGCCATGCGCTCGAAGGCTTCGACGAACTCGGGGCGGCAATCGGGGTAGCCGGAGTAATCCACGGCATTCACACCAATGAAGATGTCACGGGCTTCCAGCACCTCTGCCCAGCCCAGGGCCAGGGACAGGAACACAGTGTTGCGCGCCGGCACGTAGGTGACCGGGATGCCTTCACCCGGGGTTTCCGGCACGTCGATGCTGCTGTCGGTCAATGCCGAGCCGCCGATGCCGTCCAGGTTCAGGCCAATCACCTTGTGCTCGACCACACCCAGGTCGCGGGCAACGCGGGCGGCGGCGTTCAGTTCGGCGCGGTGGCGCTGGCCGTAGTCGAAACTCATGGTGTAGCAGCTGTAGCCTTCGGCCTTGGCCATGGCAACCACGGTGGCCGAGTCCAGTCCGCCGGACAACAGGATTACTGCGCGTTTGTCGGTCATGTGTGCTTGCTCCTCAATCAACGTCCGGGTTCGTCGTTCCACAGCAGCTTGTGCAGCTGCAGCTGGAAGCGTACGGGCAGGTTGTCGGCGACGATCCAGTCCGCCAGCTCGCTGGCGTTCACCTGGTGGTGGCTGGGCGAGAACAACACCTCACCGGCACGCTCGGCCAGGTTGTACTGGATCAGCTTGGAGACCGCCCAGTCATAGTCCTCACGGGAACAGATGACGAACTTGACCTGGTCGTTGCGGGTCAGCTGCTCGATGTTCTCGTAGCGGTTACGGTGCGACTCTTCGGAGCCTGGGGTCTTCAGGTCGACCACGCGGCTGACGCGGGTGTCGGTGCCAGCAATATCCAGCGCGCCGCTGGTTTCCAGCGACACTTCGTAACCGGCGTCACACAGGCGCTGCAACAGCGGCAAGGCGTTGGGCTGGGCCAATGGCTCGCCGCCGGTGACGCAAACGTAGCGCGGCTTGAAGCCGGCGACCTGCTCAAGGATCGAATCGAGGGTGCGAACGGTGCCGCCACTGAAGGCATAGGCACTGTCACAGTACTGGCAGCGCAGGGGGCAACCGGTGAGGCGCACGAATACCGTGGGCAACCCAGCCGTTCGCGTTTCACCCTGCAAAGAGTAAAAGACTTCGGTGATGCGTAATGTGTCTTGCATGCTCGCCACGGGCGTGACAGCTAAACAGGCTGCCCGCCTCCGTCAGGCACTGTCGCGGACTCGACATAGCGTTATCCGCAGCAGCGTGTTTACGAAAAAAGGGCATTGATTCTAACGAAAAAACCCGCGACAAGCGCGGGTTTCTTTCAAGCGGTACTGCTTAGAGCTTCTGCAGGTCACGCTGGGCCAGTTGCGCGGCGGAGGTGCCGGGGTACTGGGTGATGACCTGCTGCAGGATACCCTTGACCTTGTCGGTGTGGCCCATGCGGCGCTCGACGTCGGCCAGCTTGTACAGCGAATCCGGCACCTTGCTGTGCTTCGGATACTTCTGGCTGACCTGGGCAAAGGCCTGGCTGGCAGCCGGCAGGTCGCCCTTGGCCAGGTTCACTTCACCCAGCCAGTACTGGGCATTGCCGGCGTACTGGCTGTTGGGATACTTGCGCAGGAAGGCGTTGAACGCCTGGCTGGCCTTGTCGAAGTCTTTCTGCTTGATCAGGTCGAAAGCGGCATCGTAGTAGAGCTTTTCTTTCGCCGGATCACCGGGCTCGCTACTGGCGGCCGGTTGTTGCGCAGCAGCACCTGCTGCTGCATCGGGGGCGGCATTGGATGCACCACCACCGGAGGAATTGTCAGGGGTCGCGGCAGGCGCGGCGCCACTGTTGATGCGACGGTCCAGGTCCTGGTAACGCTCCAGGTTTTCCTGCTTCATGCGCGACACATCGTTCTGCAGCTCTTCGATGATGCCTTGCTGGCGGGAAAGCTGATCCTGCATCTGTTGCAGCTGCATGAACAGCTGGCCCTGTGCAGAGGCAGGGGCCGAAGCCCCTGACCCGGCATAGGCGCCGCTCGTGCCATAACCCGCAGGCGGATAGCTGCCTGCGTTGTCATCAACTACAGGGACCTCAGCCCAGGCCGCGAGCGGCAGGCTGAGTGCGAGGACGGTTACTACACGGCGGCACATACGCATAAGAACTTACTTACGCAGTTCTACGCGACGGTTCTGAGCCCAGGACTGCTCGTCGTTGCCAGTGGCAACCGGACGCTCTTCACCGTAGGAGACCAGTTCCAGCTGAGCAGGGGAAACGCCCTGCAGAACCAGGTAACGCTGAACGGCCTTGGCACGACGCTCACCCAGAGCCATGTTGTACTCGCGGGTGCCGCGCTCGTCGGTGTTGCCTTCCAGGACAACGCGGTTGCCGTTGGCTTTCAGGTCCTTGGCGTGAACGTCCAGGGCGCGCATGGCTTCTGGCTTCAGGTCCGAGCTGTCGTATTCGAAGTAGAAGGTGGTGATTGCGCGCAGGGCAGCTTCTTCGCTCAGGGAGCCGTCAACAGCGCCAGTGTTGGCACCGTAGCCAGCGTTCGGATCTACAGCAGCGCCTTCGCCTGCGTTGTCACCGCCCTTCGAGGAGCAACCTACAGCTACGGCCATGGCCAGAGCCAGCGCAGCAAATTTACCAAACTTCAGCATTTCCATCGTGAAACTCCTAATGAAACCCCAGTGTGTTAAGCAAAAGTATTACGCCGCAATCAGTTCAGGTAAGGGGACCAGGACGGTTCTCTGACTTCGCCTTGAGCGGTAGGAAGTGGGAGCCTCACGCGGCCATTAAGCGACACGAGCATCAAGACTCCCCGGCCCTGCTGGCGGGTGGCGTAGATTAGCATGGTGCCGTTTGGCGCAACAGTGGGAGACTCATCAAGACTCGTTTCAGAGAGAATCTTTACACTTCCGCGCTGCAAATCCTGGGCCGCAACTTTGAAGTTGGTGAAGCCCTGCTGGCGATGGATCATCACCAGGGTCTTTTCGTCCGCCGACAGTTTCGGGTTGGCGTTGTAGTTACCCACGAAAGTTACACGCTCGGCACCACCGCCACCGACCGACTGCTTGTAGATCTGCGGCTTGCCGCCACGGTCGGAGGTGAAGTACAGGGTGTTGCCATCCTTGCCCCAGAACGGCTCGGTGTTGATGCCCGGGCCAGCGGTGACACGGCTGATCTGGCGCGAAGCCACGTTCATCACGTAGATGTCCGGGTTGCCGTCCTTCGACAGCACGAACGCCAGGCGCGTGCCATCCGGCGACCAGGCTGGCGCACCGTTCAGGCCTTCGAAGTTGGTGACCTGCTCGCGGCGACCGGTATCGATGTGCTGGACGAAGATGCGCGGACGCTTCTGCTCGAACGAGACATAGGCGATGCGCTTGCCATCCGGTGCAAAGCGTGGCGACAGGATCGGCTCGCGCGATTGCAGCAGGGTGACCGCACGTGCACCGTCATAGTCCGAACGCTGCAGGGTATAGCGGGTGTTGTTGGTGGAGAAGCGCTCGGCCGTCACGTACAGCATACGAGTGGAGAAAGCACCCTTGATGCCGGTGAGCTTCTCGAACGACTGGTCGGCAATGTAGTGCGCCATGTCGCGCAGCTGGTCGACGCTGCCCGCCACGCTACCGGTCAGCACTTGCTGCTCGGTGGCGACGTTGAACAGCGCGTACTGCACCTGCAGGCGACCGCCCGACGGCACGATGCTGCCAACCATCACGTACTGCGCACCCAGCGCTTTCCAGTCACGGAAGATCACTTCGCTGGCCTGCGACGGCTGGCTGATCATGTTCTGCCGCGGAATCGGCGAGTAGTAGCCGGAGTTGCGCAGGTCGTTGCCGATGATGTCGGCCATGTCTTCCGGCAGCACGCTGCCGCCCTGCAGACCGAACGGCACTACCGCGATGGGCGTGGCCCGGTCGCTGCCGCTGGTGACCAGGATGTTCTTTTCCTCTGCCACGACCATGCCTGCCACGCAGCACAGCATGACCAGCAGTCCTCTCAGACGTTTAATCACAACGCTAGATCCTCAGGTGTAAATGTCATCTTGAACGAACGATATTGGTTGAAATCGCTCGGCTTCATACCCTGCATCTCGGTCAGACGACCGATGTTCTTCACTGCTGCCACCGCCGAGCTGTCGTACGGGCCGTCACCACTGGACCGGGCCACGCTGACGCTGGTGATGGTACCGTCCGGCAACATGTTGATCTGCAGGACCACCGTCATGCCCTTGCGCGCGGAAGGCGGACGAGCCCAGCCCTCGGCCGCGCGCATGCGGATCAGGTCGTCGAAGTCGCCGGCCACCTGGTCACCCTGCTCGTCGGCCAGCGCCTGCTGCCGCTCGGTGGTGTCGGACAACAGCTCGGCCAGGGCCTGGGCTTTCTTGTCTTCCGCCGCCTTGCGGGCCGCTTCCTGTGCCTTTTTCTTCTGGGCATCTGCAGCGGCCTTTTTCTTGGCCTCTTCAGCTGCCTTCTTCTTCGCTTCCTCGGCTACCGCTTTCTTCTTGGCGTCCTCGGCTGCTTTCTTCTTGGCCTCTTCGGCCGCCTTTTTCTTGGCGTCCTCGGCGGCTTGTTTCTTCGCCTCTTCAGCGGCCTCTTTCTTGGCCTCTTCTTCGGCTTTTTTCTTTTCTTCCTCGGCCTTCTTCTTGGCGATGTCGGCCTGCTGCTTCTCGGCAGCCTTCTTCGCCTCTTCGGCCTTCTTGGCTTCGGCGGCTTTCTTGGCCTCGGCGGCCTTGGCGGCCTCGGCAGCTGCCTCGGCTTTCTTGGCTTCGGCGGCCTCGCGGGCCTCCTCGGCCTTTTGAGCAGCGTCGGCTTTCTTTTGTTCCGTGGCCTTCACGGCCTCCTGCTCGACCTTCTTCTGTTCCAGCTGCTCGACTTCGGTCTGGCGCGAAGCGGTTTTCTTCGCTTCCCCGGCAATCTTCTGATTGGTCTGGGTGGTCGCCTGGCTCTTGGACTTGAGCTGGTACAGGGTAGCCTGGACGATCGGCTTGGATGGCGGCAGCTCAGGCGTCATGGCAAAACTGACGAACAGCAGGGCGAACACCAGCACATGCAGGCCGATGGCCCAGATACTGGGCCAGAAGTAGCTTTCCGAGGCGGATGGCTCTCGCTGTTGCATCAGGGCGCCTCGGTAATCAGGCCAACGTTACCGACACCGGCCTTCTGCAACCCGCCCATGGCACCCATGACCGCGCCATAGTCGACAGCCTTGTCGCCACGAATGAACACCTGGGTCTGCTTGCCCTGGTCACGGCCGGCGGCAATGATCTTGGTCACCGCGTCGGTCATGGCTGGCAAGGTCATGGCCTTGTCCATCTGCTTGTCGGTATCGACTTCGCTGCCGAGGTTCCAGTAGTAGGTCTTGTCGGCCTTGATGGAGATGGTGAGGATCTGGACGTTGTTGTCCTGCGGCAAGGCTTCACTGGAAACCTTGGGCAGGTCTACCTTGACGCCCTGGTTGAGCATGGGCGCCGTCACCATGAAGATGACCAGCAGTACCAGCATCACGTCGATGTAGGGCACCACGTTCATCTCGGCGACGGGCTTGCGTTTGTGGCGAACTCGGGCCATGGGCTTCTACCTGATTACTCTTCGCTGGTGTGCACTTTGCGGTGCAGGATCGCCTGGAACTCGTCGGCGAAGGTGTAGTAACGGCCGATCAGCACTTCGCTGCGCGCCGAGAAGCGGTTATAGGCGATGACCGCCGGAATTGCCGCGAACAGGCCGATGGCGGTGGCGATCAGCGCTTCGGCGATACCCGGGGCAACCGTGGCCAGGGTGGCCTGCTGGGCACTGGCCAGGCCGCGGAAGGAGTTCATGATGCCCCATACGGTACCGAACAGGCCGATGTACGGGCTGGTAGAACCGACGGTGGCCAGGAACGGCAGGCTCTGCTCGAGTTTTTCTTCCTCGCGCGAGATGGCTACGCGCATGGCACGGGCAACACCCTCCATGACCGCGTCCGGGTCAACGCCAGGCTGCTGGCGCAGGCGCGAGAATTCCTTGAAGCCGGCACGGAAGACCTGCTCGACACCGGAATCCGGGTCCGGGTTGCTGCCTGCCTGACGGTACAGCTTGGACAGGTCGATGCCCGACCAGAAGCGCTCCTCGAAGGCATCCAGCGCACGACGACCGGCGCGCAGCATGGTGCTGCGCTGGAAGATCATGACCCATGAGGTGACCGAGGCGGCCACCAGGGTCAGCATTACCAGCTGTACCAACACGCTGGCATTGCTGACCAGACTCCACATGGAGGTATGGTCGACGACGTTAGCTTCCACGCTTATTCTCCTGCATTCGATTGAGTACCCGAGCCGTCCGCCGCAAAGGCGTCACGCAGCTCCGGGGGTATGGCTCGGGGTTTGAAAGTGTCGGCGCGCACGGCGGCCACCAGGAACTGCCCTTCGCAGAGCAGCGTTTCATCCTTTTCCCGCCAGACCTGCTGCACGAAGCGCAGGCTGGCGCGATTGAGTTCAAGTACTTGCGCGGTCACCCGCAGCTCGTCGTCCAGCCGCGCCGGCGCGTGATAGCGCGCTTCGCTGGAGTGGACCACGAACAGCAGGTTGTCTTTGGCCAACTGCGACTGGGAAAAGCCCAGGTGCCGCAGCCGCTCGGTACGCGCGCGCTCCATGAATTTCAGGTAATTGACGTAATACACCACGCCACCGGCATCGGTATCTTCGTAATAGACTCGACAACGGTGTGCGAACGGTTCCAGGCCATTTTGCGCGCGCATACTCTAGTGCTTACTCCTCAGCTTGCCAATCCGCTGTGGCAACTGTTTTTTCTTCATTAATGTCTTATTGCCAGCGCACCCTCGGCATGCCAGCGGTAGGACCACGAAAAGCCGTTTTCGATCTGTCACTCATCGCCCGTTTCGGAAAAATCCCCACCCTCCCCCAGGCGCCCGGGCACGTTCAGGCCGAAGTGCAGGTAGGCATGTCGGGTGACCACGCGGCCGCGCGGCGTGCGCATGATGTAGCCTTGCTGGATCAGGTACGGCTCGAGCACGTCCTCGATGGTGTGGCGCTCTTCACTGATGGCTGCCGCCAGGTTGTCCACGCCGACCGGGCCTCCGTCGAACTTCTCGATCATGGTCAGCAGCAAGCGGCGGTCGGAGTGGTCAAAACCGCGCTCGTCGACGTCCAGCAGGTTGAGCGCCATGTCGGCCACGGCCTTGGTGATCTGGCCCTTGCTGCGCACTTCGGCGTAGTCGCGCACGCGGCGCAGCAGGCGGTTGGCGATACGTGGCGTGCCACGGGCCCGGCGGGCGATCTCGTAGGCACCTTGGTCTTCGATAGCCAGGCCAAGGATGCCGGCCGAACGGCTGACGATGGTGGCCAGGTCCTTGTCGCTGTAGAACTCCAGGCGCTGGACGATACCGAAGCGGTCCCGCAGCGGGTTGGTGAGCATGCCGGCACGGGTGGTGGCACCGACCAGGGTGAACGGCGGCAGGTCCAGCTTGATCGAACGGGCCGCAGGCCCTTCGCCGATCATGATGTCGAGCTGGAAGTCCTCCATCGCCGGGTACAGCACCTCTTCGACGACCGGTGACAACCGGTGGATCTCGTCGATGAACAGCACGTCGTGCGGTTCGAGGTTGGTCAGCATGGCCGCGAGGTCGCCCGGGCGCTCGAGGATAGGCCCCGAAGTGCTCTTGACCGACACGCCCATTTCCTGGGCGATGATGTTGGCCAGGGTGGTCTTGCCCAGGCCGGGCGGGCCGAAGATCAGCGTGTGGTCGAGCGACTCGCTGCGGCCACGGGCGGCCTGGATGAACAGCGCCATCTGCTCGCGCACCACCGGCTGGCCGATGTACTCGTCCAGCCGCAGCGGGCGGATCGCACGGTCCTGGACTTCTTCACGGTCGCGGCCACTGGCGGCGATCAGGCGGTCGGCTTCGATCACTTGGTAATCATCCCTTTCAGGCTGCGACGAATCAGTTCCTCACTGCTCAGGCCGGCCTTGTCCTTGATCGCGGCGATTGCCTTGCTGGCTTCCTGCGGCTTGTAGCCCAGCGAAACCAGGGCGCTGACGGCATCGGCTTCGGCCGTGGATGCGCTGGCGACCGGCAGCGGCCCGTCGGAGACCAAGGTGAACATGGCCGGGGACGTTTCCCAAGCCTTGAAGCGGTCCTTGAGCTCGACCAGCAGGCGTTCGGCGGTCTTCTTGCCGACACCGGGCACGCGCACCAGAGCCGAGGTGTCCTGAGCCTGCACGCAGCGCACCAGCTCGTCCACTTCCAGCCCGGACATCAGCGCCAGGGCCAGCTTCGGCCCTACGCCATTCAGGCGGATGAGTTCGCGGAACAGTTCGCGCTCGCGCTTTTCGGCAAAACCGTAGAGCAGGTGAGCATCCTCGCGCACCACCAGGTGGGTGTGCACGGTTACGGGTTCGCCCACCTTGGGCAGACGGTACAGCGTGGTCATGGGAACTTCCAGTTCGTAACCTACGCCGTTGACGTCGATAATCAGGTGCGGCGGCTGTTTTTCCGCCAGGGTGCCGCGCAAACGTCCAATCACGTTCCGATCCTTCCTCTCGGGGAGCCGGTCAAAGACCGCTCAACCCTATCAGCAAATGCAGCGGGTGAACGCATCACCCGAACAAAATGTGTATCAGCGCATGAAGCGCCTACAGACGCAAGCGCCCGCCGCGCCGCCGTGCCGTGGCCAGGCCATGCGGCACCAGGCTGGAACGGGTGTGGGCGTGGCACAGGGCGATAGCCAGGGCGTCGGAAGCGTCGATCTGCGGCTTCTGCGTCAGTTTCAGCAGGTGCATGACCATCATCATCACCTGCTCCTTGTTCGCCCCACCGGTACCGGCTACAGCCTGCTTGACCTGGGTGGCGCTGTATTCGGCGATTTCCAGGCCGGCTTCGGCGGCGGCGACGATGGCTGCGCCACGGGCCTGGCCGAGCTTGAGCGCCGAGTCGGCGTTACGGGCCATGAACACCCGCTCGATGCCCATGGTTACCGGGCCGTGCTGGGCGATGATTTCACCCACGCCACGAAAAACGATCTGCAATCGCTCGTGCAGCTCGCCGCTGCCGGTGCGAATGCAGCCCGACGCCACGTATTCGCAACCACGGGCGGTCTGGCGTACCACGCCATAGCCGGTGATGCGCGAGCCGGGGTCGATACCAAGAATCAGAGTCATAGTGCCTGTCGAAAAATTGATGCATCTCTGCAAACTGTACCGGCCCTTTCGCGGGTAAACCCGCTCCCACAGGTACTGCACCGACTCTGAATGTGGTGCAGTACCTGTGGGAGCGGGTTTACCCGCGAAAGGGCCGGTACAGGCGCTGACAAACTTGAAGAACTGGCATGGATCGCCAGGACACCTTAGCCGAGGTTTTCCATGATCTCATCGGAAATCTGGGCATTGGAGTAGACGTTCTGCACGTCATCCAGGTCTTCGAGCATGTCGATCAGCTTGAGTACTTTCTCGGCACCGTCCTGGTCGAGTTCGGCGCTGGTGGTCGGCTGCATGACGATTTCCGCGTCAGCGGCCTTGAAGCCCGCCTCTTCCAGGGCATTGCGCACGGCGTAGAAGCTGTTGAACGAGGTGAACACGTCGAACGAGCCGTCGTCGTTGGCCACCACGTCGTCGGCATCGGCTTCCATCGCCGCTTCCATCAGCGCGTCTTCTTCCACGCCCGGAGCAAAGCTGATCTGCCCCTTGCGCTCGAACAGGTAGGCCACCGAACCGTCGGTGCCCAGGTTGCCACCACACTTGGTGAAGGCATGACGCACGGCGGCGGCAGTACGGTTGCGGTTGTCGGTCATGGCCTCGACCATGATCGCCACACCACCCGGGCCGTAACCTTCGTAACTGAGCTCTTCGACGTTGTCGCTTTCGTTGGTGCCGGCACCACGGGCCACGGCACGATCAATGATGTCGCGGCTCATGTTGGCACCCAGGGCCTTGTCCAGCGCCAAACGCAGGCGCGGGTTGGATGCCGGGTCAGCACCACCCTGCTTGGCAGCGACCGTCAGTTCACGGATCCACTTGGTGAAGATCTTGCCTCTCTTGGCATCCTGGCGCTCTTTGCGGTGCTTGATGTTCGCCCACTTGGAATGACCAGCCATAACGACTCCGAATCCTTTGAATCACAAACAGCCCCGCCCCTGTAGGGGGCGGGACGGGAAATTGCCTGCGCCGGAACGCAAAGGCGCATCCATGTGGATGCGCCCGGGGACTGCTTACTCGACCTTTGTCTGTTCGCGCAGTCGGATGTGCAGCTCGCGCAGGGCCTTGGCGTCGACCAGGCCAGGGGCCTGGGTCATGACGCACGCGGCGCTCTGGGTTTTCGGGAAGGCGATCACTTCACGAATCGACTGGGCACCGGTCATCAGCATGACCAGGCGGTCCAGGCCGAAGGCCAGGCCACCGTGAGGCGGTGCACCGAACTTCAGAGCGTCGAGCAGGAAGCCGAACTTCTCTTCCTGTTCTGCCGCTTCGATGCCCAGCAGGCGGAACACGGCCTGTTGCATCTCTTTACGGTGGATACGGATCGAACCGCCACCCAGCTCGGTACCGTTCAGGACCATGTCGTAGGCACGGGACAGGGCCACGGCCGGGTTGGCCTCGAGCTCTTCCGGGGTGCACTTCGGCGCGGTGAACGGGTGGTGCAGCGCGGTGAAGCTGCCGTCCTCGTTCTCTTCGAACATCGGGAAGTCGACCACCCACATCGGTGCCCACTCGCAGGTCAGCAGCTCGAAGTCGTGGCCCAGGCGGATACGCAGCGCGCCCAGGGCTTCGCTGACCACCTTGAACTTGTCGGCACCAAAGAACACGATGTCGCCGTCAACGGCGCCAACGCGGTCGAGGATGGTGTTGAGGTTGGCCTCGGGGATGTTCTTGACGATCGGCGACTGCAGGCCTTCGACACCCTTGGCGCGCTCGTTGACCTTGATGTAGGCCAGGCCCTTGGCACCGTAGATACCCACGAACTTGGTGTACTCGTCGATCTTGCTGCGCGGCATGCTGGCGCCGCCAGGCAGGCGCAGGGCGGTAACGCGGCACTTCGGATCGTTGGCCGGGCCGGCGAACACCTTGAAGTCGACATCCTTGAGCTGGTCGGCAACGTCGACCAGTTCCAGCGGGATACGCAGGTCCGGTTTGTCAGAGCCGTAGCGGCGCATGGCTTCTTCGAAGGTCATGTGCGGGAATTCGCCGAATTCCAGGTCCAGCACTTCCTTGAACAGCTTGCGGATCATGCTTTCGGTCAGGCCCATGATCTCGCTTTCATCGAGGAAGCTGGTCTCGATGTCGATCTGGGTGAATTCCGGCTGGCGGTCGGCACGCAGGTCTTCGTCACGGAAGCACTTGGCGATCTGGTAGTAGCGATCGAAGCCAGCGACCATCAGCAACTGCTTGAACAGCTGCGGCGACTGCGGCAGGGCAAAGAAGCTGCCGGCATGAGTACGGCTAGGCACCAGGTAGTCACGCGCGCCTTCCGGGGTGGCACGGGTCAGGATCGGCGTCTCGACGTCAAGGAAGCCGTTTTCGTCGAGGAAGCGACGGATGCTGCTGGTGATACGCGAACGCAGGCGCAGCTTGTCGGCCATTTCCGGGCGACGCAGGTCGATGAAACGGTAGCGCAGGCGGGTTTCTTCGCCGACGTCGGAGTATTCGTTCAGCGGGAACGGTGGGGTTTCCGCTTCGTTGAGCACGTTCAGCTGGTAGCCGAGGATCTCGATGGCGCCGGAAGCCATGTTGGCATTCACCGCACCCTCAGGGCGCTTGCGGACCTTGCCGGTGATCTGCACGACGTATTCGCTGCGCACGCGGTCGGCAGCGGCGAAGGTTTCGGCGCGATCCGGGTCGAACACGACCTGGGCCATGCCTTCGCGGTCACGGATGTCGAGGAAGATCACCCCGCCGTGGTCGCGGCGACGATGGACCCAGCCGCAAAGGGTGACTTCCTGGCCGTCCAGGCTCTCGTTCAGTTGGCCGCAATAATGGCTGCGCATCATGATGGTGGTTTCGCTTCTCGTGATTCGTGTATTCGGTGGAGGCCTTGGCCGCCCGGAGAGGGCTAATACTGCAAGACCCGGTCACAGCATTCAACTCAGTCGGCCTTGTCGCCGCCTGCCAGATTCTTTTTCGCCCCGGTCTTGAAGTCGGTTTCGTACCAACCGTTACCGCTCAGGCGGAAGCCTGGCACCGACAGCAGCTTCTTCAGCGCCGGCGCCTGGCAGGCCGGGCAATCGGTCAGCGGCGCGGCGCTGATCTTCTGCAGCACTTCCATGCGGTGCTCGCAGGATGCACATTGATAGTCATAAAGGGGCATGGGTGTCTCTCGTCAACCACAACGCTGGCTGCCGGGGCAGCAAAAAGCGGGATTATATATGGTTAACAAGCACTGCGCAGCCCGCCAGGCGATCAGCGCACACTTGGCGGGTCCAGCAGCCAGGCAACGCAGATCACCCGGATCAGCCCGCTGAAGTTGCGCACCCCGCCTTGTCGCAGGTGCACCTCACGGTCCACGTAGGACAGGACCGCACTGACCGAGCAGCGGTTGGCCGCGGCGATGCGCTCCAGGATACCCCAGTAGACGGCCTCCAGCCGCAGGCAGGTGGAAAAGCCGTTGAGCCGCACCGAGCGTGACACGGGCTGGGTCTGCAACATGTCGAAATCCGCCTTGAACGGGTCGATGCACTGTTTACCCGGCCAACGCCCCTGGCCAGCCACACGTTTGCTTGCTTGCATCATGCGCCACACTTCCTCGTCACAGGTACCAGGTGGCCTATGAAGCGCTGATGGGCGAACTTAAAGCAGCGGCAAAATCTTCCTGCACAAATTGCGCTGGGCCTGTAGGAGCGGCCTTGTGTCGCGATGGGCTGCGAAGCAGCCCCAGGGTTTGAGTGCAATTGCACAAATTGCTGGGGCTGCTTCGCAGCTCATCCCGACACAAGGCCGCTCCTACAAGGGCCGGTACAGCGTTGGGTATCTACTTGCCGTCGAGCAGCACCCGCAGCATCCAGGCGGTCTTCTCGTGCACCTGCATGCGCTGGGTCAGCAGGTCGGCGGTAGGCTCGTCACTGACCTTGTCCACCACCGGGAAGATGCTGCGCGCGGTACGCACCACGGCTTCCTGGCCCTGCACCAGCTGGCGGATCATCTCGTCGGCATGCGGCACCCCTTCCTCCTCCTTGATCGAGGAGTGTCGCGCATAAAATGCATAAGACCCCGGTGCCGGGAAGCCCAGGGCGCGAATGCGCTCGGCGATCGAGTCGACCGCCAGCGCCAGTTCGTTGTACTGCTCTTCGAACATCAGGTGCAGGGTGCGGAACGACGGACCGGTGACGTTCCAGTGGAAGTTATGGGTTTTCAGATACAGCACGTAGGTATCCGACAACAGGCGGGACAGCCCATCGACGATGGATTTGCGATCTTCTTCACTGATACCGATATCGATTGCCATGAAGTTCCCCTTTCCATAAGGCTTGAGACCCAAGCGGGTGCCGACCACTGTAGCAACACTTGGTCTGCACCGCATGTGACATGGCGCAACACATCGCCCATCGGGGACAGCGGTTTGAGTAGCCTGCGGCTTTACTGTTAAATAGGCATGGTGCCACCCGTGCGGATTGCCATTTGCCGGGTGCATAGGCTGGCCTGCCGCGTGTTCGCGCTCTACACCTCATGCGCACCGTGCTGCCAGCTCTTCCTGTGATCGGCCTTATCAACTGTGAGCCAACCCCATGTTCAAGATCGTCCATCTGGTGACGGGCGTGGCAGCCTTGCTGCTATCGCTCATGCCCAGCCTGAAAACCGATGCGTTACCCTTCCTGCAACAACCCGACGCGGTCTACCTCGCCCTGCTCGGCCTGCTCAACCTCGTACTGGCCCCCGTCGTGCCACTGTACTACCGTGGCGCGCGGCAACAACTGCAGCATCTGGCCTGCGCCCTGCTGGTGGTGGCTGTGGTGCTGCAGACCCTGACACTGCTGGCCCGCCCGGAAATGGGCAACCTGGCCGCACTGGTCTGCGCAGCGCTGGCCGTGGCCGTGCACCTGGCCGTAGGCTTTGCCCGCAGCGCACGCAAGGCACGCGCCAGCCAGCATACCGCGCAGGATGCCGGCAATCGTGATACCGGCACCGTGAAATGGTTCAACACGTCCAAAGGCTTCGGCTTCATCTCCCGCGACTCGGGCGATGATATCTTCGTGCACTTTCGCGCCATTCGTGGCGAAGGCCACCGCATCCTGGTGGAAGGCCAGCGCGTGGAGTTTTCCGTGATGCACCGCGACAAGGGCCTGCAGGCCGAGGATGTGGTTGCGGTAACCCGCCGCTGATCTTGTTTGCAGAAACCATCCCCTGCGGGAGCGGGCATGCCCGTTCCCGCAGGGGTTCAGGTATCAATAATGAGGCGGTGGCGCCTCGTCCCCTTCGCTGCCGTACTGGCCAACCATCTCTTCGTAACGCTTGATCAGCTCCGCCATCTGCAATTGCAGCCGCTCGATCACCCGCCCCTGCTCGACCACCACGTCATTCAGCGCCTGGATGGTGTCATCCTGAAACGCCAGGCGGGTTTCCAGTTCGACCACTCGTGATTCAAGCGACATGTCAGGCCTCCTGGTAACCGGCGAGCTGCAGCCCACGCAGGCGCTGGCGGATGGCTTGCACCTGGTCGTCAGTGTACGCCGTCGCCGGGCACTTGCCCCACACCGGTGCCGGCCAGGCCGCGTCGTCGCGCATGCGCACGATCACGTGCATGTGCAACTGACTGACCACATTACCCAACGTAGCCACGTTCATCTTGTCGGCGCTGTAGCTGGCTTTCAGCGCTTCGGCCAGACCGGTGGTTTCCTGCCACAACTGCTGCTGCTCTGCAGCATCGAGCTCGAACACTTCGCTGATGCCAGCGCGCTTGGGCACCAGGATGAACCATGGATAGTTGGCATCCTTGCTCAGCAGCAACTGGCACAGCGCAAACTCCCCCAGCACCAGCGAATCCTGCTGCAAACGCGAATCGAGGACGAACACGGCAAATCTCCTTCTGGCAGAACCAACCCGCTTCACGCGGAAAACAGGCCTGCAAGGATACCCTGCACGTTCCCGGTAACACAGCGCTACTTTTCGCACCAAAATGAGGCTACCGATACCCCACGCCCCACACTTGTCACCCCACGGGTGACGCTGCATGAACAAGTTGCGGTAACACATTGACTTTCATGACAGCTTTTCAAAATTTAATGATTCTTGACTGTACTACTGCATCAGGCGGCTCGCGCCCCGTGTTTACGGCACTTTCCGACCCCCGGTAGCAGGTTTTGTGAAAATTTCATGAAGCGTTGTGAATTTTGAGCACGCTTGTTGCATTCCTTTCACGCCAAGTCGGCACGACATCTGCATCGGCGGGTGAACGCGACAAATAACAACAGCGACAGTGGTTACCAGGGAGTTTCCCAACCGGAATCGGTAGTTACAGGTTCATTACGGTGAAAGAAGCAGCGCTGGTGTTGACGGCCCTTAAACCGGGGCGTGATTTGCGACATGGAACTACCTAGAAGCGACATGGTGAAAAAGTTCCGAAAAGGATGCTTATACCCATATCGCCAAGAACAGTCAGCGTGCTATACATTTTCGCCGACATAACAAGAAAGAGCTGCCCCATATAACTAGAACACTTGGACGCAGCGGTACTCTTCCTAAAAACCAAAGGAGCAAATCACGATGCGCGTGATGAAGTGGAGCATGATCGCCCTGGCCGTTGCGGCAGGGACCTCGCAGTTGGCATTGGCCTCTTCCCAGGACGAGTCCAAAGGTTTCATCGAAGACAGCAAGCTGAACGTCAAGACCCGCATGCTGTACTTCAGCCGTGACTTCCGTAACAACCCAGCCGGCACCCAGAGCCGTCGCGAAGAAACCGGCCTGGGCTTCCTCGGCACCTTCGAGTCCGGCTTCACCCAGGGCACCGTGGGTGTGGGTGTCGATGCCATCGGCATGCTCGGCCTGAAACTGGACAGCGGCAAGGGCCGCGCCGGTACCGGCCTGTTCCCTACCGGCTCTGACGGCCGTTCGCAGGATGACTACTCCAAGGCCGGCGGCGCGGTTAAATTCCGCATCTCCGACACCGTGCTGAAAGTGGGTGACCAGTTCACCGCTCTGCCGGTCTTCGCCACCGACGACAGCCGCCTGCTGCCGGAAATTGCCCAAGGCACCCTGATCACCAGCAACGAGATCGAGGGCCTGACCCTGCACGCTGGTCATTTCACCAGCCTGACCGCCCAGGAGCAGACCAACCGCGACAGCTTCGGCCTGAAGGAAGCCAACGTGGTAGGTGGTACCTACGCCTTCACCGACAACCTCAGCACCAGCCTGTACTACTCGAAGGTTGAAGACTACTGGCGCAAATACTACGCCAACGTCAACTGGGCACTGCCAATCTCGGACAAACAAGGCCTGGTGTTCGACTTCAACATCTATGACACCAAGAGCGAAGGCTCGGCCGAGTACCGCGCATTCGATGGCGACAAGCTGGACAACCGCGCGTTCAGCCTGTCGGGCGCCTACAACATCGGCGCTCACACCTTCACCCTGGCCTACCAGAAAGTCACCGGCGACGGCGACTATGGCTATGGCATCGACGGCGGCGGCACCATCTTCCTGGCCAACTCCGTGGCCCGTTCCGACTTCAACGCCGAAGACGAGAAGTCCTGGCAGGCTCGCTACGACCTGAACTTCGCCGAATACGGCATCCCGGGCCTGACCTTCATGACCCGTTATGTACGCGGTACCGACGCCAACGTCGCCGGCACCAGCAACGGCAAGGAATGGGAACGCGACGTCGACATCAAGTACGTGCTGCAGAGCGGCCCGGCAAAAGACCTGAGCTTCCGCGTGCGTCAAGCCACCTATCGCTCTTCCGATGGCGTCTACTACGATTCCCCATCGATCGACGAACTGCGCCTGATCGTGGAGTACCCGCTGAGCATCCTGTAAGCCTGGCTTGCAGTGCCCCGCACCTGAAAAAGCCCGGCGATCACGCCGGGCTTTTTCTTGGCTGACAAGCGTCACGCCCTGGGGCATCCTGTACGCCTTCGTTTCGCCCCCGTACAATGCGGGGTCATTTCAATGTCTTAGGCAATCGACACGGCTCACCATGCGCACCAGTCAATATTTGCTCGCCACCCAGAAAGAAACCCCTGCCGACGCAGTGGTCATCAGCCATCAGCTCATGCTGCGTGCCGGCATGATCCGCAAACTGGCCTCTGGCCTGTACACCTGGCTGCCGATGGGCTTGCGGGTGATGCGCAAGGTCGAGGCCGTGGTGCGTGAGGAAATGAACGCCGCCGGCGCCCTGGAAGTGCTGATGCCCAGCATCCAGCCCGCCGAACTGTGGCAGGAATCCGGCCGCTGGGAACAGTATGGCCCCGAGCTGCTGCGCCTGAAGGACCGCCACCAGCGCGACTTCTGCGTCGGCCCGACCCACGAGGAAGTGATCACCGACCTGGCCCGCAACGAGCTGTCCAGCTATAAACAGCTGCCGCTCAACATGTACCAGATCCAGACCAAGTTCCGTGACGAGATCCGCCCGCGCTTCGGCCTGATGCGCGGTCGCGAGTTCATCATGAAGGACGCCTACTCGTTCCATGCCGACCAGGCTTCCCTGCAGGAAACCTACGACCGCATGCACCAGGCGTATAGCAACGTGTTCACCCGCCTGGGCCTGGACTTCCGCCCGGTTCAGGCCGACACCGGCTCCATCGGTGGCAGCTATTCGCACGAGTTCCACGTACTGGCCGAGTCCGGCGAAGACGACGTGATCTTCAGCGACAGCTCCGACTACGCCGCCAACATCGAGAAGGCAGAGGCCATCCCGCGTGAAACCGTGCGCCCCGCCCCTACCGAGGAGCTGCGCCTGGTCGACACGCCGAACGCCAAGACCATCGCCCAGCTGGTGGAAAACTTCGGCCTGCCGATCGAGAAAACCGTCAAGACCCTGATCGTGCGCGGCGCCGAAGAAGGCAAGCTGGTAGCACTGATCGTGCGTGGCGACCATGAACTCAACGAAATCAAGGCGGCCAAGCTGGAACAGGTTGCCGACCCGCTGGTCATGGCCACCGACGCCGAACTGCGCGAGGCCATCGGTGCCGGCGCCGGCTCGCTCGGCCCGCTGAACCTGCCGCTGGAAATCGTCATTGACCGCTCGGTTGCCCTGATGAGCGACTTCGGCATTGGCGCCAACATCGACGACAAGCACTACTTCGGCGTGAACTGGGAGCGTGACCTGCCGGTTCCACAGGTCGCCGACCTGCGTAACGTGGTCGAAGGGGACCCGAGCCCGGACGGCCAGGGTACCCTGGTGATCAAGCGCGGCATCGAAGTGGGCCACATCTTCCAGCTCGGCACCAAGTACAGCGAGGCGCTGAAGTGCCAGGTGCTGGGCGAGAACGGCAAGCCGGTAACCCTGTCCATGGGCTGCTACGGCATCGGTGTGTCCCGCGTGGTCGCAGCTGCCATCGAGCAGAGCTACGACGACAAGGGCATCATCTGGAACGACGCCCTGGCCCCGTTCCAGATCGCTCTGGTACCGCTGCGCTACGAAACCGAGGTGGTTCGCGAGGCGACCGACAAGCTGTATGCCGAGCTGACCGCTGCCGGCTACGAAGTGCTGCTGGACGACCGTGACAAGAAGACCAGCCCAGGCATCAAGTTTGCCGACATGGAGCTGATCGGCATCCCGCACCGCATCGTCGTCAGCGATCGCGGCCTGGCCGAAGGCAACCTGGAGTACAAGCACCGCACCGAGCAAGACGCCCAGTCGTTGCCGCTCGATGAAGTGCTGACCTTCTTGCAGGCCCGCGTTCGCCGCTGATAACCAATGCACGAGTGATCATGTTCAAGCGAAGTACCTTTCCCCTGGGGGGCGCCGCACTGTGCGGCGCCCTGCTCGTCAGCGGCTGCGCCAACCAGATGTCCCAGCGCAGCGACCACGAGGAGCGCGTCGAGCGCAAACTGCTCGAGCACACCCTGCAGATCGATGTCGGCGAGCCGAAGGTGATGGAGCTTCCGCAACGACGTGTGCGCGTGCATGAGCAGAAGCGCTTCGAAGTCACCGAATTCGAAGTCACCCGCAGCTATGACCGCTATACGCCTTACCAGCCCTGGCGGGAGATCTACGAGATCCCGCTGGGTGCGGTGGCCGTGGTGGCAGGCGTGGGTGCCAACGTGGTCAATGTCTTCGCCCTGGGCAACCTCCCGGAAAGCATCACCCACGACTGGCTCAGCTACGGCGTGGACGGGCTCAACCCGTTCATGAACGTGCCGTCCAACGGTCGTGCCCAGCAGAACCTGGCTGGGATCAGCGAAGTGCAGAAAGGCAAGCGCGAGGAATCTACCAGCGTGCCCTGGAGCGAACGCCTGGTCGAGGTCAAGGCCGGCAAGATGACCCACGAGCTGACCACCGACAGGAACGGCGTGCTGCGCCTGAACCTGCTCGACAGCCCGTTCTCCGAGCAGAACCTCAACCACATCGGTACCCTGCACCTGCAGGTGCTGGACGAGGACAACGCGGTACGTGGCGATGCCAGCCTGCTGGTCAGCGCCACCCTGCGCAACAAACTGCTCGAGGCCCATGAACTGATCTTCGATGACCTCGAAGATGACGATGTCGGCCAATGGGTTCACCGGGTCAAGCGCTTGTCCGAACTCGGCCTGGAAGAAGAAGCCAGTGAAATGGAACAGAGCCTGATCGAACTGACCCGCAACGATCCGGAGTTGCAGCAGGAGTTTCTGCAGTCGCTGACCAAGGCCACTGGCCGGTTGGTGGCCGACCCGGGCGCGCAGTAACCCGCATCACGCAATACCTTGTAGGAGCGGCCTTGTGTCGCGATGGGCTGCGAAGCAGCCCCGGCAATTCATGCATCAAGGCTGAAATCATGGGGCTGCTTCGCAGCCCATCGCGACACAAGGCCGCTCCTACAGGGACCGCGTTAAATTGGCGGGCCATTTACTGAGGCGGGAACAGCTCCAGCTGCTCATGCGCCCCGCGCAAGTCGCGCAACCTCACGCCTACCCCAAGCAAGCGCACCGGCTTGCCACCACGGGCAAACGCCTGACCCAGCAACTGGCGATAACTCTCCAGGTCCCTGCCCGCCCCCGCCTGCTCCATGGTGGTCTGGCTGAAGTCATGGAACTTGACCTTGACGAAGGGCTTTTCCGGCCGGTAACTGCTATCCATGCGGGCGATACGCTCGTTCAGGCTCTCCAGAAGTTCGGGCAGCCGTGCCAGGCAACTGGCCAGGTCCGGCAGGTCGGTGTCGTAGGTGTTTTCCACGCTGACCGACTGCCGGCGACTGTCATTGTGCACGGCACGCTCATCGACACCCCGTGCCAGCCCCCACAAACGCTCGCCAAAGCTGCCGAACTCGCGCACCAGTGCCAGACGCGACCATTCGCGCAGCTCCAGGCAGGTTTCGATACCCAACCGCGCCAGCTTGTCTGCCGTTACCTTGCCCACCCCGTGCAACCTGGCCACCGGCAGGGCGGCGACGAATGCCTCCACTTCGCCCGGGGTAATCACGAACAGGCCATTGGGCTTGCGCCAGTCACTGGCGATCTTGGCCAGGAACTTGTTTGGCGCCACACCGGCCGAGACAGTGATATGCAGGGTGCGGGCGACACGGCGGCGGATATCCTCGGCAATGCGCGTGGCACTGCCCGAGTACCACTGGCTGTCACTTACATCCAGGTAGGCCTCGTCCAGCGACAGCGGCTCGATCAGCTCGGTGTAGTCACGGAAGATCGTGTGGATTTCCCGCGAGGCTTCACGGTAGGCCTCGAAGCGCGGCTTGACGATCAGCAGGTCCGGGCACAGCTTCAGCGCGTGCCGCGACGACATGGCCGAACGCACGCCGTAGGCACGCGCTTCATAGTTGCAGGTGGCGATCACCCCACGGCGGTCGGCCGAGCCCCCCACCGCCATGGGCCGCCCGGCCAGGCGCGGGTCGTCACGCATTTCGATCGCGGCATAGAAGCAATCGCAGTCGACGTGGATGATCTTGCGCAAGGACATGGATGACCGTCAGCACTGTAAATTCATACAGATAGTATCGCATGCGCCCTCGGGTATGCAGCCTGTGCGCGACATTGCTCGATAATCGGCCTGAAAGCCCCGTCGCGCCTGAGCTGCGAGCCATATACAGACGCTAAGAGTTTGAACAGGAAAGGTTTTTTCAGAAAAAAGCTTGACACCCACGGGTAAATCCGTAGAATTCGATCTCACAGGCGCGGGATGGAGCAGCCTGGTAGCTCGTCGGGCTCATAACCCGAAGGTCGTCGGTTCAAATCCGGCTCCCGCAACCAGATTCGAGAAAAGGCCACTGTTCACGCAGTGGCCTTTTTCTTTGCGTCAAATAATGCGCTGATAGAAATTTCAAAAAAATCAACGACTAGCGCTTGACACCCATTCTGAAAACTGTAGAATTCGCCCCACTGACGCGGGATGGAGCAGCCTGGTAGCTCGTCGGGCTCATAACCCGAAGGTCGTCGGTTCAAATCCGGCTCCCGCAACCATATTCGTCAGAACAAACCCCGCCTGTGTAACAGCAGCGCGGGGTTTGTTGTTTCTCCCCTCCTGCTTTTCGTCGCCCCCGATTCTCCCGTCCTCCAGCCAACCCGCAGGCTTGAGAGGTCATGCCCAGGATGAACTATCTTTAACCCTGCCAGGCCGCTGAAAGCGCTCGAGGCCGGAGTAACATTGGATACGTTTTTCCTAAGGGACTTTCACTTGGCCACACCTTTCCCTCACCTCGCGCTGCATGCCCGGGGCAATCCATGACTTCGCACAATCCCGAATCCCCGGTGCCGCTTGCCACAACGCTGCCTGGCGCCGCGCAACGTTTGCCCTTGCTGGAGCGTCTGAGCCGTTACCGCCAGCCCATCGGCCTGGTAGTTACCCTGGTGTTGTTCACCATGGCCTTGGTCGCCTGTCGCCACCTGTTGAGCGAGCTGGACATCTATGCCTTGCACGATGCCATGCTCAGCGTGCCTACCCAGTCGTTACTTGGCGCCTTGCTGGCAACTGTGCTCGGTTTCGTGATTCTGCTCGGTTACGAGTGGTCGGCCAGCCGCTATGCCGGCGTGAAACTGCCCGCGAGCAGCCTGGTGCTGGGCGGCTTCAGCGCTTTTGCCATAGGCAACGCCATCGGCCTGTCGATGCTTTCGGGCGGTTCGGTGCGCTATCGCCTGTATGCGCGCCAAGGGGTTGGCGCAGGTGAAGTTGCACGGATGACCGTTTTTGCCAGCCTGTCACTGGGCTGCGCGCTACCGCCCCTGGCCGCCTTGGCGACCTTGAGCGACCTGCCGGCGGCCTCGGCCGCACTGGGTTTGGCGCCAGGCTTGCTGGCGGGTATCGCCATAGCGGTGTTGCTGGTGTGCAGCGTGCTGGTGTTCGGCCTGTACCGCCGACGCCTGGCTGAACAGCCACTGGCCAACAACCTGCTGGTACAACTGGGCCGCCGCACGCTGCGCCTGCCGGGCGCACGCCTGGCGGCCCTGCAATTGCTGATCACCGCACTGGATGTC
Organism: Pseudomonas sp. ABFPK; assembly: GCF_001586765.1. Taxonomy (NCBI): domain Bacteria; kingdom Pseudomonadati; phylum Pseudomonadota; class Gammaproteobacteria; order Pseudomonadales; family Pseudomonadaceae; genus Pseudomonas; species Pseudomonas sp. ABFPK. Next base: position 43,535 of record NZ_LQXW01000021.1, on the reverse strand, counting down.
GCCGCTGCCGCCACCGTGCTGTATCTGCTGCTGCCCGAAGCACCGCCGTTCGGTGCCTTTGTCCTGGTGTACCTGCTGGCCTTGGCCGCAGGTGTGCTCAGCCACGTACCGGGCGGCGTCGGGGTATTCGAAGCCATACTACTGGCGGCTTTTGCCGACCAACTTGGCGCGGCGCCGCTGGCAGCGGCACTGCTGCTGTATCGGCTGATCTACGTGGTGCTGCCGCTGCTGCTGGCCTGCGCGCTGCTGCTGGCCAACGAGGCCCGGCGCTTGCTGTTCGCGCAACAGGCTATCAAGGCCGCTTCCGGGCTGGCTGCACCGATCCTTTCGATCCTGGTATTCCTGTCCGGGGTGGTGCTGCTGTTCTCCGGTGCCACGCCCGAAATCGACACCCGCCTGGAGCACATGGGTTTCCTGGTTCCGCACCGCCTGATCGATGCTTCGCATTTTGGCGCCAGCCTGATCGGCGTGCTGTGCCTGCTGCTGGCCCAAGGCCTGCGCCGGCGCCTGTCCGCCGCCTGGCTGCTGACCACCGTGCTGTTGCTGGTCGGTGCCCTGCTGTCGCTGCTCAAGGGCTTCGATTGGGAAGAGGCCTGCTTGCTGACCCTCACTGCCGCCCTGCTCGCTCTGTTCCGCCGTTCCTTCTACCGCCCCAGTCGTTTGCTCGAGTTGCCGTTCTCGCCGGTGTTTCTGGTAGCCAGCGCCTGTGTGGTCGGCGCATCGGTTTGGTTGTTGCTGTTCGCCTACCAGGATGTTCCCTACAGCCATCAGCTGTGGTGGCAGTTCACCCTCGATGCTGATGCCCCGCGTGGTCTGCGCGCCGCCATGGGCAGCGCCTTGCTGCTGGCGGCCGTGGCCCTGACCTGGCTGCTGCGTACCGCACCACCGGTGATCCACTTGCCTGACGAAGAAGAGCTGCTGCGTGCCAACCGCATTCTGCTGGCATCCGACCAGCCAGATGGCGGCCTGGCGCTGACCGGTGACAAGGCGCTGCTGTTCCACCCTGGCAACAACGCCTTCCTTATGTACGCCCGTCGCGGTCGCAGCTTGGTAGCCCTGTACGACCCGATCGGCCCGGCCCAGGAGCGCGCCGAGATGATCTGGCAGTTCCGTGACCTGTGCGACCTGCACCATGCCCGCCCGGTGTTCTATCAGGTGCGCGCCGAGAACCTGCCGTTCTACATGGACATCGGCCTGACTGCGCTGAAGCTGGGTGAAGAAGCCCGGGTCGACTTGCGCCGTTTCGATCTCGAAGCCAAGGGCAAGGAAATGAAGGACCTGCGCTACACCTGGAACCGTGGCGGCCGTGACGGCCTGAGCCTGGAAATCCACGAACCCGGGCATGCCCCGCTGGCAGAGCTGAAGGAAATTTCCGACGCCTGGCTTGGCGGCAAGAACGTGCGCGAGAAAGGCTTCTCGCTGGGGCGCTTCAGCCCTGAATACCTGCAGCATTTTCGCATTGCCCTGATCCGCTTCCAAGGCCGCCCGGTGGCTTTCGCCAACCTGCTGGAAACCCATGGCAAGGAACTGGCCAGCCTCGACCTTATGCGTGCGCACCCCGAGGCCCCGAAGCTGACCATGGAATTCATGATGATCGGCCTGATCTTGCACTACAAAAGCCATGACTACGCCCGCTTCAGCCTGGGCATGGTGCCGCTTTCCGGCCTGCAGCCACGGCGTGGGGCGCCCTTGACCCAGCGCCTGGGCTCGATGGTGTTCCGCCGTGGCGAGCAGTTGTACAACTTCCAGGGGCTTCGACGCTTCAAGGACAAGTTCCAACCGGACTGGGAACCCCGTTACATGGCCGTGCCGGCCGGGCTCGACCCGCTGGTGGCACTGGCTGACACCGCCGCCCTGATCGCAGGCGGCCTGACTGGATTGGTGAAACGTTGATGACCCGACGCTTTTGGCTGTACCTGCTGGTTCCCCTGCTGTTGGCTGCCCTGGGAGGCGCGCTGGCGTTCTGGCTATGGACGCGCCCGGCTCCCGAGGCACGCCTGGAACAACTGAGCATCAATGACACCCGCATCACCCGTGTGACCCCAGCCGTGCACCCCAAGGCCCGGGTGGCCATCGGCGTACCCCAGGACCAGGCGCTGACCGACAGGCAGCTGCTGGACCTGGCCCAGGCTGGCGAAGCGCAACTGGTGCAGGTGATCCTGCCGCCCAATGACTGCAGCAAACAACAACAGGCCCTGGACCAGGCCTTGGGCCAGTTACCGGAGAAGCCGACCCTGGTTGCCGGTATCGGCCCTGGCGCCGCCCAGGCCTGGCGCTGGCTGGCCAGCCAGAACAACGACAAGGCGCGGGCGATTTCCGTGGGCTTCAGCCTGGAACAGCCGGGCTGCCAGACAGCGCTGCCGAAGTCGGCCGCCCACGGCCACTGGAACGTCGCCTGGAACGATAACCCGGATGACGCCAGCGCCGCCTTCGTGCGCGACCAGGCCAATGCCGAAACCAGCATCAGTGACTACGACATCCACCTGCCACAAGTGCTCAAGGCCCAACTGACCCAGGCCCTGGTCGGCCACGACGGCAACGCCCTGGCCATTCCGGTAGTCGAGGTGCCAGCCGGGCAGACCACCGACACGGTCACCCTGTTCCTTTCCGGTGATGGCGGCTGGCGAGACCTGGACCGCGACGTGGCCGGGGAAATGGCCAAGCTTGGTTACCCGGTGGTCGGCATCGACACGCTGCGCTACTACTGGCAACACAAGACCCCGGAACAAAGCGCCGCCGACCTGTCCGAGCTGATGCAGCACTACAGACAGAAGTGGGGCACCAAGCGCTTCGTGCTGACCGGCTATTCGTTCGGTGCCGACGTCCTGCCGGCGATCTACAACCGCCTGCCGGCCGAGGACCAGCAGCGTATCGACGCGGTGATGCTGCTGGCCTTTGCCCGCAGCGGCAGCTTCGAGATCGAAGTCGAGGGCTGGCTGGGCAAGGAAGGCCAGGAAGCGCCAACCGGGCCGGAAATGGCCAAACTGCCGGCGTCCAAGGTGGTGTGTGTGTATGGCGTGGAAGAAACCGACGAGAGCGGTTGCACCGACAAGACTGCGGTGGGTGAACGCCTGAAGCTGCCGGGGGGGCACCACTTCGACGAAAACTACCCGGCACTGGCCAAGCGCCTGATCGGTGAGATCGAGACGCGCCAGGGCAAGTCGAGTGTGGCTGAGCAGAACTGATAAGGCTTGCGGCCCATTCGCGGGTAAACCCGCCCCCACAGGTACAGCGCAAGCTTTGAAAGCTATGCGCTCCCTGTGGGAGCGGGTACTGCCTTGAAATCTGTGTTGCCCCTCAGATCTCGACCTGGGTCCCCAGCTCGATCACCCGGTTCAGCGGCAGGTTGAAGAAGCGCAAGTTGCCGTTGGCATTCTTCAGCAGGAACGCGAACAGGTTGCCCCGCCAGCGCGACATCCCCTCCAGCCGTGAGGCGATCACGGTCTCGCGGCTGAGGAAGAAGGTGGTGCGCATCGGGCTGAAGTCAAGGCCTTCCAGGTGGCACAGCTTCAACGCCGCCGGCACGTCCGGTTCGTCCATGAAGCCGAAGTGCAGCAACACGCGGAAGAACCCATCGCCATAGGCCTCCACTTCAAAGCGCTCCTGTTCCGGCACGCGTGGCCGGTCCTCGCTGACCACCGTCAACAGCACCACCTGGCTGTGCAGCACCTGGTTATGCAGCATGTTGTGCAACAGCGCATGGGGCACCGCATCGGAGCGTGCCGTGAGGAACACCGCCGTGCCTTCGACCCGGTGCGGAGGCTGAATGCGGATACTGCTGATGAACAGCTGCAGCGGCAGCGCGCCTTCGTCGATGCGCTCCATCAGGATCTGCTTGCCACGCTTCCAGGTGCTCATCAACAGGAACAGCACAGCGCCGGCCAAGACCGGGAAGGCCCCGCCCTGGATGATCTTCGGCACGTTGGCGGCAAAGAACAGCCCATCCACCAACAGGAAACCCATCAGGATCGGCACCGCCAGCACCGGCGGCCACTTCCATAGCAGCAGCATCACCGCCGAAACCAGGATGGTGGTCATCAGCATGGTACCGGTCACAGCCACCCCGTACGCCGCCGCCAGGGCACCGGATGACTCGAAACCAAGCACCAGCAGTACCACGCCGACCATCAGTGTCCAGTTGATCGCACCAATATAGATCTGCCCTTGTTCATCGCTGGAAGTGTGCTGGATCTGCATGCGTGGGATGTAGCCCAGCTGAATGGCCTGGCGGGTCAGGGAGAACGCCCCCGAGATCACCGCCTGCGAAGCGATCACCGTGGCCATGGTAGCCAGGCCGACCATCGGCAGCAGTGCCCAGCCCGGCGCCAGCAGGTAGAACGGGTTACGTGCTGCATCCGGGTCCTGCAGCAGCAACGCGCCCTGGCCAAAGTAGTTGAGCACCAGCGCCGGCAGCACCAGGGCAAACCAGGCCCGAGCGATCGGCTTGCGGCCAAAGTGGCCCATGTCGGCGTACAGCGCCTCGGCACCGGTCAGCGACAGGACCACCGCGCCGAGAATGGCAACGCCCATGCCGGGGTGAACCACGAAGAAGTTGACCGCCCAGGCCGGGTTGAAAGCCTTGAGCACTTCCGGGCTCTGCGATATGCCGTACACGCCCAGCGAGCCCAGCGCCAGGAACCAGGTGACCATGATCGGGCCGAACAGCTTGCCGATCTTCTCGGTGCCGTGCTTCTGCACCAGGAACAGCGCCACCAGGATCACCAGCGAAATCGGTACAACCCAGTGATCGATACCATCAAACGCCAGGCCCATGCCTTCCACCGCCGACAGCACCGACACCGCCGGCGTGATCATGCTGTCGCCATAGAACAGCGAAGCGCCGATCAACCCGCACACCACCATCAACGTACGCAACCTCGGGTAGGCCGCCGTGGCCCGCCGCGCCAGCGCGGTCAGCGCCATGGTGCCGCCCTCGCCCTGGTTGTCGGCGCGCAGGATGAACATCACGTACTTGAACGACACTACCCATAGCAGCGACCACAGGATCAGCGACAGGATCCCCAGCACGCCGTCATGGTTGACCGGCACTCCGTACCCGCCGCTGAAGACCTCCTTGAGGGTATACAACGGGCTGGTGCCGATATCGCCATAAACCACCCCGACCGCCGCCACGAGCAGGCTCAACGACCGCGTCGCACCCTGCTTCCCCTCGTGCCCGCCCTCGGCGTGACTGCTTGCCTGAACCATCGACCACTCCCGCAGACGGCCTTGCAAGGCCAGTAAAATTCCCGATGCGCCAGGTGATACTGATACCCCCGGCGCAATGGCGCGAAGCATAGCGCAGCGTTCGTCGCATTTCTGCTGGTCAAGCGACCCTGCGCTCGCTAGAATTGCGCACTTTTTGATCAGAGGCGCCAAAAGCGCCCGTCAAGATCGCCCCCGATTCCGGCCGGGCGACCTGCATTCAATACCGAGGTTAGTCATGTCCACCACGCCCGCCACCCCCAAGGTAGGTTTCGTAAGCCTGGGTTGCCCAAAAGCCCTGGTCGATTCCGAGCGCATCCTGACCCAGCTGCGCATGGAAGGCTATGAAGTCGTGCCCACCTACGAGGACGCCGACGTAGTGGTGGTCAACACCTGCGGCTTCATCGACAGCGCCAAGGCCGAGTCGTTGGAAGTGATCGGCGAAGCGATCAAGGAAAACGGCAAGGTCATCGTCACCGGCTGCATGGGTGTCGAGGAAGGCAGCATCCGTGACGTGCACCCGAGCGTGCTGTCGGTCACCGGCCCGCAGCAGTACGAGCAGGTGGTCAACGCCGTGCACGAAGTGGTGCCACCACGCCAGGACCACAACCCGCTGATCGACCTGGTGCCGCCGCAGGGCGTCAAGCTGACCCCGCGCCATTATGCGTATCTGAAGATTTCCGAAGGCTGCAACCACAGCTGCAGTTTCTGCATCATCCCGTCGATGCGCGGCAAACTGGTCAGCCGCCCGGTCGGCGAAGTGCTGAGCGAGGCCGAGCGCCTGGTCAAGGCCGGGGTCAAGGAGATCCTGGTGATTTCCCAGGACACCAGCGCCTACGGCGTCGACGTCAAGTACAAGACCGACTTCTGGAACGGCCGCCCGGTCAAGACCCGCATGCTCGAGCTGTGCGAAGCCCTGAGCAGCCTGGGTGCCTGGGTACGTCTGCACTACGTGTACCCGTACCCGAACGTCGACGACGTGATCCCGCTGATGGCCGCCGGCAAGATCCTGCCGTACCTGGATATCCCGTTCCAGCACGCCAGCCCGAAAGTGCTCAAGGCCATGAAGCGCCCGGCCTTCGAAGACCGCACCCTGGCACGTATCAAGAACTGGCGCGAGCAGTGCCCGGAGCTGGTGATTCGCTCCACCTTCATCGTCGGCTTCCCGGGCGAGACCGAGGAAGACTTCCAGTACCTGCTGGACTGGCTGACCGAAGCCCAGCTGGACCGCGTGGGCTGCTTCCAGTACTCGCCGGTAGAAGGCGCCCCGGCCAACGACCTGGGCCTGGAAGAAGTGCCGGACGACGTCAAGCAGGACCGCTGGGACCGCTTCATGGCCCACCAGCAGGCCATCAGCGCCGCCCGCCTGCAACTGCGCATCGGCAAGGAAATCGACGTGCTGATCGATGAAGTGGAGGAGCAAGGTTCGGTTGGCCGCAGCTTCTTCGATGCCCCGGAAATCGACGGCAGCGTGTTCATCGATGGCGACCACGGCTTCAAGCCGGGTGACAAGGTACGTTGCCGCGTGGTGGATGCCGACGAATACGACATGTGGGCTGAACCCATCTAACGCAGCAGCAAACTGAAAAGCCCCTGCCCCGCCATTCCCCACAAGGAACTCCCGGGCCAGGGGCTTTTTCGTCAGAACGCGTGAAAAAGCATCAGGCCGCCCTCTGCATCCGGGCTGGCATCCGAGAAGCCTTTGACTGCATAGAGTTGCACTTTCCACTGCTGGTTGAGCTTGTGTGTCAGGAACAGGGTAAGTTCCTTGATCTGCGCACCCGTCGAAACGACCTTCTGCCGCCAGTCGTAGGAGGCACCCGCCGAAGTGCCTGCAGCCACGGGCATGGCGAAGCCGAGGCTGGCAAATATCGGGTCGTCGAAATCACTGTCCGGCGGGTCGCCGAACTTCTTCCAGCCCAGGGTCGCGAAACCGGTCACCGGGCCAAAGGCCTTGGCGATGTCGACCTGGCCGGTGTAGTCGTATTCACCGGTGCCCAGGCACTGGTCTTCATCGGCAGTGGGGAATTTGACCTTGCCGATCAGGTCCAGCATCAGGCCACCGTCACTGCCGTCGAGCAGGGCGTAACCGGCGCTGGCAACCGTGTCTCCCAGCCCGCTTTCCACATCCCGGCAGCCACCGGGCAAGGGGTCACCATTCGGGCCCACTTCAGGGTTGGTGATGCGCAGCCAGGGCACAGTGATCTTGTAGGTCATTGGGCCGGTTTCATACTTGCCGACCACGGGGATGTACCAGATTTCCGAGGTTGTACCCGTGCCATAGTCGCCACTTGAATAGTCCATACCTATGGCGGCGCTGAAGGTATCGCCCAGGACCGACGCGCTGGCGCATGACAGCAAGCAGGCGAAAAGAGGGAGCGTGGGTCTCATCTGCACCTCGGTATCCCGAACTGGAAAGGTGATCGCACCTACCCAGCCTAGTTGCCTAATGCCCGGATCGCTCTGGATGCTCCACTTTTTCGGCTTTCTCTACTGTCTCGGGTCTTTCGACCTTTTCGACCTTTTCGACCTTCTCTACTTTTTCGACCTTCTCTACTTTTTCGACCTTCTCTACTTTCTCGACCTTCTCAACTTTTTCTACCTTCTCGACTTTCTCAGGCTTCTCGATCTTCTCGACTTTTTCAGGCTTTTCGATCTTCTCGACCTTTTCGGGCTTCTCGGCTTTCTCGATCTTCTCTACTTTTTCTACCTTTTCAACCTTCTCTGCTTTTTCAATTTTTTCCACCTTTTCGAGCTCTACCTTCTCTACCCGGTCAGAGCTTCCGCTATTGCTGCTCTCGGGTCGCTCCATGGTGTCGCCATGTTCCGACTTTCCGGACTTGTCCACGCGCTCAGTACCGTCCCGACCACTGGAATCGTCAACACCGCCGTGCCCGCTGTGGTCATCACTGCTTTCAATGCGATCACTGGTCGCATCGCGTCCGCCATGCCCGCTATTGCTGGAACCTTCAGCGTCACGGGTGCCGTGCCCGCTGCCACGCCCCGAATGCCCTCTGTCCGGGTTGTCGGCACGGCCGTCATCGAACTCCACGCGGGTTGCCCGCAGCTCGTGCTTGCCATTGAACACCCCGCTCACCCGCACACGTTGATCGAGCGCCAATGCCGCGGGCTGCTTGCCGACGATCACGGTACCCTGCCCCAGCGTCACCTTGATGCCTGCCACCACCAGTTGTTGAGCGTGGCTGCGCTGTACCAGCCCCTCGATCACCGCCGTCTGCACACGGCCAGCAAAAGGCAGGCTCGGGTCTGGGCGGGTTTGCGCCACTTCCAGCTGGCGTCCGGTCCACTGCCCACGTACCAGCACTTCCCTCGCAGGTGCCACACGGGTTCCCAGCTTCAGCCCCTGGAGGCTGCCGGCGCGGTCTACCGCACCGATGGCACTGGCTTCCCTGAGCCCCGGCGCCCGTTCGATACGGCTGGCTACCACTTCGCCCTTGGCATCGCGCAGGCCACTGACCCTGACCGGCTCGCCCGGGCGCAACCCTTCAGCCACCCGCGCCCCTGCAGCCAGCCGCACGGGTTGGCCCATGACCCGCAGGGGGGCCGATGCATTGGGCAGTGCCGTCAGCGGCCCTTCGTAAACGTTGAGGATCGAGATGCGCCCTGCTTGCAAGCCGCGTTTGCCGGCAAATGCCTCAACCGCGACAACCTGGCCGATTGCCAGGTGAGCGCTACTGGCAGGCGCACCGTTTTCACTCACCGGTACGTCCTTGCCAAAGTGCACTTCCAGGCCATTGACGCAAATCGAGGCGAACCCGGTGATGGTGCCGACGATGCCCGTGCCACCGGTACCGCCCGGGCGCAGGATCGGTGCGCCGGTACCGCCTGCCCCGCCGTGATCGATGAAGGTGCCGTCCACACCGTCGGCCACCGCACCGGTCCCACCCGTGCCGCCGGGACGCTGCGGCAGCGGCGCACCGGTGCCACCCACTCCGCCGTTTTCGCTGCGTACACCGGTACCACCGACACCGCCCGTCCTGGCCCCGGTACCACCAATACCGCCGGGAAACTGCAAGCCCGCCGCCCCCGCCATACCCACTTCGTCACGGCTGACACATACCGGTGCTGCGGCCACTTCGGCAGGCGCCACCAGGTTCAGCCCGAAACCCAGGACCAGTGTGACCACACTGAGGCAGCGCGCGAGGGAAGTCATGGGTCGGGTGTCTTCGACAAATCGGGGTCGGTAGTTTCAGTGTAGAAATAAAGCCCTACCGTGATGCGCTGACGTTGCTCGGCGCTGGGCACATCGGCATCTTCCAGGTCTGATGCAAGCCGGCTGAAGGCAAGCAGCATCTGCATGCCGTCCTTGTCCACCGCTGCACGCAAATGGTCGACGCTGGCCGGGCTCAAGGCGTCGTAGTGCACACTGCGTTCAAAGAACGGCTGGCCGTCCCCACTCAGGTTGTGCACTGCTGCGCAGGCATGGTCATGCAGGTTGTGGCCAAAGTACGCGGCCTTTTCGTCGAAGCCCTTCTGCGGCACGAATGCCTGGGCTTCCAGGTGGACACAGTCCTGGTCGTCGAGCCGGACGATACCCAGGCGCAACCACTCATCCAGCACCACCCGCCCGCGGATGTCGGTGCTGATCTTCGCCACCAGCGCATCGAAGGAACGATCGCCGCCAACGCTCGCCAGACGCGGCAACGGCAGCGCCTGGCCAGGCTCCGAGCAGAACGGCTTGCCAGTGGTCCACATATTGACCAACTGTGCACCTAACGTAATGTTTTCCGGCAGCACGGCGAGCGACGCCCCTCCCTCGCTACGCAAACGCCGGACATCCTTGCGATGCACGCCCGTGAGGAGGCTGATGCGGCTGTCGGTCGGCACTGTACCGTCCAGGCGAAACTCGCGATGCGCCACATCGACGAACACTTCCTTGAGCAGGTCGGCGAACATCGTGTAGGTGACCCCTTTGCGCAGCATCAGGCGCACCAGAGGACGCATGACACGCCGCAGTGCGCTTAACATCGAAGGGGGGATGGTAGGCGATTGCATTGAGCGCATTCCTTGACAGATGAACCCAGTATACGACGCGGGAAAAGATCCCACACCAACTGTGACCATATCCCTGACGAGATGAGGGATAGTCGTCGGCGCTCATTGCATTCGCGTTGAGTGGGGCTGCCGTGTATCCGAACCTGGCCTCATACAGGCCCGCCCCGTGGGCGCTGCATGAGACCGTTCAGAGCCAGTCAGCTCCTGCTGTTGTCATCACCCGGTTCGCCACCCAGATGGTCGCCACGATCATCACCAGGTTCATCACCAACGTGATTGCCGTGGTCATCGCCAGGCTCACCGCCAACATGATTGCCATGATCGTCCCCGGGCTCACCGCCAACGTGATTGCCATGATCGTCACCGGGCTCACCGCCAACGTGATTGCCGTGATCGTCCCCAGGCTCACCGCCAACGTGATTGCCATGATCGTCACCCGCTTCAGCGTGGTTGCCGCTGCGCCCAGAGTTCGAGGAGCCGTCATGGCCGCGCCCACTGTTGCCGGCATGGCCATCTCCATGCCCACCAGCGCCGTGGCCGCCGCCTTCACCGCCATGGCCGCCACCACCACCGCCGTGACCACCACCACCACCACCGCTACCACCGCCACCACCGTGGCCACCGCCGCCACCACCATGGCCTCCACCGCCACCACCGTGGCCACCGCCGCCACCACCGTGACCACCGCCGCCGCCACCATGGCCACCACCACCCCCACCATGGCCACCGCCGCCACCTCCGTGACCGCCTCCACCACCACCATCCTTGGCGTAGGCGCTGGAGCCATTGGAAATCGAGTCAGGGACCAGAACGATGGAAGTCGACAGCACGCCAGCAACGGCAGCCGCCAATATCGCTTTTTTGAACAGCACATGGATTTGCATATTTCGTCTCCAGGTCGTCGCCGTGAGAAACGCCAAATCAAGCCGGGAATCCTGTGTCAGCTTCTTTCTTTTCATTCTGTGGGAATTTTTCCCACATGAAATTAATAGACCGCCACCCCCCGAGATTCAAGCAGCGCACGGAGAAGCCGACCGGTGGTTGGCCTGCTATGTTTGCCTTATCGTCATGGAGGAACACCGGCATGCATTCGGTACTGACGCTGCAAACCCCGCGCTTGAGTGACTACGGCGAACTGGTACAGGTGTGGGAAGAATCGGTACGCGCCACCCACGACTTCTTGCCGGATAGCTACATTGCCTTGCTGCGCGACCATGTGCTGCGTCGCTACCTCGACGCAGTGATGCTGATCTGCTGCAAGGACCGCCAACGCATCTGTGGTTTCGCCGGCGTTGCCAACGGGCGCGTGGACATGCTGTTCGTCGCACCGGACTACCGTGGCAAAGGGGTTGGCAAGCGCCTGCTGCACTATGCGATCGACGAACTGAATGCCGAGCGCCTGGACGTCAATGAACAGAACCCGCAAGCCCTGGGCTTCTACCTGCATGAGGGCTTCGAGGTGATCGGCCGTTCGGAAACCGACGGCCTGGGGCAACCCTACCCGCTGCTGCACATGCGCCTGCGCAAAACGGCGTAAATGACACAGATTCCCAGCCCCTCTGCCGCGCAGGCAGGTACAATGCAGGTCTTTCCCTGCCTTTGCGAATTGCCGTCATGTCCGAACCCGTCCGCCTGTCCAAACGCCTTATCGAGCAGCTTGGCTGCTCCCGCCGCGAGGCCGAGCTGTATATCGAGGGCGGCTGGGTCACGGTCGATGGCGTGGTGGTCGAGCAACCGCAGTTCAAGGTCGAGCAGCAGCGCGTCGAACTGCTGCCGGGTGCCCGTGCCGAAACGCTGGAACCAGTAACCCTGCTGCTGAACCAGGCGGCCAACGTGGACAGCGAAACTGCCCGTGCCAGCATGAACATGGGCACCCTCAGCGAAACCCACCGCGAAGGCGTGCGCGCACTGCACGGGCATTTTGCCCGGCAGGCCTGCGTGGCTCCGCTGGAGCGCGGTGCCAGCGGCCTGCAGGTATTTACCCAGGACTGGCGGGTAACCCGCAAGATCGACGCCGACCTGCGCCGCCTGGAACAGGAATTCATCGTTGAAGTGCGCGGCGAGACCACACCCCAGGCGCTGGAACGCCTGGCGCGCGGTGCCACCCGCAATGACCGCGAGCTGCCTAAAGCCAAGGCCAGCTGGCAGAACGAGACCCACCTGCGCATGGCCCTGAAAAACCCGCAGCCCGGGCAGATCGCCGAGCTGTGCGCCTACCTGCGCCTGGAGCTGGTAGGCATGCGCCGCATTCGCCTGGGCGGCGTATCGATGGGCAAGTTGCCCCTGGGCCAGTGGCGCTACCTGGCCACTACCGAACGTTTCTAAGCAATACGCCGCGCCACAGGTGCGGCACCTGAACAGGATTCTGCAACAATGAACCACAACGACGTCCTGCGCAGCCTGCGCTACATGCTCAAGGTGAATGACGCCAAGATGGCCGAAATCATCGGGCTATCCGGCCTCGACGTGCATCCACTGGTGCTGGCCACCTACCTGAAGAAGGAGGACGAGGAAGGCTTCGTGCGTTGCCCGGAACGGGTCATGGCGCACTTTCTCGACGGCTTGGTGATCCACCGTCGCGGCAAGGATGACAGCCGCCCGCCGCAGCCGATCGAGCTGCCGGTAACCAACAACCTCATCCTCAAGAAGCTGCGGGTGGCCTTCGAGCTCAAGGAAGATGACCTGCATGCGATCCTCAAGTCGGTCAATTTCCCGGTCAGCAAGCCCGAGCTCAGCGCACTGTTCCGCAAGGCCGGCCATGACAACTACCGCCCGTGCGGCGACCAGTTGCTGCGCAACTTCCTCAAGGGCCTGACCCTGCGCGTGCGCGGCTGATTGGCCATGCAGCATACGGTTACCCCGGTCGGCATCATCCGCTCCTGTTTCAAGGAAAAGTTCGCCATCCCGCGCCAGCCGCAACTGGCGCCCGCCGCACGAGGCGTGCTCGAGCTGCTGCCGCCGTTCGACCAGGGCGATGCGGTCGAGGGGCTGGAACAGGTCAGCCATGTCTGGCTGCTGTTCCTGTTCCACCAGGCACTGGAAGACAAACCCCGCCTGAAGGTGCGGCCACCGCGCCTGGGTGGCAACAAGAGCATGGGTGTGTTCGCCACCCGCGCCACTCACCGGCCCAATGGCATCGGCCAGTCGGTGGTGCGCCTGGAAGGCATGGAGCCAGGGCGCCTGCTGCTGTCTGGGATCGACCTGCTCGACGGTACGCCGGTGCTGGATATCAAACCGTATGTGCCGTACGCCGATAGCATCCCTGGCGCCAGCAACCAGATGGCCAGCCAAGCGCCTGTCGCGATCGCCGTTCAGTGGGTCGACAACGCCCTGCCCCAGGCCCGCGAACATGCACTGCGCCTGGGTGAACCGCTGGTGGAGCTGATCGAGCAGTGCCTTGCGCAGGACCCACGGCCGGCCTACCAGATGCCGCCGGCCGAGCGGGTGTATGGGGTGAAGTTCTGGGATGTGCAGGTAAGGTGGCATTACCCGCAGCCGGACGTGATCCGGGTGCTGGAGGTGGTGCTGGCCTGACCTCTGGACTGTACGCGGTCTTCGCGCCTGTACGCGGTCCCTTGTAGGAGCGGCCTTGTGTCGCGAAAGGGGCGCGTAGCGGCCCCAGGATCTCGGCCATCCTGCAAGGTTGCCGGGGCTGCTACGCAGCCCTTTCGCGACACAAGGCCGCTCCTACAGAGGACCGCGCACAGGTATGAAGGCACATGAAAAAGGCGACCCTGAGGTCGCCTTTTTCTTTTCACCATCCCGCGATCAGCGAGCCGGGCCTTCAGCCACGCCCAGGTCGTCGGTCGGACGGGTATCGACCAGCGGCGCACCACCGGAGGCCAGCTCCGATGCCAGCTTGTCGTTGTCCATTTCCTTCACCCACTTGGCCACGACCACGGTGGCAACGGCGTTGCCAACCAGGTTGGTCAGCGCGCGGGCTTCGGACATGAAGCGGTCAATGCCGAGGATCAGCGCCAGGCCGGCAACCGGCAGGTGGCCAACGGCCGACAGGGTGGCGGCCAGGACGATGAAGCCCGAACCGGTAACACCGGCAGCACCTTTGGAAGCCACCAACAGCACCAGCAGCAAGGTGATCTGGTGAGTGATGTCCATGGTGGTGTCAGTGGCCTGGGCGATGAACACCGCAGCCATGGTCAGGTAGATCGAGGTGCCATCGAGGTTGAACGAGTAACCGGTCGGGATCACCAGGCCAACCACCGACTTCTTCGCACCCAGGCGCTCCATCTTGGCCAGCATGCGTGGCAGGGCCGACTCCGAGGACGAAGTGCCCAGCACGATCAGCAGTTCTTCACGGATGTAGCGGATCAGCTTGAGGACACTGAAGCCGTGGGCGCGGCAGATACCGCCCAGCACCACCAGCACGAACAGCAGGCAGGTGATGTAGAAGCAGGCCATCAGGTAGCCCAGTTGCACCAGCGAGCCAACGCCGTACTGGCCGATGGTGAAGGCCATTGCACCGAAGGCACCGACCGGGGCCAGTTTCATGATCATGTTGATGATGTTGAACATGACATGGGCGAAGCGGTCGATCATGTCCAGCACCGGCTTGCCATAGCTGCCCAGGCGGTGCAGGGCGAAGCCGAACAGCACGGAGAACATCAGCACTTGCAGGATGTCGCCGTTGGCGAAGGCGCCGACCACGGTGTTCGGGATGACGTTAAGCAGGAAGCCGACAGTGGTCTGCTGCGCGCCGGCGGCGGCGTAGGCAGCCACGCTGCTGGCGTTCAAGGTGCTGACATCGATGTGCATGCCAGCGCCCGGCTTGACCACGTTGACAACGACGAGGCCGATGATCAGGGCGACCGTGGAGACGATTTCGAAGTACAGCAGCGCGTAGCCGCCGGTCTTGCCGACCGACTTCATGCTCTGCATGCCGGCGATGCCGCTGACCACGGTGCAGAAGATGATCGGGGCGATGACCATCTTGATCAGTTTGACGAAGCCGTCCCCCAAGGGTTTGAGGGCGACGCCCGTCTCCGGATAGTAGTGGCCGAGCAGGATACCGATGGTGATGGCGACCAACACCTGGACATACAGGGATTTGTACAGCGGCTGACGTGTCGTCATGGCTAATTTTCCTCAAGTGTGCCGGTTCACCCTTCCCAGGGCGATGGGGCACCTGAATCGCTAACCCTCCTGCACCCGGAGGGATTTGTCGTTGTGTTCGAGCTGCCTGGGCAGGCCTCTGCGAGGATCAATAGCAAGGGTGGTGCCAAAATGCCCACGAAGGGTGCAAGTGCCGTATTTGCGAGGGATAAACGCCCAACGACGGGGCGAATTGCCTGAGGAAGGCTGGCGGATTTCCGCCCGGTGGCGGGATTTGTACAGGGGCATTGGCGGGAATCCGCCCATTGTGGTTTGCCTGTGCCGGCCTCTTCGCGGGTAAACCCGCTCCCACAGGAACCGCACAGGTCTCGAGTGCAGTGCACCCCTGTGGGAGCGGGTTTACCCGCGAAGAGGCCGGCCAAGCCAGCAAATCACTCGAGGTTGAAGGTGATCCTGAACGCAGCACCCCCCAGAGGAGAATCCCCCAGGCTCAGCTCGGCGTCATAGCTGTCGACGATATCCTTGACCACTGCCAGCCCGATCCCCTGCCCCGGGTGCTGGCTGTCCAGGCGCTCCCCACGCTCCAGAATCCGCTCACGCTGGTCCGCCGGCACCCCCGGTCCGTCGTCCTCGATGCACAAGGTCAACCGCCCAGGCGCCTGCTCCAGGCTCACGCGCACCTGGCCCAGGCTCAGGCGGTAGGCGTTCTCCAGCAGGTTGCCCAGCAGCTCCAGCAACGCGCCCTGCTCCATCGGCACCTGCGCCGCATCGGGCAGTTGCAGCGTCACGTCCACCCGCTTGTCCCGGTACACCTTGGCCAAGGTGCTGCACAGGCTTTCGAGCAACGGCCGCAGCAACACGCTGTGGCGCACCAGGCCGCTCTTGCGCAGGCTGGCGCGTTGCAACTGGTAGTCGATCTGCTGGCTCATGCGCTCGATCTGGCTCTGCAGCACGCGCGCCTGCTCGCGCTCGCCGCTACGCTGCTGCAGGCTTTCGCCCACCCCTTGCAACACCGCCAGCGGCGTCTTCAGGCTGTGCGCCAGGTCATCGAGCGAATCACGGTAGCGCTGACGCTGCTCGCGCTCGCTGCGCAACAGGCGGTTCAGCGAGCCGGTCAGACGCAGCAGCTCCCGTGGGTGTTCGCCGCTCAGGCCATCCCGCACTCCCGACTCCACGTCGTCCAGCTCGTGGCTGAGCCGGCGCAACGACCGCAAGCCCCAGGTCAAACCGGCCCACAGCAGCACCAGCAGCGCCAGCAAGGCCGCGCCAAAGCCCAGGTAGAGCTTTTCGCGCAGGCCATCAAGGGTGTGCTGGTACTCGCGCACAGGTTGCAAGGCAACGATGCTGTAGGCGGCGCTCTGGCCACCCAGCAGCTTGATCTCGACGTCGTACACAAAGAACTCTTCGCCGTCGGCCTGGTGAATGCGGGCGAATTCGTTGCCGCGGCCGTCGTAGCGCGGGCGGTAGTTGATGTTTTGCGCGGCGGTTGCCCGCGACTGCCAGACCAGCTTGCCGTCGCGGTCGAAGATATAGCCGAGCAAGCCGGTGTACGGCAGGTTGTAGCGCTCGTCCGGCAGCAACGTCGGCATCTGCAGTTGGCCGTGTTCGATACGCGCTGCGGAAATCAGCGTGGTCACATCCGAGGCCAGGCGTTGTTCGATCGACTCCTGCAGGGCCAGGCTGAAGGCCTTCTGCAAGGCCGGCAGCAACGCCAGCATGAACAGCAGCGCCAGCACCGCGGCCGCCAGCATCAGGCGCACCCGCAGCGAACGGATCATCGGCAGCGCTCGGTGAACAGGTAGCCCAGGCCGCGCACGGTGTCGATCGGTTTGAAGCCGTGCTCGCCCTCGAGCTTGCGCCGCAAGCGGCCGACCAGCACTTCGATGACATTGGGGTCGCGTTCCTCGTCACCTGGGTACAGTTGCTCCATCAGGCGGTCCTTGGCCACCACCTGCTGGTGATGGCGCATGAGGTATTCGAGGATGCGGTATTCGTAGGCGGTCAGGGCCAGGGGCTGCTCGTCCAGCGTCGCCTGCTTGCGGTTGAGGTCGAGCACCAGCGGGCCGGCGGCAATGGTCGACTGGGTGAAGCCGCTGGAGCGGCGCAGCAGGGCGTTCAGGCGTGCCTCGAGTTCTTCGAACTGGAACGGCTTGACCAGGTAGTCGTCGGCACCGGCGGCCAGGCCCTCGACCTTGTCCTGCCAGTTGCCCCGGGCGGTGAGGATGAGAATGGGGAAGGTCTTGTCCTGGCTGCGCAGCCGCGTGATCAGTTCCAGCCCGCTGATGCCGGGCAGGCCCAGGTCGATGATGGCCAGGTCGAAGTGGTATTGCCCGGCCTGGTAAAGCGCCTCCTCGGCATCGGCGACCGCCTCGACCACATGGCCGCCTTCGCCCAGGCGGGTGTAGAGGTGATGGCGAAGCAGGGCTTCGTCCTCGACCACCAGCAGTTTCATGTGCAGCTCCTTGATATGTATTGCCTGTACCGGCCCTTTCGCGGGTAAACCCGCTCCCACAGGTACTGCACAGGTTTGAAGAACTGCGCGATCCCTGTGGGAGCGGGTTTACCCGCGAAGAGGCCGGTACAGGATAACCCGGCTCGCCCGTCAGAACTTGTAGCTTGCAGCCAGGTAGGTCTGCGCGCTGCTGGTCAGGCGCAGGGTGCCGTCCTTCGGCCCGCCGTGCGCACCCACTTCGGTGGCGGCATTGGTACGCAGGTAACGGTAGCCCAGTTCCACAGAAGCCTTGTCGGTGATGTCCTGGATCACGCCGGCCTGCAGGCCATAGGCGTAACCGTAGTCGGTATCCCGGCTGGCCCCCGGCGAGTCCTGGGTCAGCTTGGTCACGCCCAGGCTGCCGCCGCCGAACAGCTTGGTGGTATCGCCCACCGGCAGGAACAGGTCGTAGCTGCCCAGCAGGTTTTCCTGGCGCAGCTTCAGGCCGCTGTGGTCGCCCGAGACATTGTCGTAAGACATGTAGTAGCGGCCCTGGTCATTGATCTTGCCCACTCGCACGCCCCAGGTGTCGTCCTTGCCGATGATGCCGTCGGCGTTGAGGTGGTCGGTGTTGCGCTGCAGCAGGCCGGACTTGCGAACCTTGTCGCTGGTCTGGCCGTAGGTCAGGCTGGCGAAGTTGTCGTCAGCGGCCTGTGCGGTGGTGATGCCAGCGGCGCAGACGGCCATGGCGGCAAGCAGGGTGTTGAAGGTTTTCATGGCTGGATACTCCAGTTGAGTGCGCTGTTTCGGTCTGGAAGCTAGAGTAAGCAGGGCACCCTGAACCGCGACTGAACCCTGGCTGAACCCCGGCTGAACGAACCGTTTGAAGAACAAGGAGTAGTGACCATGCGCGCCCTGCTGGCCTTGACCCTGATGTGCAGCGCCGCCCTCGCCCAAGCGGCGGTACAAACCCGCGAGATCCCCTACCAGGACGCCGACGGCAATCGCCTGGTCGGTTACTACGCCTATGACGACGCCATCGAAGGCAAGCGCCCCGGCATTGTCGTGGTGCATGAATGGTGGGGGCTGAACGACTATGCCAAGCGCCGCGCCCGCGACTTGGCAGCACTGGGCTACAACGCCCTGGCCATCGACATGTATGGCGACGGCAAGCAAACCGAGCACCCTGCCGACGCCAAGGCATTCATGACGGCAGCGATGAAAGACCCCAAGGCCGCGGAGCGGCGCTTCGATGCCGGCCTCGAACTACTGAAACTGCAGCCGAACACCAACAAGCACCAGTTGGGGGCGGTCGGTTATTGCTTCGGCGGCAAGGTGGTACTGGATGCCGCACGCCGCGGCGAAAAACTGGACGGCGTGGTGAGCTTCCATGGCGCACTGGCCACCCAGACCCCGGCCAGGCCTGGGGTGGTACGCGCGGAGATCCTGGTCGAGCACGGCGCGGCAGATAGCATGGTTACTCAGCAGCAGGTGGAGGCATTCAAGGCCGAGATGGATGCAGCCAAGGTCAACTATGAGTTTGTCAGTATCGAAGGGGCCAAGCATGGGTTTACCAACCCGGATGCAGACCGGCTGAGCCATGGCGAGCATGGCGGGCCGGATATCGGCTACAACAAGGCGGCGGATGAAAGATCGTGGGCGGATATGCAGGCGTTCTTCAAGAAGGTGTTCAAGTAAACAACGCGAGGGGCCGCTTTGCGGACCAATCGCCGGCAAGCCAGCTCCCACAGGGGCCGCGCAAAGCTTGGGCCGTGCCCTGTACCTGCGGGAGCTGGCTTGCCGGCGATTGGGCTGCAAAGCAGCCCCTGCGATCCGATCTCCCACACCGTCGCCTCGGCTGGCACAATACCCACCATGAACACACTTCCCGCCTGCTGCGCCCCGCTCCAGCACCACTGGCCCCTGCCCCGCCCCCTACCCGGCGCGGTGCTGGTCAGTTGCGCCTTCGACCCCGCCCGCCTGGCACCCGATGATTTCCAGCGCGCCGGTGTCGTGCCAGGCGACAGCCTGCAGCGCTCGGTGGCCAAGCGCCAGGCCGAGTACCTGGCCGGCCGGGTATGTGCCCGCGCCGCGCTGCAGCGCCTGGACGGCCGTGACTACGTGCCCGGCACCCACGAGGACCGCTCACCCATCTGGCCCGCCGGCATCCACGGCTCGATCACCCACGGTAAAGGCTGGGCTGCTGCCGTGGTTGCTGCCGAGGGCAGTTGCCGGGGCCTGGGCCTGGATCAGGAAGCGTTTCTGGATGACCAGCGTGCCGAGCGGCTGATGGGCGAAATCCTCACCCCGCCCGAGCTCGAACGCCTCGACCACCGCCAGCTCGGCCTTGCCGTCACCCTGACCTTCTCGCTGAAGGAAAGCCTGTTCAAGACGCTCTACCCGCTGACCCGCCAGCGCTTCTACTTCGAGCACGCCGAAGTGCTGGACTGGTCCGCCGACGGCCTGGCCCGCCTGCGCCTGCTCACCGACCTGTCGCCGCAGTGGCGGCATGGCGCCGAACTGCAGGGCCAGTTCTGCCTGCAGGACGGCCACCTGCTCAGCCTGGTCAGCGTCTGACCGTCACAGCGGTGCCTGCTGCCGTGGCCAGTTCAGGCTGAAGCAGGCGCCACCCAGCGCGGCGCTGCGCCCCACTGTGGCTCGGCCCGCGTGCCAGTAGATGATCCGCCGCACGATCGACAAGCCCAGGCCATGCCCGCCCGAAGCGCGGGTACGGCTGTCGTCGAGGCGGGTGAACGGTGTGAAGATACGGTCCCAGACGCCCTCGGGGATCCCCGGGCCGTCATCCTCCACATCGATGCGGCAGCGTTGCTGCCCCAACTGGTAGCTCAGGCGCACCTCGGCCTCGGCGTGGCGCATGGCGTTGCCCACCAGGTTCTGCAGCGCCCGGTGCAGGTAGCGCGGTTCGGCTTCGACCCAGGCGCCTCCGCCATCGGCACCCTGGCACTCACCGCGCACCACCCTTACCTCGGCACGCAACGGCGCGAGTTCTTCGATCACCCGGTCGAGCAAGGCGTCCAGGTCTACCCGCTCGAACTTCAGCGCCGGTGCGCCCTGCTCCAGGCGGGCGTAAGTGAGCATCTCGTCGACCAATTTGTCGAGGTCCTGGATATCGCCGTCCATGCCCGCCAGGTGCTTGGCCCGGGCCTGCTCGGTGGTGGCACTTTCGATCATCTCCAGGCCAAAGCGCAGACGTGCCACTGGCGTGCGCAGCTCGTGGGAAACCGCCCGCACCAGTTCGCGCTGCATGGTCAGCGAGCGCTGCAGGTGCTCGGCCATGCCGTTGAAAGCCGCGGCCAGACGCCCCACCGAGTCGGCGCCGCCGGCCGGCACGCGGGTGTCCAGGCTGCCTTGGGCGATGCGCGTGGCGGCAATCTCCAGGCCCGACACGCGCCGCTCCAGTTGGCGTACCAGCAGGTAGACCACCAGGCCGATCAGGCACAGACCAAGAAAGGTTATCAGGATCAGCAACTGCGGCGGATAGGGGTTGAGCTGGTACAGCGGGCCGATTTCCAGTACCCAGGGCGAACCCGCCAGCCCGGCGAACACACGGATCGAGTCGCCATCCTTGCCCAGGGCCATGACCGTGTCGCCCTCCTCGACCCGGCGCCGCTGGTCATCGTCCAGGCTCACCCGCTCGATGCGCTGCAGGGCCACGCCAAAGCCGAAGCCCTTCTCTTTCTTGATCTGTGCCAGGCGCTGCTGCTGTTCGGTCACCGGGTAGCGCACCAGTTCGTCGGCCAGCAGATAGAGGGTGGCCCGCGCCAGTTGCTCGCTGATCTGTTTGATCTGCGCCACAAGCATCAGGTCTTCCTGGCCGACCTTGCGTAGCACCTCGGCCGCATGCGGGCCAGTCTTCTCGACCACCACCAGGCCGCGGTACAGGCGCGCCCGCTGGCCGCCATCGAGTGTGCGCGCGGTCATGGGCTGCAGCGCCAGTGGCACGCCGAGCAGGCGCTCCCAGATCAGCAGCGAGCGCTTTCGCTCGGTATCGTTCTGCAGCGCCAGGTTGTCGGCCATCAGGCTGAAGGTGCCCTGGGCCAGGCCTTCTCGGTGCTGGGCGGCACGCACTTCGTTGACCAGGTGCAGGCTGAGTACACCGAGCAGGGCCACCAGCACCAGCACGGCCAGCATGCCGCCATAGATACGCAGGAAGATCGAATTGTTCATGGGGCCTCGCCGACGAACAGGTAGCCCTTGCTGCGAAGGGTCTTGATCAGCCTTGGCTGGAGCGGGTCGTCGCCGATCTTTGGGCGGATCTTGGAAATGCGTATGTCGATGGAACGGTCCTGCCCGTCGTAGCCGACCCCACGTAGCGCGGTGAAGATCTGCTCGCGCGTCAGCACCCGGCCGGCGTTGCTGGCCAGCAGCCAGAGCAGGTCGAATTCGGCGCCGGTCAGCTCTATCAGCTGTTCGCCCAGGCGCGCCTCGCGCAGGCGATTGTCGATGCGCAGCGCGCCGAAGGCCAGGTCCTGGCGCTTGCTGTCCGGTGCTTCGCTGCGCCGCAGCAGTGCCTGGATACGCGCCAGGAGGAGCCGTGGGCGTACGGGTTTGCAGACATAGTCATCGGCCCCAAGGTCCAGGCCCTGGACCTGGTCGAGTTCATCGCTGCGGGCGGTCAGCATGAGGATCGGGCCGGGGTACTGGCTGCGCACCCGACGACAGATGCTCAGACCGTCCTCGCCGGGCAGCATCAGGTCGAGAATGACCAGGTCAGGCTGGCTGTCGACGATGCGCCGCGCGGCGCGAGCGCCATCGCCCTCGACGCTGATTTCGTAGCCGTTGGCCTGCAGATACTCGGCGGTGAGCTCGGCCAGGCGCTGGTCGTCTTCGACAATGAGAATGCGGGGTGCGGGGTGGTCCATGGCTTGTGCCTTATCTTGTTGTTCTTCTGTTGCCTGCACCGGCCCCTTCGCAGCACAAGGCTGCTCCTACAAGGTATGGCGCTCCCCGGTAGGAGCAGCCTTGTGCTGCGAAGGGGCCGGTGCAGGCAACATAACCCTTTAACCAAAAGGCAACATCTGCTTCGGATACTACGTCCCGCCCCCGGGCACTGCCAACCTGCCAGCAGCCCCTCGACTGAACCGTTTTTTGTGATAGGGTTCGCGCCCGAAAAATTCTGCCCCGGGGCTGCAAGACGCAGAAAAATACTGCAAACCACTTGGCACAAGGCCTACAGCGAATACCCACCATTCACTCACAAAGTACGCACAAGTTATCCACAGGCGCTCGCCTTGCAAAGCCCCCGATACCGCATTATCTTGTATCCCGATCGCAGCGAACCACTAGATATAGGGTTTCGTGCAAAATCACACACAAAAGTCAACCCGCAAAATCAAGCGATTTTTCGGGTGAACTTCAAGTGATTCCAGCAGCCAAACCGCTCCTGCGGAGGCGACCGAGGCAAGCCCGCCAGGGCCTTGTTCGGGTATGGGTGTTGCAGGCCAGGCCTGGCATCCATCAGCAACAGTTTTTGGGCCCGGCCCAGAACCTTTGACTTCGGCCAGGGAGCGGCGAGCCATTGCCCCTTATTCCTGAGTCTGTCCCGAAGTTGGTACGCCCGCGCGGGCGGATGCGCATGCATTGCCCATCCCCGCCAGGCCATCGAGCAAGTGGACGGAACGGTGGGCGCCCAAAAGGCGCCTGAACAATATAGAAACTGTGGAGACACCCACCCATGCAAACCGACACAACTCGCGAGAACCCGCAGGCCAAGGTGCCGCAGGCCGCCGATTCCAACCAGGATCTGGCCGCCACCGCTCCCGGCCAACTGCGCGTGATCAAGCGTAACGGCACTGTCGTCCCCTACACCGACGACAAGATCACCGTGGCCATCACCAAGGCGTTCCTCGCAGTTGAAGGCGGCACCGCCGCCGCTTCGTCGCGCATCCACGACACCGTCGCGCGCCTGACCGAGCAGGTCACCGCCACGTTCAAGCGTCGCATGCCATCGGGTGGCACCATCCACATCGAAGAAATCCAGGACCAGGTCGAACTGGCCCTGATGCGCGCCGGCGAGCAGAAGGTCGCCCGTGACTACGTGATCTACCGTGAGCAGCGCGCCAAGGAGCGTGCCACCCGCGTCAACACCGAGTCCGTGGTCGAGCCGCACCCGAGCATTCGCATCACCCTGGCCGACGGCAGCCTGGCGCCGCTCGACATGGCCCGCCTGAACACCATTATCAGCGAAGCCTGCGAAGGCCTGGCCGAAGTCGATGGCGACCTGATCCAGCGCGATACCCTGAAGAACCTGTACGACGGCGTGGCCATCAAGGACGTCAACACTGCCCTGGTGATGACCGCCCGTACCCTGGTGGAGCGCGAGCCGAACTACTCGTTCGTGACCGCCCGCCTGCTGATGGACACCCTGCGTGCCGAAGGCCTGGGCTTCCTGAACGTGGCCGAGAGCGCCACCCACCACGAAATGGCCGACCTGTACGCCAAGGCCCTGCCGGCCTATGTCGAGAAAGGCGTCGAGTTCGAGCTGCTGGACCCGGCCCTGAAAGGCTACGACCTGGAGCGCCTGGGCAAGGCCATCGACCACGAGCGTGACCAGCAATTCACCTACCTGGGCCTGCAGACTCTGTACGACCGCTACTTCATCCACAAGGATGGCGTGCGCTTCGAGCTGCCACAGGTGTTCTTCATGCGTGTGGCCATGGGCCTGGCGCTGGAAGAGAAAGACAAAGAAGCCCGTGCCATCGAGTTCTACAACCTGTTGTCGTCCTTCGACTACATGGCCTCGACCCCGACCCTGTTCAACGCCGGCACCCTGCGCCCGCAGCTGTCCAGCTGCTACCTGACCACCGTGCCGGACGACCTGTCGGGCATCTACCACGCGATCCACGACAACGCCATGCTGTCGAAATTCGCCGGTGGCCTGGGCAACGACTGGACCCCTGTGCGTGCACTGGGCTCCTACATCAAGGGCACCAACGGCAAATCCCAGGGCGTGGTTCCGTTCCTGAAAGTGGTCAACGACACCGCCGTTGCCGTCAACCAGGGTGGCAAGCGCAAGGGCGCCGTGTGTGCCTACCTGGAAACCTGGCACCTGGACATCGAAGAATTCATCGAGCTGCGCAAGAACACCGGTGATGACCGTCGTCGTACCCACGACATGAACACCGCCAACTGGATCCCTGACCTGTTCATGAAGCGTGTCTTCGATGACGGCAAGTGGACCCTGTTCTCGCCTTCGGAAGTACCAGACCTGCACGACCTGACCGGCAAGGCCTTCGAAGAGCGCTACGAGTACTACGAAGCCCTGACCGAGTACAACAAGATCAAGGTGTTCAAGACCATCCAGGCCAAAGACCTGTGGCGCAAGATGCTGTCGATGCTGTTCGAGACCGGCCACCCGTGGCTGACCTTCAAGGACCCGTGCAACCTGCGTTCGCCGCAGCAGCACGTGGGCGTGGTCCACAGCTCGAACCTGTGCACCGAGATCACCCTGAACACCAACAAGGACGAGATCGCGGTCTGCAACCTGGGCTCGATCAACCTGCCGAACCACATCGTCGACGGCAAGCTGGATACCGCCAAGCTGCAACGCACCGTGAACACCGCCGTGCGCATGCTCGACAACGTGATCGACATCAACTACTACTCGGTGCCGCAAGCGCGTAACTCGAACTTCAAGCACCGCCCGGTCGGCCTGGGCATCATGGGCTTCCAGGATGCGCTGTACCTGCAGCACATTCCGTACGGCTCCGATGCTGCCGTCGAGTTCGCCGACAAGTCGATGGAAGCGGTCAGCTTCTACGCCATCCAGGCGTCCTGCGACCTGGCCGACGAGCGCGGTGCGTACGAGACCTTCCAGGGTTCGCTGTGGTCCAAGGGCATCCTGCCGCTGGATTCGCAACAGATCCTGATCGAGGCCCGTGGCGCCAAGTACATCGACGTCAACCTGGAAGAGTCCCTGGACTGGGCCCCGGTGCGCGAGCGCGTCAAGAAAGGTATTCGTAACTCGAACATCATGGCCATCGCGCCGACCGCGACCATCGCCAACATCACCGGCGTGTCGCAGTCCATCGAGCCGACCTACCAGAACCTGTACGTGAAATCGAACCTGTCGGGCGAGTTCACCGTGATCAACCCGTACCTGGTCCGCGACCTGAAGGCCCGTGGCCTGTGGGATTCGGTGATGATCAACGACCTGAAGTACTACGACGGTTCGGTGCAGCAGATCGAGCGTATCCCGCAAGAGCTGAAGGACCTGTACGCCACCGCGTTCGAAGTCGAGACCAAGTGGATCGTCGATGCCGCCTCGCGTCGCCAGAAGTGGATCGACCAGGCCCAGTCGCTGAACCTGTACATCGCCGGCGCCTCGGGCAAGAAGCTGGACGTGACCTACCGCATGGCCTGGTACCGTGGTCTGAAGACCACCTACTACCTCCGTGCCCTGGCCGCGACCAGCACCGAGAAGTCGACCATCAACACCGGCAAGCTCAACGCCGTTTCCAGCGGTGGCGACAGCGCCCCGGTCCAGGCAGCCGGCCCTGCGCCAGTGCCGAAGGCCTGCGCGATCGACGAGCCTGACTGCGAAGCCTGCCAGTAAGGCCAGGCCGAGGCTTCCTGCGGGAAGCCTCAACGCGTTTTCCGCACCACTGCGGACCCTGTGGGAGCGGGTTCACCCGCGATGAGGCCGGCACTCCCGCCGCCTCTCCACAGCCAGACACAACAAGCCATGGCTACAAAGCCGCGGCCGGCCCTTTCGGGCACCTCAGATTTGCGTGCACCGCACCGCAACCAAGATCCACCGGCCATACTTGATAGATGGCCCTCAAGCAGGAGAATCTCACCATGCTGAGCTGGGACGAATTCGATAAAGAAGACGGCGAAGTAGCCGCCAAAGGCAACACCCCTGCGCAGGCCGCTGCCGCCGCCACCCTCGACAAACTCGACAGCGCCGGTGGTGCCGCCGCCCTGGAAGCCCGTGCCGCCACCGCCGACGACTCCGACGCCGTCAAACGCGCCAAGGCTGCCCTGAACGACCTCGACATCGCCGAAGGCCTGGCCGAGCTGGAAGGCTCCGGCGCCCGCGTGCGTGTTGACGAAAAGCGCATGATCAACTGCCGCGCCGACCTCAACCAGCTGGTACCGTTCAAGTACGACTGGGCTTGGCAGAAGTACCTGGACGGCTGCGCCAACCACTGGATGCCGCAAGAGGTCAACATGACCGCCGACATCGCCCTGTGGAAGAGCATGGACGGCCTGACCGAAGACGAGCGTCGCATCGTCATGCGCAACCTTGGCTTCTTCTCCACTGCCGACTCGCTGGTAGCCAACAACCTGGCCCTGGCCGTGTATCGCCTGATCACCAACCCGGAGTGCCGCCAGTACATCCTGCGCCAGGCCTTCGAAGAGGCGATCCACACCCACGCCTACCAGTACTGCATCGAGTCGCTGGGCATGGATGAAGGCGAGATCTTCAACATGTACCATGAGATCCCGTCGGTAGCGAAGAAAGCCGCCTGGGGCCTGAAGTACACCCGCGCCATCTCCGACCCGGAATTCAACACCGGCACCGTCGAAACCGACAAAGAGCTGCTGCGCAACCTGATCGCCTACTACTGCGTGCTGGAAGGCATCTTCTTCTACTGCGGCTTCACCCAGATCCTGTCCATGGGCCGCCGCAACAAGATGACCGGCGTGGCCGAGCAGTTCCAGTACATCCTGCGTGACGAGTCGATGCACCTGAACTTCGGTATCGACGTGATCAACCAGATCAAGATCGAGAACCCGCACCTGTGGGACGCGGCGATGAAGGAAGAAGCGACCCAGATGATCCTGCAAGGGACCCAGCTGGAGATCGAATACGCCCGTGACACCATGCCACGCGGCGTGCTGGGCATGAACGCAGCGATGATGGAAGACTACCTCAAGTTCATCGCCAACCGTCGCCTGACCCAGATTGGTCTGAAGGAAGAGTACCCAGGGACCACCAACCCGTTCCCTTGGATGAGCGAGATCATGGACTTGAAGAAAGAGAAGAACTTCTTCGAGACCCGTGTGATCGAGTATCAGACTGGTGGGGCGTTGAGCTGGGATTGATAATCCGAGCGAAGCATAGAGAAGGCTGCCGATTGGCAGCCTTTTTTATTGGCAGGAAAAAAGCCGAAGAGGAAGCTTCCTACAAGGTTCTCATTGTGACTTTTGTATCGTCGCGATAACGTCTGTTGGCGCTTAAGAACGCTCACGCAGCGGTATTCCGTTCCCGTTAGCAGCGGCTCTCCAATTCAGGATGGCCAATATGGACAGTTTCAATACACCTACCCTCTTCACCCACCGCAACCGCCCCCTCCACACCCTCTGGCTCGAATCCCAAGCCTGGTTTTGCGCCCACGAACTCGGCCGGCTGAGTGGTCACTTCTACGACGAACACTGCATGCGCAAGCTAGACCCAGATCAGTACCGCTCCGTGCAGTTGCTGCGCTATGGCAAGTACCAGGAAACCACGATGGTCAGCGAGTCCGGGGCCTATACCTTGCTGGCGCATCACCATGTGCCGGAGAACCGGCATCTGCGTTGGTGGCTGACGCATGAGGTGGTGGCGGTGTTGCGTGATCGGCAGGCGGACGGGATGGAGGATGTCCCGCGACTGGGGCAGATGTGCTGGCCTGGGGGACAGAGCGCGACGTTGTTGTATTGGCAGAGTGAGCCTTGGGTGAGGATGCGGGATATGCCGGTGGTGCTGGCTGGGGAAGTGCAACAGCTGCCGCCGGTAGAGTAGCCGAAGTTGAGTTGGCGGGAGTGTGCGCAGCGGGCGTTGCGGTTGCATGGGGTTTAAGCGGCAGGTTTGCCGGGGCGGGCCTCTTCGCGGGTGAACCCGCTCCCACAGATAATGCGCTGGCTTCGAGCTCACGCTGTACCTGTGGGAGCGGCCGTGGCCGCGAACACCGGCGCAGCCGGTGCCATGCACCGCACCGCCTGCTTCGCGGGCTTGCCCGCTCCCACAGGTACTACGTTGGCTTCGGGTTCACGCTGTACCTGTGGGAGCGGCCGTGGCCGCGAACACCGGCGCAGCCGGTGCCATCCACTGCGTCGCCTGCTTCGCGGGCTTGCCCGCTCCCACAGGTACTGCGCAGGCTTCGGGATCACGCTGTACCTGTGGGAGCGGTCGTGGCCGCGAACACCGGCGCAGCCGGTGCCATACACCGCGCGGCGCACATTCATACAGAAGCCTCGCTACACCAGCAAAAATGTTACTTGGCAGCTTTCGCCGCCTGCCGGTTGGCCCAGCGAATGTCCCGGTAGCCCACCAGGCGCACGCGCATTTCCCGGTAGCGCTGGGTATTGATGACCAGCAAGGCCAGCAGCCCGAACAGCAAAACCGAGACGTAGCCGCCCATGTGCGGCCGGTAAGCGTAGCTCGGCAGCGCGGCCAACACGGCCAGCCCGTTCAGGCCGATCAGCCCCTGCACGCCCCATGCATAGCCCCGCACCATGGCGATATGCGAAGCGGCGCTCAGCGCCCCTGCCAGCGCCAGTGCCAGCACCGACAGCGACCGGTCCGGGCTGCGCAGCCAGGTGGAGAACACCAGTGAAACACTGCCGCCAATGGCGAAGCAGGACAGCAGGAACTCGGCGATGAAAACGCCGAAATAGCGGGAAAGAAATCTTTGCAGTTCCTGACCCTTTTGAAACTTCGATCCATTCATATGAGTGAGCACTGTCGTCCTTGAAAACCGTAGAGCGCGGCTAGCTTACCTTGACAATTGCGAATGAATAAACCATAAAACCCGACTTCGAAGTGCCTGCCAGCGCGATATCACTTTGGCACTTTATGTAAGTTTCGCACCTGTGCATATTAACAACTCCGCACAGGCACACGCCCTCCCCAGGGCCGATAGGAGATCGAATTCTGGTGAATGAATCGCCGTTGCTTTCAGCGCTGTTCCCGCAGGCCGGTTCTGGGGAACTGAAATGAAGCGTGTGTCCAAAGCCCTGCCGACGCTGCTGGCTGCAATCGCCCTGAATGCATGCGCGCAGGCGCCCGCCCCGTCATCGAATGCGGGGCCTGAAGTTATCCTTGCCGGGCACAAGCTTGCACTTGTGAACCACGAAGGTCGTTGCGCACTGCGCAGCTCCGATGCATCACTGCTAGAGTTGGACATGCCCTGGCCCTGCCAATTCAGCCCGGATAGGGATGGAGGCAAGCCTCGCGTGGAACAGTTCAATGGTGTGCAGATCATCATTGTCAGCCATGTGCAGCCAGCCCCGTCGCTGCCCGGAGGTTGCGATAGCCAGTACCAGGCTGTTCGCCAGGTGGGCAACCGCCTCGAGCCTTCCATCCTGGCACGTGGCGCCAGTTGCTCAAGCGGCCCTGTGGACCAGAAAAACTTCGTAGGGCTGTTCGGGTGGTAACCGAAATCGCTGACTAGCCGTCGCTACGCCAGGTCGTCCGCAAGCGCAAAGGGTGTTACCAGCCATGAAGAAAATCCTCTTGTCCCAACAAGATCGCGGCTTCGGCCAGATCGGTGGCGCGGCTTTGCTCAAGGACCTCTCCTTGTGGCCGAGAAACCCTGAAACCGGCATGTTGCTGACGCCCATCCTGACCCTGAGCGAGCACTTCCAACCGGCCATGTTCGTCCCACCAGGCATGGCCATCACGGTTTTCCTCGCCGTCGAGCAACATCAGGATGGCAGTTTCAGCCGCCCTCTCCAGCGTCGCTATACGGTCAATCAACAAGTCGAACTGCTGAACATCGTCAGCAGCGGCTTTGCCCGGGTCATCCTGCACGAACTCGCCAGCCAGCCGCTGGAGCCCGCCAATCCCCCCTTGCTGCTGGAGCGAGCGTTCATCGATTTCGAAGAAATGACTGACGAAGAGCATGACGAGGAACATCAGGATGAGGACAGCGGGATCGGCCTGAGCAAACCCAGCGGTAGGCCCTGCTGGATGCAGGACACGATCTACGAACCAATGCGCTACATGTTCATGATGCAACTGATAGATGCTGACGTGGCCGAAGCCAGCCCTCAGCATGCGGGGCTGTTCGGCGAAGGTATCGGCTATCTGTTCGTGGACATGCAGGCACGCCGTGGCAAGCAAGGCGACGACGCCGGTTTCTTCTTCATTCAGTTCGCCTGAATGACCAGCCAGGATCAAGGCCCGCCCATGAACATAGCTACGGCACGAATGGCAAGATCTCGGGGGCCTGGTATGAATATCTACCATTTAGACAACGCGCCAGCGCCCTGGGGAGACTGGGGCGCGGCACTGGTCCAGGGCATGATCGCCTGGGACGAAGATACCGATGTAGACAGCATCAAGCGGGCCGGCCCGTATACCCCGGCCGCCTACATACGTTCGGGTTCTCTGGTGCTCACCCAGCCGGTCAAGGAAGCCCTGGAAAAAAGCGGGCTGAAGGGGGTCGGGCGTTACGAGCACCTGGAGAAGACCCATATCGTGCACATCGACTGGCTGCACTGGGATACCAGCAAACCCATTACCGAATACCTCGATCTGGAAGGCGAGCCAACCTGGATCATCGATTCCCTGCCCCATGACCCTGAGCTTGCCGCACGTATGCCGGAGTACTGGCAGGCATTCGTGGTGGGCAAGCTCAACCTGCTCAAGGACCCGCAGCATGACCCTGCCGACCTCGGCCAGTATCTCAAGGTGCTCAAGGCCGACGAGCAAGCCGATTTATTCAAAGGGGATGTCTATCGTGGGTATTTCCTGAGCGAACGCGCCAAGGAGTGGCTGGAACAGCAGTGCCCAGGTTGCTTTACATTCACCCTGCTCGGTTGAATCAGTCCAGCTGCCGAGCCCTCAGCGCCTGCGCCAGCATGTCAATGAAGGCGCGGACCTTGGCCGAACCGTACTTGCTCTCCCGGTGCAGTATATGGATTGGCCACGGCGCCTCTTCGTATTCGGCAAGGATCACCTGCAACTGCCCACTGGCCACCTCATCCGCGACCTGATACGACAGCAGGCGGGCAATGCCCAACCCGCCGCTGGCGGCAGCGATTGCCCCGTCATTGCTGGTCACCATCAAGCGAGGCTTCATGCGCACCAGAGTCGGCTCATCGGTCACCCCGAAACGCCAGCCGGCTCGCGGCGACAGGTTGGTGGTGCCGATCACCGCATGCTCCGCCAGGTCGGACGGGTGCTTCGGCACGCCGTGGCGCGCCAGGTACTCGGGAGAGGCGCACAGCATGCGCCGGACCCTGCCCACCCGCAGTGCTTTGAGCCCGGAGTCGGGCAAGGGGCCGATACGAACGGCCACATCCATGCCCTCTTCGACCATGTTGACGATGCGGTCGAGGAAGTAGGCGGAAACGTCGACCTCGGGGTACTGCTGCAGGTAGTGGACGATGCACGGCATGACGAACTTCTTGCCGAACAGGATAGGCGCGGTGACGGCCAGGTCGCCCTTGGGCGTGGCGTTGATGCCGGCGGCGGCTTCGTTGGCCTCGTTGATGCTGGCGAGGATATGCCGGGTGTCTTCCAGGTAGCGGCCACCGGCTTCGGTCAGGCGTACGCTGCGGGTGGTGCGCAGCAGCAGCTTGACCCCCAGCTGATCCTCCAGGGCGCTGACGGCACGGGTGACCGCAGCTGGGGAGATGTCCAGGCGGCGGGCAGCGGCGGCGAAGCTTTCCAGCTCGCCTACGGCGACGAACACCTTCATCAGGTGGATCTGGTCCATGCGGGTTCCTGGGAGGCTATGAAGTGCCGGGATTATCTTTCATCTGGGCGTTTTGTGTTGCCTGTTCTGACCTCATCGCCGGCAAGCCAGCTCCCACAGGTACTCCACAGGTTTCGGCAACGGTGGAGTACCTGTGGGAGCTGGCTTGCCGGCGATGAGTCGGTAAAGGCATATCAGATATCCAGTACCAACGCCTGCCCTCCCTCCTCCACCCGCGCCGGTATCGCGCAACAGATTAGCGCAGTCCCACTTTCCGGCATTTCCGCCGGCGGATACGGGTAATGCACCCGGCCACTGACCAACCGGGTCTTGCAGGTACCACACGACCCACCTCGGCAACTGAACTCCGGCGACAATCCGCGAGCCTCGGCCAGCTCCAGCAGCGTCCCGCTACCGGGCGCCCAGCGCGCTTCTTTCGCCGAAGCCGCAAAGTACACCGGCACCGGCTCACTGGCCGCGGACGGCTGTTGCAGGGTGGGCTGGTCATCGTCGGTGTGCCGCCGGAGCGTTGACGGGCCAAAGGCTTCGGCATGAATCCGCGCATCCGGCACATGCAGCCCGCGCAGCCCTTCATACAGGTCCTGGGTAAAACTGCCTGGGCCGCACAGGTAGAAATCGTAGTCGTCCAGCGCCAGCGTCGCCTTGACCTGCTCGATACCCAGCCGACCGGCAAACTCGTAATCACGCCCCGTCAGCGCATGCTCTTCCGGCTGGCTCAGGGCGCGGTACACGTGCAGCAGGCCGCCGGCCTGTTGCCGCAAACTTGCCAGTTCCTCACGGAACGGCAGGTCGGCCAGGCTGCGCGCACCATGGAACAGATGAATGCGCCGTGCCTGCCCCTTGCTCAACTGCTCGCGCAGCATTGCCAGTAACGGCGTGATACCCACACCCGCGCAGATCAGCACCAGCGGCCGCGTACTCTGCTGGT
Source organism: Pseudomonas sp. ABFPK (assembly GCF_001586765.1). Lineage (NCBI taxonomy): Bacteria > Pseudomonadati > Pseudomonadota > Gammaproteobacteria > Pseudomonadales > Pseudomonadaceae > Pseudomonas > Pseudomonas sp. ABFPK. The sequence goes on along the minus strand of NZ_LQXW01000021.1, from coordinate 10,213 downwards.
CCAGCGTGAAGCTGCCCATCGGCGAGCGCACGTTCAGCACATCGCCTGCCACGACGTGCTCATGCAGGTGCCGCGAGGCCCGACCCTGGGCTTTGACGCTGATGCGCAGGTAACCGTCGGAAGGCGCGCTGGACAGGCTGTAGGTGCGGATCAGCGCCGCCTCACCGTCGAGCTGGACTTGCACCGGAACATGCTGCCCGGGCGCAAAGGCCATCGCACTGCCAGCAGGAGGCTCAAGGTAGAACGAGCGGATATCACGGCTTTCCTGCTCCACCCGCAGCACACGCCAGGCCTGCCATTGGCGCTGCCGCTGGCGTTGCTGCAGGCGTATGTCGGCCTCGGCCCAGGTGCCGGTCATCAGGCTGGTCGGGGCGTACTCCTTGAAGGCCCAACGCAGGGAAACGGCAGCCGGGCGCCGTACCACCTGCTCGACCTCCAGCGTCCACAAGCGCTCGGCGCCTTCGAACGCCTGGATGGCGGGGCTGTCCAGCAGCAACTCGGCATGCCCGTATAGCTGCAACACGTTGCCGTTGCTGAAATCGATGAATAGCAACCCTGCTTGCGGGTTCACCAGCAGGTTGCCCAAGGTGTTGAAGTGCAGGTTGCCAGCATAGTCGGGAATGGTCAGGCGGTTGCCTTCGACCTTGATGAACCCGGGCCGCCCGCCACGGTGGGAGACGTCCACCGAACGCTGGCCGTCGACATGCTCGACATAGCTGGCGACAAAGAAGGTGTCGGCTGCCTGGATCATGCTGACAGCCGAGGCATCGAGTGTCGTCGCATCGACACGCCCTTGGGCGGGTTCCGCGACACGGGTGTAGTCACGCAGCTGGATATACTGCGGGCAGTTGCCGAACGACTGCTCCACAGTCACCTGCAGTTGCCCGTCGCCGGCCTGGTGGATCTGGCCGTTGAGGCGGTTGCGCCGGCGGGTGTGCAGTTCGATCCCCAGCAGGCCGACCGCCTGCCCGGCAGCCAGCCCCGGGGTGGCGGGATCGTCTGCTGGCAGTTGAGTGTCGATCGTCAGCTGGCGCGGGTCCGGCGAGCTGACGAAACCTTCCGGCCCTTCCAGCAGCGTTGCCCAGGGCCGCCCCAGTGCGTCCACGCTGGCGGCGACCATGAACGGCAACTGGTGATAGAAAATACGATGCTGGTCGGGCATGTAGTCACGAATGACCTTCTGCCCGAACGCCTCCATGCGCTCCGCGACACCGGCTTTTTCTTGCAGGGTCTTCTCCCCCGCATGCCAGGGCGAGGAGTGGTGGTCCGGGTTCTGTTGCATGGCGGCGTTCCTCGCAGTGGCGGGATATCAGGCGCTGGTCTGCAGGCCGATCACGGTGCGTGGCATGGGCACGAAGCGCGGCAGCGCCTCGATCCGCGCCAGCCAGCTGCGTACGTTGGCATAGGGCTCCAGCGACACATTGCCCTCCGGTGCGTGGGCGATGTAGGAGTAGTTGGCGATATCGGCGATGGTGGGTGTGCTACCGGCCAGGAAGGGCGTTTTGGCCAGCTCGGCGTCGATCACCTTCAGCAGGGTATGGGCGCGGGTAATCACTTCGTCGGTGTTGAACGAGGCTCCGAACACCGTGACCAGACGCGCGGCAGCAGGACCGAAGGCCAACGGGCCGGCAGCGACCGACAGCCAGCGCTGGACGCGGGCGGCGGCAGCGGGTTCCTCAGGGAGCCAGGTGCCGTTGTCGTACTTCTTGGCCAGGTACACCAGGATGGCATTGGAGTCAGCGATCACCGTGCCGTTGTCGTCGATGACCGGGACCTGGCCGAACGGGTTGAGGGCCAGGAAGTCCGGCTGATTGTGCGCGCCTTTGGCCAAGTCGACGAACACCAGCTCGGTGGGCAGGTTCAGCAGCGAAAGCATCAGCTCGATGCGATGGGCGTGGCCGGACTTGGGGAAGTTGTAAAGCTTGATCGGGTTCGACATGGGCTTGGCTCCTGATCAGCACCGGGGTGGGCTGGTGGAGCACATGCTGCACCGGTTCGGCTGGCAGCAGAATCCGTGTGGCGGGGAAACCATAATTTCGCGGAGCGGAATAATGGAAGTATCCAGATCCGCGTATGCCCTGTGTAGGAGCGGTCCTATCGCGACACAAGGCCGCTCCTACAAACCGATATTGGCCGGTATTATCAAGGCAGGTGCAAGATCAGTGCAGCTTGTTGAAATACCGGAACAACCCACGCGCAGCCTCGATCACCTGCGGCACACAGGCCTGGATGTCCTCTTCGCTCATCTGGTCCAGCAGCTCGAAGTTGTCCTCCAGCCCATGCAGCGAAATGGCCTTGAGCAGTCGGTCCTGCTGCGGCGGCAGCTCGGCCCAGCCAGCGACCTGGGTGCCGCGCATATAGCCGAAGCACCATTCCTCCATCACGACCACCGTGCCTGCCTCGCCTTCACTTTCCTCGAACAGCGGCTCGAAGTGATCGACGTCGTCCCCCAACTCCTCCGCCACCTGGCTGGCATAGCGCAGCATCAATGCCGTATACGCCTCTTCATGCGCCGGCTTCTTGAATTTCGGCACCTTGCCGCCAGCCACCGCGGGCAGCCACTGTTCCGGGGTGACAGTGGTCGGTGAGCTGGCCAGTGCAGTGAAAAAGCCATTGAGCTCGGCCAGGTTGAGTACCGAGTAGTCATTGCCGTAGGTGATCAACAGGTCTTCGAGGCGGTCGAGTTCTTTTTCGCTGAGTGCGGGGAGCATGGGTGAACATCCTGGGAAGCAAAAGTGTGTGCACCCTAGCACAGCAACGCCAGAAGGGCTGCCCGCGCTTACAGCTTTGCGGGCAGATTGCTTAACGTGGCAACCAGCCATGCAGCAGTTGCTGCCTGCCAGTTCCGATCAACAGCCATAGCAGAATGCGACACTTGCGCGGACACAACTGCCCCGCCATATGTACCCCCTTGCTCTGCAGATCGATCTCGGCACCGGCAAAACCGTAAGAGGCCGTGGCTGTTGGGCCACTGCCTGTGCGGCTAGCAACAATCACTGGCAAGGTCGGCGCGAGATGGCCAAGCACTTCGGACCAGCTACCGGAAACGTGGCCGGCACCAAAACCGGCGATGACCAGCCCCTCGTAGCCCAGTGCCGCTGTAGCCTTCAACAACGCCGTATCTGCGTCCAGGCACGCTTCCAGCATTGCAACCCGGTGCCCGGTGCGATGCGGTAACGGCAGCACCTCTCGTGGGCCAGATGGCTGACGATATACCACAGCACCTTCCACAATATCGCCCAGCGCTCCGCACCCGGGCGATTCGAATGCAGCCATCGCGAGGCTTGCCGTCTTGCGAACCCTTGCAGCACAGTGGACCTGATCATTCATCAGTACCAGAACGCCGCGCCCACGGCTGCCCGGCGCCAGTGCAACCTGCGCCGCAGCCAGCAGGTTGGCCGGGCCGTCGTTGCCCGGCTGGCTGGCCGCGCGCATGGCACCGGTCATTACCAATGGCGCATCGAACGGCCAGAGCAGATCGAGGAAATACGCCGTTTCCTCGAGGCTGTCGGTACCTTGGGTCAGTATCACCGCGTGTGCTCCGCGAGCCACCTCGCCCCGGGCCCAGGCCAGCACCTCGAGCATCGCCGCAAAGCCCAGCGAGGCACTGGGGAGCAGACCCAAAGTGGCAGCTTCAAGCTGGGCCATCTCACGCAGTTGCGGCAACTCGGCCAGTTGTTCATCGCAGTCAAGCTTGGGCATCACCCCGCATTCGCTCGCACTTGCCCGCATGCTCACCGTCCCTCCAAGGCTGGCAATCGACAACTTGGGCAGGTTTGCATGCGCTTTCATACGCCACCTCCAGCAAGCAGCCCGACCAGCGGAACGATCGCCAGTGTGCTGATGGCCATCGACACTACATTGCCGATGTAACCATGCATGTAGGCCGGCAAGCGCTGACTGATGGCCACTGCCAACGGTGGCGCTACCAGCGCGCCCAGCACTGCACTGGCTACGACCACTTGCCAGTCTCCACCGTGGGTGAGCACAGCGGCAGGTACGATAGAGACGATGGGAATGTAAGTGGGGTACCAGCCTCGCGCCTGCCATTGGCGACGCCAGAACACGACTCCCACCAGTGATGCCAGCGCCTGCCCGGCAACCAGCGGTATCAGCAGCAGCGAACCGTAGACTGGCGCAGCGGGGGCCAGCATGTATGCCAGGAACACCCCCAACAGCAGCCCGAGGCTGGCCAGTTCATTACCAAAGAATGGCGCTTCGCTGAAATCGGCCAGTACACGCCGCAAGGTCCAGGCCACACCGTAGTCGGGCTGGGCCGCATCGGATTCAGGTGCGGCGGTCGGGTGGCTGGGCCGTACCCATGATGGAAAGCGCCAACACAGCATGAACGCAATCACGCTTGCCAGCGCCATGCCACCTACGTTGCCGACTACCACCGGCAACTGCAGGGGATAGCACAGGTAGTTGACCATCAACAGGCTGGCTGGTGTTACCAACAGCGCTCCCAGCAGTGCGCCGGTGATGGTCACCTGCCAACCCGCACCAAACAACAGCACCATGGCTGCTGGCAAGGATACGAAAGCAACGAAGGTTGGTTGCCAGGTGCCACTGGCCAACGTCCATCCCCACAACGCGTGACTGAGCAACAAGCCCAGCAGCGAACTGGTGAACACCCACGGCCATAGTCCGCTGCCGTAGCAGATGGCAAAGCCGTGCCAGCGATACCCATGCACATGGGCCCAATGCGCCAGGCAAGCTCCCAGTAGCAAGCCCAGGGCGGGCAACTCGTGCTTATAGAAGGCCACTTCGCTGATATCACCAACTATCCAGCGCAGGCGGCTTAGCGGCTGATCGAGCGTCGCGGCCAGTTGCATGTAGTCCGGCCATTGGCCCTGTACAAGGCTGGCTGCCAGCAGCACCAGCAGGCAGGCAAGGATCAACACCGACGAACGCTGCCGGTTGGGGAAGAGTAGCGTTTTCATGTGCAACTCCTCAGCGGGGCATAGGTGCATGAAGGCGATAGCCAAGCGTCGCATCGTAAAGGTCGGTGCGCCTGTCCCGCGGCAAGTCGTTGAGGCTGTTCCAGATCGGCGCCGAGCGGGCGCTGCTGAGGTCGACATCGGCGTAGAGAATGCCCTCCTCCTCTGCACTGGCCACCTCGCCGATGGGCCAGCCATTGGTACCGGCAATCAGCGAACAGCCCAGGAAGCGACCGCCCCGCTCGCTACCTATGCGATTGGCGGCAGCGATGTAAACGTTGTTGGCGTGTGCCGCCGTCATGGTCAGGTAGGACGCCATGCAGCGCCCTGATTCATCGAACAGTGGTGGTGGCGTCCATACCCAGTTGTTCAGGCTGCAGATGATGTCGGCGCCTTGCGCAGCCATCAGCCGCGGCACTTCCGGGAACCAGATATCCCAGCAGATCAGCAGGCCGATACGGCCGATCGGTGTCTCGAACACAGGGAAGCCCAGGTCGCCAGGGGTGAACCAGAGCTTTTCCTGGTTCCACAGATGGGCCTTGCGGTAATGCCCGAGCAAGCCTTGCGGACCGAACAGAATGGCACTGTCGAAAAGTTTCAGTCCCTCACGTTCGGCAAAACCCGCAGCCAGATATACCTGGTACTCCTTGGCGAAATCCGCCCAGGCTTTCAGGCTGCGCCCCTCCTCCAGCGTTTCGGCGTGGGCATAGGCCTCTGCACGCGTGTGGAAGGTGTAGCCGGTGTTGGCCAACTCGGGTAGCACGATCAGGTTGGCGCCTTCACGCGCCGCGCACCGGGCCAATGCCAGGCCCTTGCTCAGGTTGCCATCACAATGCTCCAGCCCGACCTGAGGGTCGTACTGGATGACAGCGATACGTACGGGGCTGACGGGCGTGCAGTGTTCAGACATGGCGGCTTCCTTTTATGGTTGTTTTGGAAGGGCGCCAGTAAAGCGGGGTTGGGCGGGGGAGTGACAGTCGGGGAGTTCCTATGGGATCGAAGGACAAGAGAGGTGTTCCAGTAGGAAACTCCCTACAAAAACGCCCGGATGCAGCTATTTCCCAACTTGATAATGTGGGTAGTGGTTCAGGGTAAAGCCACCATTGAACGATGCCGATGTTCTGTTGCACAGGTTGATGACCACATCAAGCGCCGTGCGTAAACACGGCTCGGTCCAGCCGGCGTCAACAGAGAAGGACTCTCCAGCCAGATACAACCCTGAGCTGGCACTCAGATCACGGTTGTACTTCATCAAGCTCACTGCATCGTAATAGGTCCCAGCCCGATACAACTTTGCGCAACCAAGCGCGTTTCGATCAGTCATCCAACGCTGTATGCGAATGTTTCGGGTATCGATATAAGGCGATATGGGTTCAGCCACGTTGCTGCAGCTAAGGAGGATCCGATCGAGTTCCTTCACGCACTTGTCGCCCAGTTCTTCATCTGAGAACGCGGCCAGTTTCGTTGCATCGTCTTCCCAGGTGTAACTGAGCAGGATGCAGTCATCAGCGTAATGGTCGTTGTAGCGGTAGGCATAGACATCGTGAACGAAACTGTCAGTGACCAGGATTTGCGGAAAAGCTGGGTTGCGGTCCAGGAAGCTCTTATTCAGCGGGGCATAGACCTTGCAGCTTGTCTCCCAGTGAGCATGCTTCCAGGCATCCATGATCGTCTGCGGCAATATCTGACGGCTGAAACCGTCGAGGCGGATGTTGGTTTCGATCAGCCAGGAAGGAATGGTCAAGATCACGCTGTTGAAGTCTTCGTATTGGACGTTCCCCTGCACCGGATCACTGCAATGCCAACGGTATCCGACCCGTACGCGACCATCCTCCAGCTTTTGTAGGGAACAGACCGAAGTGTCAGTCAGTAACCCATCATCTCGTTGCAGCAGGTGGTCATACAGCGAGGAACCGCCCATCCCGACGTCCAGAAACATGAGGCTTTCGTCCATCGCCGCAAGCCCGATATAGGCTGGCCCCTGAAACATCAATCCTTTACTGTCAGGGACGCTGCTGGCTTCAAGATGGGGCGCAGCGTAAGGCACACCGTCCTGGTCAACACGCCCATGCACCAACTGCAAATGACTGCTGAAACCAAAGATTGCTGTACGCAGCGGGTAAAGGCAGCAGACGTCATAAAACGCTCCCCAGCTACCATCTCCAATACCGATTGCATAGAAGATGGCCGACTCGTCGCCACTCATGCCTAGCCCGCCAAAATCACCAGGGGTTGCGGGGTCCCAAGCAGTAAGAGCGGGTAAACGCACCAGATCTCTAAACGATATTCGATGATAGCGCTTGACGATCGCCGACCACATCGACTCCCAACCATAAGTGCCATAAACCGCAGCAATACGCTCGGCGAACTGCTCCGCAAAATGGCGCCATTTATCGTAGACCTGCTGAAGCGTCGCAGAAGGGGGTGGTGTCGTTCCTTCGGGATTGCGCCAGACCAACAGCTCAGGGTCTCTCTCACCCTCTAATTGCCCGTCACGAAGATATATTCCAGTGGCATTCACCCAAGGTGTCCCTGGATTTGGAAAATTGGAAATTCGTAGCTCGAACAGCTTGGCGTAATAGGCCATAAGCGAACGCCCATCTTTTGGGGGCTCACCAGTCCTGTTGAAGAACGGCATGCGCATGGCCCCCATTTCAAAAGGGGTTACAGGCTGTTTGTGATTTCCTGCGTTACTCACCAGCGTGAGGTGGCGCCCACCCACACGCCGGGACTGCTCGATCAAGGTGATATGGGTAAAGCCGCAACGAAGCAATTCCCGGGCTGCAGTCAGCCCGGTAACACCAGCACCGACAATACAGATCCGGTGATCCGGCTGAGTGGCGTATGCAACTCCGCCCTCTTGTTCGAGTAGACGGCGATAATCAAAGCAAAGATCAGGAGGGTTAGGGTAACGCGCAGCCCATGGCTTTACGGACAGGGATGGCTCGATAGCCAGATCAGCAGGATGGTTGTGTGTTGAGCCGATGGTCATGGTCTCGTGTTCTCAATGAGTTGGGAACATGAGAATGATCAATCAAGAGATGCGTGAGGAGGTTGTTAATTAGCACCAACTGGCCACCACAGGATCGGGAGATATCTGTGGTGGCCCGGTTGATGTCAATAAAGCCGTTACACCTTACACCGCCAGCGCGCGCTCACGCAGCTCGCTATTGAGGATGCGGTCGTTCTCGCTGTAATCGACCGGGCAGTCGATCACGTGCACGCCCGGGGTCTTGATGCAGTGCTCCAGCAGCGGCAGCAAGCCTTCGGCGCTTTCCACGCGGTGGCCGTTGGCACCGTAGGCTTCGGCGTACTTGACGAAGTCCGGGTTGCCGTAGTCCAGGCCGAAATCGGTGAAGCCCATGTTCGCCTGCTTCCAGCGGATCATGCCGTAGCCGTCGTCACGCAGGATCACCACGGTGATGTGCATGCCCAGGCGTACCGCAGTCTCCAGCTCCTGGCGGTTCATCATGAAGCCGCCGTCGCCGCAAACTGAGATCACCGGGCGGTCCGGGTGCACCAGGTGCGCGGCCATGGCCGATGGCAGGCCGGCGCCCATGGTCGCCAGGGCGTTGTCCAGCAGCACGGTGTTCGGCTTGTGCGCCTTGTAGTTGCGGGCGAACCAGATCTTGTAGATGCCGTTGTCCAGGGCAACGATGCCTTCGGACGGCAGCACGCGACGGATGTCGGCGACCATGCGCTGCGGGTAGACCGGGAAGCGGTTGTCGTCTGCACCTTCGGCGATCTGTGCTTCGTTGGCTTCACGGATCGCCATCAGGCGGGTGAAGTCCCAGTGTGTGGTGTCGGTCAGCGCTTCGCTGATCTGCCATACGGCATTGGCGATATCGCCGATCACTTCAACCTGCGGGAAGTACACGGCATCGACTTCGGCGGAGCGGAAGTTGATGTGAATGACTTCGGTGCCGCCACGGACCATGAAGAACGGCGGCTTCTCGATCACGTCGTGGCCGATGTTGACGATCAGGTCGGCGGCTTCGACGGCGCGATGCACGAAGTCACCCGACGACAGTGCGGCGTTGCCCAGGAAGCGCGGGTGGCGCTCGTCGACCACACCTTTGCCCATCTGGGTGGTGATGAACGGGATACCGGTCTTGTCGATCAGTTGCTTGAGGACCTTGGCGGTCATCTTGCGGTTGGCGCCGGCGCCGATCACCAGGATCGGGTTGCGAGCTTTCTGCAGTTTTTCCACGGCGGCTTCGATGGCCTTGTGCTCGGCCAGCGGGCGGCGGCTCAGGCTAGGCGGAATCGGCAGGCTTTCGGTCTGCTCGGCGGCGATGTCTTCCGGAAGCTCCAGGTGCACGGCACCCGGCTTCTCTTCTTCGGCCAGGCGGAAGGCTTCGCGCATACGGGCCGGGATGTTGTCGGCGGAGGCGAACTGGTGGGTGTACTTGGTGATGGGGTCCATCATGCCGCAAACGTCGATGATCTGGAAGCGGCCCTGCTTGGACTTCTTGATCGGCTTCTGGCCGGTGATCATCATCATCGGCATGCCGCCCAGGTAGGCGTAGGCACTGGCGGTGACCAGGTTGGTAGCGCCAGGGCCGAGGGTCGACAGGCTGACGCCGGTCTTGCCGGTCAGGCGACCATAGGTGGCAGCCATGAAGCCTGCGGACTGCTCGTGGCGAGTCAGTACCAGCTTGATCTTCGACTTGCGCAGGGATTCCAGCAGATCGAGGTTTTCTTCACCGGGAATACCGAATACATACTCGACACCTTCGTTTTCCAGGCATTGCACAACGACATCGGCGGCCTTGGCCATCTTGCTTGCTACCTCAAGTGATGGGACGGTGGAAGTCCGGAAATGCGCAGCACGGTACGCTGGCATCGCTCAGCCCGGGGCCAGGAGTGCCCCGAACCAAAGTCTTGACGTAGGGTGGACGCGGGAAAGTCACGTGAATGTGACGGGAATATTTTCGCAGCCTGGGTATTGCGCGCTCAGAGTAGGAGTTGTGGGAGCGGGCAAGTCGAGGCGTCGAACTGCCGCGAACACCGGCGAAGCCGGTGCCATACACCGCGTCGTCTGTTTCGCGGCGGTTCGACGCCTCGACGCGCCCGCTCCCACAGAGGAGGGTTGTGCAGGCCTGGGAGTTTTTGCACCACAAAGACAAAACCCCTACCTGCATGTGCAGATAGGGGTTTTGCGAAATGAATCTTGACGATGACCTACTCTCACATGGGGAAACCCCACACTACCATCGGCGATGCATCGTTTCACTGCTGAGTTCGGGATGGGATCAGGTGGTTCCAATGCT
>NZ_LQXW01000020.1:0-77989 GCF_001586765.1 Pseudomonas sp. ABFPK | reverse complement strand
GCCAGCGTTCAATCTGAGCCATGATCAAACTCTTCAGTTCAATACTGCTTGGGTTTTTAAGAAACCCTAAACTTGGCTCAGCAATCTCAAATGACTATGTGATTTCTCGCATGGCCACTTGTGATGCTGATAATCTTTGTGACTATCAGTCCGTACTCACAAGCACCCACACGAATTGCTTGATTCGATTTGTTAAAGAGCGTTTGGTTAAGAGCTTTTCGTCTCAACCGAGGCGCGCATTCTACGCTTTCCTCATTTGCTGTCAAGCGTTTATTTTGAAGTTTTCTGCGAGAAACTCGTTTAGCTTCAAACACTTGACTCAACATGGTGGCTGGCTTTGCTTCGCTACCGCGTTGGAGTGGTGCGCATTATAGGGCGATGTTTCAGGAGGTCAACCTTTAATTTCAATAATTTAGAATCTTTTTGAAAAAGACTGCATCAGGGCCCCAAGGGCTCGTCGCGAGCCTTGCAGCGCCTGTGAGATCGAGCGCCGCCCGCGCGGCGCTTCGCAGCGCAAGGCTGCTCCCACGTCTGTTTCGGGCAAGTAATGTCAGTACCAGCGCACGCGACCGCCTTGTTTGTCCGGCGCTCGATCGCACAGGCGCTGAAATATCAACGCCAGGCGCCTTGCCCCCGCCCCTCGTATTTGCGCACTATATTGCTCACCCCAACCCCGCTCAAGGATCGTCGCGCAGAAATGAACACCCAGCCCCGCAGCCTGGCCGCTACCCTCTTCCCGATCGGCCTGCTGCTCATCGCCATGGCATCGATACAGTCCGGCGCCTCCCTGGCCAAAAGCATGTTCCCCATCATCGGCGCGCAAGGCACCACCACCCTGCGCCTGATCTTCGCCAGCATCATCATGCTGCTTATCCTGCGCCCTTGGCGTGTGCGCATGACCCGCAATACCCTGCGCAACGTCATCATCTACGGCATGGCGCTGGGCGGCATGAACTTCCTCTTCTATATGGCCCTGCAAACGGTACCGATCGGCATTGCCGTGGCACTGGAATTCACCGGCCCGCTGGCCGTGGCAATCTTCTCCTCGCGCCGGCCGATCGACTTCCTGTGGATTGCCCTGGCCATCGTCGGCCTGCTGCTGTTGCTGCCGGCCGGCCATGGCGGGCAGGCCCTCGACCCGGTCGGCGCTGCCTATGCCCTGGGCGCTGGCGTATGCTGGGCGCTGTACATCCTGTTCGGGCAACGTGCCGGGGCCGAGCATGGTATCCAGAGTGCCGCACTGGGCGTAGTGGTGGCCGCGCTGTTCGTTGCCCCCATCGGTATCGCCCACGCCGGCAGCGCATTGCTCACACCCGCCCTGATCCCCATGGCGCTAGGCGTCGCGGTGCTGTCCACCGCCCTGCCCTACAGCCTGGAAATGGTTGCCCTCACGCGTATCCCGGCACGCACCTTCGGCACCCTCATGAGTATCGAGCCAGCATTCGGCGCATTGTCCGGCCTGCTGTTCCTGGGCGAGGTACTGACGATTACCCAGTGGCTGGCTATTCTGGCGATCATCACCGCGTCTGTCGGCACCACCCTGTCCATGCGCAAGGAACCCAGCCCGGTCGTTGCCACTGACTGATATGAGAAATATTTTCATTTGAGACAGGATTAGTGATTGTAGCGACCCGTCTCGCTGATTAAGCTGTCACAGAATCATCATCTTTACGCTATCTACTGGACCGAACACGGACGCTGGGGAAATTTCAGGAAGAACCAAAGCGATAACGACAGGGCCAGGCAGCTGATCCGCCCTGCATTTAAGGACAGGAATGAAACGTATTTTGCTCATCCTGGCCATCTTGGCTATTGCTGGATGTGCCGCCACGGCCAAGACCGAGGTCAAAAAGGGCAAGAAAGGCCTGCATATCAATTGCTCCGGCCTGTCTTCCTCGTGGGACAACTGCTACAGCAAGGCCGCAAGCTCCTGCAGCACGCGCGGATACCGGGTCATTGCACGCTCGGGCGATAGCGATGAAGAACCCGGTGACTACTTGTTCGGCATCAACCCGGCGGGTTACACCAGCCGCAGCATGATCGTCATCTGCAAGTAGAAAAAGGGCAGCTCGCAAGCTGCCCTTTTCATTTGCCACCTTACAAGGGCGCGGTGCGCGCCTCCAGCCAGGCCAGCGCTTCATCCTTGAGCAACGGCGCCAGACGCTCGCGTACTCTGGCGTGATAGCCATTCAACCAGTCCAGTTCTTCCCTGGACAACAACTCGGGCACCAGGCAGCGGGTATCGATCGGGCATAGCGTCAGGGTCTCGAAGTTCAGGAAGTCGCCGAAGGCGCTCTTGCCGACCTCGCGATTGACCACCAGGTTCTCGATGCGCACTCCCCACTGCCCTGGGCGGTACGTACCCGGCTCGATCGAGCTGATCATGCCCACCTGCATCGCGGTCTGCGGCGTGGGCGCCGCCTGGTAGGCAATTACCTGCGGCCCCTCGTGCACATTCATGAAGTAGCCCACGCCATGCCCGGTGCCATGACCGTAATCCACCTGGTCAGCCCAGATCGGTGCCCGGGCAATAGCGTCGAGCAACGGCGATAGCACGCCCCGCGGGAAGGTGGCACGCGACAGGGCGATCATGCCTTTGAGCACGCGTGTGCAATCCTGCTTCTGTGCAAGGCTCGGGTTGCCCACCGGCACCATGCGCGTGATGTCGGTGGTGCCCCCCAGGTACTGCCCGCCCGAATCGATCAGCAGCAGACCATCGCCCTCGATGACCGCGTGCGACTGTTCCGTGGCGCGGTAATGCGGCATCGCGCCATTGCCGTTGAAGGCGGCAATGGTCGAGAAGCTCAACGACACGAAGCCTGGGCGGCGGGCACGGGCGGCACTCAACTGCTCGTCGATCGTCAGCTCGGTAACCAGCTCACGACCAAGGTTGGCCTCGAGCCAGGCGAAGAATTCGCACAGGGCCGCGCCATCCTGCTCCATCACCTGCCGGATGTGCACCAGGTCCTCATCACCCTTGCACGACTTGCTCAAGGTGCTGGGGTTGAGCCCCTCGACCAGCTCCACCTCGGCCGGCAGGTTATCCAGCAGGCCGCAGGTCACCCGGGCCGGGTCGACCAGCAATCGGCTGCCGGCCGGCATGGCGGCAAGGGCCTTGCCTGCTTCGGCGTAGTCACGCACTTCGATACCGTCGGCCGCAAGCACCTTGCGTAGATGTTCGTCGAGCTTGTCCTGGCCGACGAACAGGATGGCCTGCTGCTGGCTGATCAGGGCAAAGGCCACGAACACCGGATTGTAGGAAACATCGCTACCGCGCAGGTTGAACAGCCAGGCGATGTCATCCAGGGTGGCGATGAAATGCCAATCGGCCCCCTTGGCCTGCACGCTCTGGCGCAACTGCGCCAGTTTTTCCGCACGGTTCACCGTGGCGTGCGGCGGCAAATGCTGGTAGACCGGGTTGCCTGGCAGCGCCGGGCGCCCTTCCCAGACCTGGCCCAGCAGGTCCTTGTCAGTCACCAATCGCGCCCCGCGCGCCTTCAGCCGATCGCTCAGTTGGCGCGCCGAAGCCAGCGCCATGACCGCACCATCTACCGCCACGCTGCCGTTGGGCTCGACGTGATCGCCCAGCCATTCCAGCGCACCAGGCTTGCCCGGCAGCAGCTTCATCAGCTCGATGCCACTGCCTGCCAGCTCGTGTTCCGCCTGTTCCCAGTAGCGGCTATCGACCCACAACCCGGCAAAGCCAGCTGTGACGACCAGCGTGCCGACCGAGCCATGGAAACCCGAAAGCCACTGGCGCCCTTGCCAGTAACCAGGCAGATATTCGGAAAGATGGGGGTCGGCCGAAGGTACCAGCAAGGCATCGATGCCCTCTGCGGCCATGGCCTGGCGAACCAGCGCCAAACGCTGCGGCACGCTTTGCCCAAGGGTGGTCTGAACGTTCATGCGCTCTCCTGCGGCTACATCACGGTTTATCCAGTGTGCCGATAATGGAACAGCCGCCGAAGCCCTGCAATCTTGGCGACCGACACACGGCATGCATTGCCCGTGACGCCCTGCGCATACCGGACATTTCCTACAGACGGGCCAGAACCACCGATCAAGTTCCGCTGAACTTCCACAAAGCACCGGCTTCACACTCAGTACATTCATTGCACACAGGCAAATGACCATGCCCAACGCCTGCGCCCCTAAAAGCGGCGTGGTGCTGCTCGACACCCGCGCGCACACCCCCGACCACGAGCATGCCGTGCACCTGAAGCTTGCCGATGGCCTGGCCCGCCTTCTGGGCTGCCCGCACGTGCAACCCAGCCAGCCACCAAGCGCCACCGACGGCTACTACTACCTGCCCACCGAAACCCTGGTCGATCCCGAACGCCATGCCGCCCTCGGCATCTGCAGCGAACAGGACCTTTTCGGTGGCCTGGTCGCACACCCCTACATGGCGACCAAGGCGATTTCCCACCCGCTGCCGGCCGGGGCCAGTTTCCCGCCGGGCTGGACCGATGCCTTCGCACGGCAAGCCTGCGACGCCCTGCTGCGCGGCTACACCGTATTCAGCAAGGCCGATGCACGGACCGCCGCACAGCTGTTACTGACGGACGGCCCGTTGCGAATCAAGCCGGTACTGGCCTGCGCAGGCCGTGGGCAACAGGTCATAACCACGGCGGATGAGCTGGAACCGCTGCTGGCCGGCATGGATGACCAGGACCTTGCGCTATGGGGGTTGGTGCTCGAGGAAGACCTGAGCGAAGTACAAACCTTCAGCGTTGGCCAGGTACGTGTCGCCGGCCTGACCTGCAGCTATCACGGCACCCAGCAACTTACCCGCGACCATCAGGGCACGGAAGTGTATGGCGGCTCCGACCTGGTAGTGGTACGCGGTGACTACCAGGCACTGCTGCAACTGCCGCTGGATGAGGCGCTGCGCCTGGCCATCAATCAGGCGATGGCCTACGAACAGGCCGCCGAGCAGCACTTCCCCGGCTTCATGGCCTCGCGGCGCAACTACGACATTGCCCGCGGCGTGAACCCACAGGGCCACCTGCGCAGCGGCGTACTCGAGCAATCCTGGCGCCTGGGCGGTGCCAGCAGTGCCGAACTGCTGGCCTTGCAGGCGTTCGCCGACGACCCAGCATTGCAACGGGTGCGTGCCTCCACCCATGAAGTGTTCGGCACCCCCGAACTTCCCACTGACGCCACCCTCTTCTACCAAGGAAACGACAGTGAACTCGGACAACTCAGCAAATTTGCGCGGATTCGCGAACATGACCATTCAAAGTGAAACCGTTGAACTGCAGGTCGAGGATGACAGCATCGTCGGCACCCTGGTCAGCCCCGGCAGCAAGATGCCGGGCATTCTCTTCGTCCACGGCTGGGGCGGCAGCCAGCAACGCGACCTGGCCCGCGCCCGGCATATCACCGGGCTGGGCTGCGTATGCATGACCTTCGACCTGCGCGGCCACGAAAAAACCGAAAGCCAACGGCTGACGGTAACCCGCGAACAGAACCTGACCGACCTGCTGGTGGCCTACGACCGGTTGGTAAGCCACCCGGCCGTCGACACCAGTGCCATCGCCATCATCGGCAGCAGCTATGGCGGCTACCTGGCCACCCTGCTGACCCGCGAGCGGCCGGTCAAATGGCTGGCCCTGCGGGTACCCGCGATGTACTGGGACGACGAATGGAACCTCCCCAAGCAAACCCTCGACCGGCAACGGTTGAACGCCTACCGCCAGCGCCCGCTCGGCCCGGCGGACAACCGCGCACTGGCAGCCTGTGCCGAGTTCGGTGGCGATGTACTGCTGGTCGAGTCCGAGCAGGACGACTACGTGCCGCACAGCACCTTGATGAGCTACCGCTCGGCATTCGTCAGCGCCCATTCACTCACCCACCGCATCGTCGACGGTGCCGACCACGCGCTGTCCAGCGAACAGAGCCAGAAAGCCTACAGTTCGATCCTGGCGGCATGGGTCAGCGAAATGGTCATTGGCGCCCGCCTGGATCGCTACCCGCACTACGCGCCCTGGTATGCCTGAGGCTCACCTACCTGGCAATGCAGGCCGCCGTCGGCACCGCGCACCAGGCTGCGCAGCGCCTGGTAGGCAGCAAAGTTGACGCCACGCGCCTGGTACTGGCCAAGCAGTTCGAGGAAAGGTTCCCCGACGAAATAAACGGCCGCCGCTGCCCACGCCTGGCGGGACTGCCATTGCAGGTACTGCAGCACCCGGCTGCCATCGTCGCTGGCCTGGATGCTGACACCCTGCAGCCCTTCGCAACGCGCGGCCAGCGCTTCGCTGCGCGCCACCAGCGCCTGGGCCAATGCTTGCTGGAACCTGCCAGGCACTTCATATTCGATCATCTGGGTAAACCACAGGGCATGGGATGTTGCCGTCATGAAAGGTCTCCTGGTGACGGACGCCTACAGCGCGATGCCGGGCAGGGTAAAACCTCAAGTTATGTCAAGGTCAAGCGGTTTTCCGCACCGGGAACGCACCCGCGCCCTAACCCGATACCGCGAAGCGCCGCCGGTAATCACTCGGGGTCAGACCGGTGATGCGCTGAAACACCTTGCGAAACGCTCCCGGGTCCTGGTAACCGACGCCCCAGGCGATCTGCTCGACATTGCGCCGGGTGAACTCCAGCAAGCGGCACGCCCGCCCCACCCTCACCTGCTGGCAGTACTCGGTTGGCCGTAGCCCCGTGGCAGCACGAAAACGCCGCAGGAAGGTGCGTTCCTCCAGCCCCGCGCACGCAGCCATGCTGGCCAGGTCGGCATCCTGCCCACCGTTGCCCTGCAACCAGTGCTGCACTTTCAGCACCGCCTCATCGCCATGGTCCAGGCGTGGATTGAACACTGCACCAGGCAGCGGCGCCGCGACCGGGTCGACCGCCAGGTAGCGGGCAGTTTCCCGCGCCACCGTCGCGCCCATGAAGCGCTCCAGCAAGCGCAAGCCCAGGTCGGTCCAGGCCATCAACCCGGCCGAGGTGACGATGTCGCCATCGTCCAGCAACGGTTGCTGGGCCTCGACCCGCACCTTGGGAAAACGCTGGGCAAGCGAATGCACGTAGTTCCAGTGGGTGCAGGCCGGGCGCCCGTCGAGCAGGCCACTGGCGGCGATGAAGAACACCCCGATGCACACCGACGCCAGCACCGTGCCGTGCCCGTGCAACTGGCATAACGACGCTCGATGGCGCTCAAGCAGCTCACCCTGCGGTGCCGACTCCAGGCTTGGCGGAATGATCAGCACCCGCAGATCGACCGCGGCGGCAGGCGGGCTCTCAGGGGCAGGCTGCAACTGCCCCGCCTCGTCTGCCTGCCAAAAGCTGATACGCACCGATGGCAACTCGACGGCCCCCAGTTCGGCAACCACCCGGTTGGCCACCAGGAACAGGTCGGCCAGCCCATGCACGGCAGCACGCTGCGCGCCGGGGTACAGCAGCAGGCCGATGTCCAGGCTGGCGGGGTTGTCAGTTTTTGCCTGCATAGTGTCGTTCGCGCCAATCCTCAGGTCAGTGCACACAGCCTATAACTAACGACATCCAACGACTACTGCCACAGGAGGCAGCATGAGCAAGCAGGCGCTGATCATCATCGACATCCAGAACGACTACTTCCCGGGCGGTAAATGGACCCTCGATGGTGCCGACCAGGCGGCCGACAATGCTGCCCGCCTGTTGGCGGCGGCGCGTCAACGGGGCGACTTGGTGGTACATGTGCGGCATGAGTTCGAAAGCGCCGATGCGCCGTTCTTCGCGCCAGGCTCGCAGGGTGCGGCGATCCATGCCAAGGTCGAGCCTCAAGCCGGTGAGCCGGTGGTGCTCAAGCACAAGGTCAACGCCTTCCTCGGTACCGACCTTGAGCACACGCTGGACCGGCATGGCGTCGAGGCCCTGACCATCGTCGGCAGCATGAGCCACATGTGCATCGACGCCGCCACCCGGGCCGCGGCCGACCTGGGTTACGAAGTGACCGTGGCGCACGACGCCTGTGCCACGCTGCCACTGGAGTTCGATGGCAAGCGGGTGCCGGCGGCGCAGGTGCATGATTCGGTGATGGCAGCATTGGCGTTTGCCTATGCCAAGGTGGTCAGGACCGATGAGTTGATAGGAGACTGACCGCGAACCTTGGGTTGCCCATACGGGCCTCATCGCCGGCAAGCCGGCTCCCACAGGTCCACCTTCAGGCTCAGAGCCAGTGGCGAACCTGTGGGAGCTGGCTTGCCGGCGATGAGGCCCTGGAGGCAGCAACACCTCTCGATCAAATCACCACATTGCGCACAAACCGCACCGCCACCGCCCCATCGTTGCGATAGGCATACCGGCAGTTACTGGGAAACACATGGAACTGTCCGACCTGCAGGCGATGCTCGACCCCTTCGATAATCAGCGTCAGTTGCCCTTGCGCCACATAGATCTGCTCGCTCCAGCCTTCGGCATCAGCCTCGCTGGAATAGCACTCGCCCGGTGCCAGGGTCCATTCCCATAGTTCCACCTCGCGCCGCGCCGCGCTGCTGCCCAACAGCACCGCCCGGCTCTGCGGGTGTTCGCCGGCCCAGGCCAACTCTTCGATACGCCCGGGGTCGCGCTGGTCAGGTGCCTGGATCAGAGTACTGAAAGCCACGCCCAAGGCCTCGGCAATCAGGTCAAGCGTAGTCAGGCTGACATTCTTCTCGCCCGCCTCAATCGCCACCAGCATGCGCCGGCTGACCCCGGAACGCTCCGCCAACGCCGTCTGGCTCATGCCCGCGGCGTTGCGCAGGCTGCGTACATTGAGGCTGACATGTTGCAGCACCGATGCCCGGTGCGAGGAATCTCTGTGCACTATATCGCTCACTGTAGGTATTGCGCAGTATACTGCCCACTTTGCGGCGATTGTGCGCCGCCCCTTCCGAGTGCGCAAGACCATGAACCAGCCCAGCAGCAAACCGACCCCTGCCATTGCCTTTCGCCTGAGCAAGGCCGAATTGGTGCTGGTGTTCATCACCATGCTGTGGGGCGGCACCTTCCTGCTGGTGCACAACGTGATGAGCGTCAGCGGCCCGATGTTCTTCGTCGGCCTGCGCTTCGCTGCAGCCGCGCTGTTCGTCGGGGTGGTCTCGGCGCGGGCGCTGCCAGGGCTGACCTTCACCGAACTGAAGGCCGGCATGCTGATCGGCGTGTCGATCATGCTCGGCTACGGCCTGCAGACCATGGGCCTGCAAACCATCAGCAGCAGCCAGTCGGCGTTCATCACCGCGCTGTACGTGCCGTTCGTGCCGCTGCTGCAATGGCTGGTGCTGGGCCGGCGCCCCGGCCTTATGCCCAGCATCGGTATCGGCCTGGCGTTCATCGGCCTGATGCTGCTGGCCGGCCCGGAGGGTGGCAGCCTGCACTTCAGCGAAGGCGAGCTGGTAACCCTGGTCAGCGCCGTGGCCATTGCCGGCGAAATCATCCTGATCAGCCGCTACGCCGGGCAGGTCGATGTGCGCCGGGTCACCGTGGTACAGCTGGCGACCGCCTCGCTGCTGGCGTTCCTGATGATCGTGCCGACCCAGGAGCGCATACCCGATTTTTCCTGGCTGCTGCTGACCAGTGCCGTGGGCCTGGGCGCCATGAGCGCGGTGATCCAGGTAGCCATGAACTGGGCGCAGAAGTCGGTCTCGCCCACCCGCGCCACCCTCATCTATGCCGGCGAACCAGTATGGGCCGGGATCGTCGGGCGCATCGCCGGTGAGCGCCTGCCGGGCGTGGCACTGCTCGGCGGCCTGCTGATCGTGATCGCGGTGGTGGTCAGCGAACTCAAGGTGCGCCGCCCGCGCGAGGTGGCCGAAGCGCGGGAAGTGACGGATGAAGGTGAACGCCAGGCTGGCCTGTAAAGCCGCCAACTGCGGCTATGCTTTGTAAGAATCTGTTATAAAAAAACAGCTTGTCACAGCCTGTTTGTAGGATTCTGCGACAGCTTGCGTGTTGGTGATCAACCCCTCGGCACGTATGATTCTTTGCAAACTTCTCCAGAATAGAACGCTATGTCATTGATAGTGCTATTGCTTCTGCCGTTCGTGGGCAGTTGCCTGGCAGCCGTGCTGCCGCACAACGCACGTAACGCGGAGTCCATTCTCGCCGGGCTCGTGGCCCTGGTCGGCACTGTCCAGGTAGCACTGCTGTACCCTCAGGTTGCCCACGGTGGCGTGATTCGCGAAGAGTTCCTCTGGCTGCCCAGCCTGGGGTTGAACCTGGTGCTGCGCATGGACGGCTTCGCCTGGCTGTTCTCGCTGCTGGTGCTGGGCATCGGTACGCTGGTGTCGCTGTATGCCCGCTACTACATGTCGCCACAAGACCCGGTGCCGCGCTTCTTCGCCTTCTTCCTCGCCTTCATGGGCGCCATGCTCGGCCTGGTGATCTCCGGCAACCTGATCCAGTTGGTGTTCTTCTGGGAACTCACCAGCCTGTTCTCGTTCCTGCTCATCGGCTACTGGCACCACCGTGCCGACGCCCGCCGTGGCGCCTACATGGCGCTGATGGTCACGGGGGCGGGCGGCTTGTGCCTGCTGGTGGGTGCCCTGCTGCTCGGCCATGTGGTCGGCAGCTACGATCTGGACAAGGTCCTGGCTGCCGGCAACACCATTCGCCAGCATGCGCTGTACCCGGTGCTGCTGCCGCTGATCCTCATCGGCGCCCTGAGCAAGAGCGCACAGTTCCCCTTCCAGTTCTGGCTGCCCCATGCCATGGCAGCGCCCACCCCGGTATCGGCTTATCTGCACTCGGCGACCATGGTCAAGGCCGGGGTGTTCCTGCTGGCGCGCCTGTGGCCGGTGCTGTCGGGCAGCGAAGAGTGGTTCTGGATCGTAGGCGGTGCCGGCGCCCTCACCCTGCTGCTCGGCGCCTTCGCCGCCATGTTCCAGAACGACCTCAAGGGCCTGCTGGCGTACTCGACCATCAGCCACCTGGGCCTGATTACCCTGCTGCTGGGCCTGAACAGCCCGCTGGCCGCGGTCGCGGCGGTGTTTCACATTCTCAACCACGCCACCTTCAAGGCCTCGTTGTTCATGGCCGCCGGCATCATCGACCACGAAAGCGGTACCCGTGACATCCGCCGCCTCAGCGGGCTGATACGCCTGGTGCCATACACCGCCACCCTGGCCATGGTCGCCAGCGCCTCGATGGCCGGCGTGCCGTTGATGAACGGTTTCCTGTCCAAGGAAATGTTCTTCGCCGAAACGGTGTTCATCAGCTCCACTGCCTGGGTCGAGGCCACGTTGCCGGTGGTCGCCACCCTGGCCGGCACCTTCAGCGTGGCCTATGCCCTGCGCTTCACCGTCGATGTGTTCTTCGGCCCCACTGCGCAGGACCTCCCGCACACCCCACACGAACCGCCACGCTGGATGCGTGCGCCGGTCGAATTGCTGGTGCTTACCTGCCTGGTGGTGGGCATCTTCCCTGCCCAGTCGGTCGGCCCGCTGCTGGCCGCCGCCGCCCTGCCGGTGGTGGGCGGCACCCTACCGGAATACAGCCTGGCCATCTGGCATGGCTGGAACGCGCCGCTGATCATGAGCCTGGTGGCCATGAGCGGCGGTATCGTGCTTTACCTGCTGCTGCGCAAGCAGCTGCGCCTTGGCCGCTTCCCCTACCCACCGGTGATCGAACGCTTCAATGGCAAGCGCCTGTTCGAACACGGCCAGGTGCAGCTAATGCTGCTGGCGCGGCGCATCGAGCGCCTGCTCACCAGCCGCCGCCTGCAATCGCAGCTGTTCATGCTGGTGCTCGCCGCCTTCCTCGCCGGCCTCACCCCCATGCTCTACAGTGGTCTCAGCTGGGGCGACCGGCCGAAGATTCCAGGTTCGGGCGTGTTTGTCGCGCTGTGGCTGATCGCCATCGCCTGCGCCATCGGCGCTGCCTACCAGGCCAAGTATCACCGTTTGGCGGCGTTGATCATGGTCAGCGTCTGCGGCCTGATGACCTGCATCACCTTCGTCTGGTTCTCCGCGCCCGATCTGGCCCTGACCCAGCTGGTAGTGGAAGTGGTCACCACCGTGCTGATCCTGCTCGGCCTGCGCTGGCTGCCGCGGCGGATCGAAGGCGTATCGCCGCTGCCGGGCAGCCAGGAGCGTGCGCGCATGCGTCGCCTGCGCGACCTGCTGCTGGCGGTGCTGGTAGGTGGCGGTATGGCCGTGCTGTCCTACGCCATGCTGACCCGGCCGACGCCGAACGACATTTCCTCGTTCTACCTGAGCCGGGCACTCCCCCAGGGCGGTGGCACCAACGTCGTCAATGTCATGCTGGTCGACTTCCGTGGCTTCGATACCCTCGGTGAAATCACCGTACTGGTGGCTGTGGCGCTGACCGTGTTCGCCCTGCTGCGGCGCTTCCGCCCGCCCAAGGAAAGCATGCAACTGCCGGCGCAACAGCGTCAGCTGGCACCCGACGTGGTCACCGACCTGATCAACCCACGGCATGCCACCGACACCGCCCTGGGCTTCATGATGGTGCCCGCGGTGCTGGTGCGCCTGCTGCTGCCGATCGCCCTGCTGGTGTCGATGTACCTGTTCATGCGTGGCCACAACCAGCCCGGTGGCGGCTTTGTTGCGGGCCTGGTGATGTCGGTGGCGTTCATTCTGCAGTACATGGTGGCCGGCACCCAGTGGGTCGAGGCGCAGATGAGCCTGCGCCCGCTGCGCTGGATGGGCACCGGGCTGCTGTGCGCAACCCTGACCGGCGCGGGCGCCATGCTGCTGGGCTACCCGTTCCTCACCACCCATACCGCCCACCTGCACCTGCCGTTGCTCGGCGATGTGCACGTGGCCAGCGCGCTGTTCTTCGATGTCGGGGTGTTCACTGTGGTGGTCGGCTCGACCCTGCTGATCCTTACCGCCCTGGCGCACCAGTCGGTGCGCGCCTACCGCCCGGGTAACCCGGCGAAAACCAGCCAAGCAGGAGCCGCCTGATGGAAGAAGTGATTGCAGTTGCCATCGGCGTGCTGGCCGCTTCGGGAGTGTGGCTTATCCTGCGCCCGCGAACCTACCAGGTGATCATGGGCCTCTGCCTGCTGTCGTACGGGGTCAACCTGTTCATCTTCAGCATGGGCAGCCTGTTCATCGGCAAGGAACCGATCATCAAGGACGGCGTGCCCCAGGACCTGCTGCACTACACCGACCCGCTGCCGCAGGCCCTGGTGCTCACCGCCATCGTCATCAGCTTCGCCATGACCGCGCTATTCCTGGTGGTGTTGCTGGCCTCGCGCGGCCTGACCGGTACCGACCACGTGGATGGCCGGGAGCGTGACGAATGAGTGGCATGAGCCAATTGATCATCGCGCCCATCCTGCTGCCCTTGGTTACCGCGGCATTGATGTTGCTGCTGGGCGAGAAACACCGGCAAACAAAGGCCTGGCTGAACCTGCTGTCGACCTTTGCCGGCCTGGCCATCGCGGTCAGCCTGCTGCTGTGGGTGCGCACCCAGGGCCAGGCGGAATCGATCGGTGTCTACCTGCCGGGCAACTGGCCGGCACCGTTCGGCATCGTGCTGGTGGTAGACCACCTGTCGGCCCTGCTGCTGACCCTCACCGGCATCATCGGTTTCAGTGCCCTGCTGTTTGCCCGCGCTCGCTGGGACGGTGCCGGGGCCAGCTTCCACGCACTGTTCCAGATCCAGCTGATGGGCCTGTACGGCGCCTTCCTCACCGCCGACCTGTTCAACCTGTTCGTGTTCTTCGAGGTGCTGCTGGCCGCTTCCTATGGCCTGCTGCTGCATGGCTCGGGCCGCGCCCGGGTGCGTGCCGGCCTGCACTACATTGCCATCAACCTGTTCGCCTCGTCGCTGTTCCTGATCGGCGCCGCGATGCTGTATGGCGTGACCGGCACCCTGAACATGGCCGACCTGGCGCTGAAGATTCCGTTGGTACCGGAGGCCGACCGTGGCCTGCTGCACGCTGGCGCGGCGATCCTGGCCATGGCCTTCCTGGTCAAGGCCGGCATCTGGCCGCTGAACTTCTGGCTGGTACCGGCCTATGCCTCGGCCAGCGCGCCGGTGGCAGCGCTGTTCGCCATCATGACCAAGGTCGGCCTGTATGCCGTGCTGCGCCTGTGGACTCTGCTGTTCTCGGGGCAGGCCGGGGCCTCGGCGCACTTCGGTGGTGAATGGCTGGTGTACGGTGGCCTGGTCACCCTGGCGGTGGCGGCAGTGTCGATCATGGCCGCGCAGCGCCTGGAGCGCATGGCCGCCCTCAGCATCCTGGTTTCAGCCGGCACCCTGCTCGGCGCCGTCGGTTTTGCACAATCGGCGCTGACCGGCGCGGCGTTGTTCTATCTGGTCAATTCGACCCTGGCGCTGTGCGCGCTATTCCTGCTCGCCGAACTGGTCGAGCGTTCGCGCTCGGCCAACGAAGCACCGCTGGACGACGAAGAAGACGCCATGCCGCCACCACTGGAATCACTGCACCCGCCCAAGGGCATCAACCTCGACGATGAACAGAAGGTGGTAATCGGCCAGATCATCCCGTGGACCATGGCCTTCCTCGGCCTCAGCTTCATCGCCTGCGCCCTGTTGATCATCGGCATGCCGCCGCTGTCGGGCTTTGTCGGCAAGCTCAACCTGATCAGCGCGCTGTTCAACCCGCAAGGGCTGGGCGTGCCTGCCGAGCAGCCGCTGGGCATGGCGGGTTGGGGCCTGGTGGCATTGCTGGTCCTGTCTGGCATGGCCTCGCTGATCGCCTTCGGCCGCGTCGGCATCCAGCGCTTCTGGAAGCCTGAAGAGCGCCCGTCGCCGGTGCTGCGCCGCTATGAATGCCTGCCCATCGTCATCCTGCTCGGCCTGTGCTTCATCCTCAGCTTCAGGGCCGAGCCGCTGCTGCGCTACACCCAGGACACCGCCGCCAGCCTGCAGGCCCCCGACACCTATATCCAAGCCGTGATGGCCGCCCGGCCGATTCCTGGCCCCACCTCGCTCGACGTACAGGTGCAGCCATGAATCGACTGTTCCCGGCACCGCTGTTATCGGTTTCGCTGTTCGGCCTGTGGCTGTTGCTGAACCTATCAGTCAGCCCCGGCAACCTGCTGCTGGCTGCCGCGCTCGGCGTGCTTGCGCCGCTGCTGATGGCACCGCTGCGCCCGCAGCATGCCCATGTGCGACGGCCGCTGGCCATCGCCCGGCTGATTGGCCGGGTCGGCATCGATGTGATCATGTCCAATCTGCTGGTTGCCCGTGGCGTGCTGCGCGCCGGCAAGCAGCCGCCGCGTTCGGCCTTCGTGCACATCCCGCTGGCCCTGCACGACCCACATGGCCTGGCGGCGTTATCGATGATTACCACGGTAGTGCCCGGCACGGTCTGGTCCGAGCTGGCGCTGGACCGCAGCGTGTTGCTGCTGCATGTGTTCGACCTGGACGATGAGGCGGCCTTTATCCAGCACTTCAAGGACACCTACGAACGCCCGCTGATGGAGATTTTCCAATGACAGGCCTGCTCGCCAATGCTGTCCTCGCCAGCCTGTTCATCTTCGCCCTGGCCATGGCCCTGGCACTTATCCGGCTGTTCCGCGGCCCGTCCGCCCAGGACCGGGTGCTGGCGCTGGACTACCTGTACATCCTGGCGATGCTGACCATGCTGGTGCTGGGAATCCGTTATGCCAGTGACACCTACTTCGAAGGTGCCCTGCTGATTGCGCTGTTCGGTTTCGTTGGCTCGTTTGCCCTGGCCAAGTTCCTGCTGCGCGGTGAGGTGATCGAATGACTGAAACCCTGCAACTCCCCTTCTGGCTGGAGCTGGTCACTGCCGCGCTGCTGCTGACCGGCAGCCTGTTCGCCCTGATCGGTGCCGTGGGCCTGTTGCGGCTGAAAGACTACTTCCAGCGCATGCACCCGCCGGCACTGGCTTCGACCATTGGTGCCTGGTGCGTGGCACTGGCTTCGATCATCTACTTTTCCTGGCTCAAGGAAGCCCCGGTGCTGCACGCCTGGCTGATTCCGATCCTGCTGTCGATCACCGTGCCGGTGACCACACTGTTGCTGGCCCGGGCGGCGCTGTTCCGCAAGCGCATGGCGAAAGAGCCGGTCCCTGAGGAAGTCAGCAGCGGCCGCGATCGAGGCAACTGACAGGTCGCCGCCTCACCCTTGGGCCAGGCGCTGCAACTCGCGCCGGACCATGGCCGCATAAGGCGGCGGGCCGAGGCGATACAATTCCCCTGCCACCCAGTTCAACCAGGCGCCTTGCAGTTCTTCGCGCCTGGCCAGCAAACGCTCGGCCTCGGCCACGGCATCCGCCTGGTGCTGCCGATGGAACTCGGCACGCGTGGCAGGCGCGTCGTCACTGTGGGTCATTCACTGGCCTTGAAGGTGGTCAGCTCACCCTTGCGCCATTTGGCAACCTTGCCGGTCACCGCCTTGAGCAACTTGCCCAGGCCTTCCTGCACTTGTTGCTGTGCGGCGAATACCAGCATCACACCGTGGCCTTCACGGAATACGATGCCCTCGCCTTCAGGCACCGACACGAAGGCATAGTCGCCCACGCCATATACGTTCAACTTGATTTCGCGAAAGCGCATTTCCAGTTTGCCGCCTTCGCGGCTGGGCAGCACGGCGGCGCGAAAGTGGTCGCCGACCTTCAGTTCCAAACGCTGCTTGTCATCGACGACCAATGCGCTTTCGGTGTCGATTTCGGCCATGTACAGGCCTTCGGGACTCTGTTCCATAACATAGACAAGGCGGCCCTGGAACAGCTGGGCCAATTTACCGCGCAAGTCGCCCAAGGCGAACAACGCATGGGTATCAAGAGTGCTGACTGCCAATGAAGTAATCCTCAACCGGTTACAACCCGCCCTCACCCAAAGCTCGGTGAGGCACGGCCATTTCTTATCGATAGGCGAAAAGAGTAATAAAGCGATATGCGAAATGTCTGCGCCCGCTGGCGATGCAGCGTGCGGGAATCTTTACCCTGGCTTGCCAGATCTGGCCTCAAATACAGGCTTTCGGCATATTCCCGATTCGGGAAGCGCAATGTCTGACAGCAAAACCGCCAGAAAAAATGCGACAGGCAATGCCAGAGCGCACGTAAGAACGGGCCCTGCAATCCATCAGCGCATTACTGGGGAAAGAATATGCACGAAAACACCGAAATTCGTCGAGAGGCAAAGTACATTTCTTACAAGCGAACGCCCTGAACAACACCCCTTCGCTTGCCGGCAGCACTCACGGCGCTCAGGCAGCCAGGCCCTTCTTCAACTGCTGCCAGGCCGCCTGGCACTCCAAGGCCTCTTCACGGGTGGCAAATGCGGTACCACGGCGTTCGCCATTGACCAGCACCACCCAGCAGATACGTTTACCCAGCGCCCGCATCGAGGCTGGCACACCAGAACCAATCATCACGGCTACATCGACCCGGCTATTCATCATTCCCTCCGGAATTTAATTAGCACCCTAACGATAAAGTGATGATACGCCTGCTTACGGCGCTGAAACAGCGCATCCCGGTACAGCAGTGTTACGTGCAGGGCAACAAAACCGCCGCCGACAAGAAACGCAAAAAGCCCCAGGGATCGCTCCGTGGGGCTTGGCACACCGCGCGGGGTTACACCTGGCGCTGGTGGCGGTCGAGCTGCTCGTGGCGCTCCTGGGCTTCGATGCAGTACTTGGTGGTCGGGCTGATCAGCAGACGCTTCAGGCCGATTGGTTCACCGCTGTCATCACACCAGCCGAAGCTTTCGTCGGCAATACGGTCCAGGGCCATTTCCAGCTGCGGCAGCAGGCGCTGGTCGCGGTCGATGGCGTTCACCAGCCAGCTACGCTCTTCTTCGACCGAAGCCACGTCGGCAGGATCCGACGGGGTGTCCAGGCCTTCGATGGTGGCACGGCTCAGCTCGATGCGTTCATGGGTTTCGACTTTCATCGCCTGCAGCAGGCCAGCGAAGAAAGCCAGCTGGTCAGCGTTCATGTAGTCATCGGCCGACATGGCCAGCAACTGTTCCTTGGTCATCGATTTCTCTATGAAAAAATGTGCATTTGGGCGATTCGGGTGCCGCCGATGCCTCGGCATCGGCAGCAGAATTCTTCAAGCGCCAA
This sequence comes from Pseudomonas sp. ABFPK, assembly GCF_001586765.1. Classification (NCBI taxonomy): domain Bacteria; kingdom Pseudomonadati; phylum Pseudomonadota; class Gammaproteobacteria; order Pseudomonadales; family Pseudomonadaceae; genus Pseudomonas; species Pseudomonas sp. ABFPK. Next base: position 60,001 of record NZ_LQXW01000020.1, on the reverse strand, counting down.
CCGGCACTCTTTTACAGGGGGCGGCAGTCTAAGGCGCCACGTCGCGTGGAGCAACTGCAATTGGGTGCGAATTTGCTTCCATTGCTTGGAATCCGCTGGTCGGTGCATAGATGAGTGGCCCTGGGAGAGGGGCCTATGGGGGATGGAGGGATTGAACAGGAGTCACCCATTGCTCACCACAACATGTTCAGCGCCTGTGAGATCGAGCGCCGCCCGCGCGGCGCTTCGCAGCACAAGGCTGCTCCTACATCTGTTTCGGGCCAGTAACGCCTGTACCAATGCGCGCGACCGCCTTGTTTGTCCAACACGATATCGAGGTGGATGCCAAGGGGTCGCGCGCCTATGGCGCAGGAATAATTGGCCCGAAAAAGATGTAGGAGCAGCCTTGTGCTGCGAAGCGCCGCGCGGGCGGCGCTCGATCTCACAGGCGCCAGACCTCTCAAGACATACACCCAGAGGCCCAGCGCAAATCCACAACCAGAATCAACGATCCTTGAACTGCGCCTCGCGCTTGGCAATGAACGCAGCCATCCCCTCTTTCTGGTCTTCGGTAGCAAACGCCGCATGGAACACCCGCCGCTCGAAGCGCACACCTTCGCTGAGGGTCACTTCGAACGCACGGTTGACGCTCTCCTTGACCATCATGCTCACCGGAATCGACTTGCTGGCAATGGTCGCGGCCACCTTCAGCGCCTCTTCCACCAGCTCAGCCTGCGGCACGATACGCGCCACCAACCCGGCACGCTCCGCTTCCTCAGCCCCCATCAGGCGACCGGTCAGGCAAAGTTCCATGGCCTTGGCCTTGCCCACCGCGCGGGTCAGGCGCTGGGTGCCGCCCATGCCCGGCAGCACGCCAAGGTTGATTTCCGGCTGGCCAAACTTGGCATTGTCCGCCGCCAGGATGAAGTCACACATCATCGCCAGCTCGCAGCCACCGCCCAGGGCAAAACCGGACACCGCGGCAATGATCGGCTTGCGCCGGTTGGCAATGCGGTCGGAATCGCTGAACAGGTCGTCAACGTAGATTTGCGGGTATTGCAGCTCGGCCATTTCCTTGATGTCGGCACCAGCGGCAAAGGCCTTGGCGGAACCGGTCAGCACCACGCAGCCGATGTTCGGATCGCGCTCGAGCTGGTCCAGGGCCTGGTTGATCTCGCCGACGATCTGTGCGTTCAGCGCATTCAGCGCCTGCGGGCGGTTGAGGGTAATCAGGCCGACCTTGCCGTGGATATCCAACAGGATAGTTTCGAATGCCATGCAGTCTGCTCCTTCAAAGATTGCGCGCAATGACCATGCGCTGAATGTCGCTGGTGCCTTCGTAGATCTGGCAAACCCGAACGTCGCGGTAAATCCGCTCCAGCGGGAAGTCGCTCAGATAGCCATAACCGCCCAGGGTCTGCAAGGCATCCGAACAGACCTTTTCGGCCATTTCCGAGGCAAACAGCTTGGCCATCGACGCTTCCACCAGCGCCGGGCGCCCGGCATCGCGCAGCGCGGCAGCGTGCAGCACCATCTGCCGGGCCACGGCAATCTTCGTCGCCATGTCGGCCAGGCGGAAGGCCACCGCCTGGTGCTCGATCAGCGCCTTGCCGAAGCTCTGCCGCTCGTTGGCGTAGTCACGCGCCACTTCGAACGCCGCGCGGGCCATGCCCACCGCCTGCGAGGCGATGCCGATGCGGCCGCCTTCGAGGTTGGCCAGGGCGATCTTGTAGCCCTCGCCTTCGGCGCCCAGGCGGTTGGCCACCGGCACGCGCACATTGTCGAAAACGATCTGGCAGGTGTCGGAGGCGTGCTGGCCGAGCTTGTCCTCAACCCGCGCCACCTGGTAGCCCGGCGAATCGGTGGGCACGATGAAAGCACTGATCCCGCGTTTGCCGGCGTCCGGGTCGGTCACGGCAAACACGATCACCACCCCGGCGTTCTGCCCGGAGGTGATGAACTGCTTGCTGCCATTGAGCACGTAGTGGTCGCCATCCAGACTTGCCCGGGTCTTCAGGCTGCTGGCGTCGGAGCCTGCCTGCGGTTCGGTCAGGGCGAAGGCGCCGAGCATCGCACCGCTGGCCAACGGGGTGAGGAACTGTTCTTTCTGCTGCTCGCTGCCAAAACGCAGGATCGGCACACAGCCCACCGAGTTGTGCACGCTCATGATGGTCGAGCAGGCGCCGTCACCGGCGGCGATTTCCTCCAGGGCCATGGCATAGGCCACGTAGCCGGTGTCGCTGCCGCCCCACTGCTCCGGCACCAGCATGCCGAACAGGCCCAGCTCGGCCATCTCTTCGATGGCCTCCTTGGGGAAGCGGTGTTCCTTGTCCCATTGCTCGGCAAACGGTTTCAGGCGCTCCTGGGCAAAGGTGCGTACCGCGTCGGCGATCTGTTGTTGCTCGTCAGTTACCAGCATGGTTCACCTCAGTACAGGCATTCGACAGCCATGGCCGTGGCCTCGCCACCGCCAATGCAGATGGCCGCCACGCCACGGCGCAGGTTGTTCTGGCGCAGGGCCGACAGCAGGGTCACCAGGATGCGCGCGCCGGAAGCGCCGATCGGGTGGCCGAGGGCGCAGGCGCCGCCATGGATATTGACCTTGTCATGCGGCAGGTCGAGGTGCTTCATGGCCGCCAGGGTGACCACGGCGAAAGCCTCGTTGATCTCGAACAGGTCGACCTCGGCCAGGTTCCAGCCAGTGCGTTTCATCAGCTTGTCGATGGCACCGATCGGCGCGGTCGGGAACAGTGCCGGGGTGTCGGCAAAGGCGGCGTGGCCGTGGATCACCGCCAGCGGCTTGAGGCCGCGCTTGTCGGCTTCGGAGCGGCGCATCAGCACCAGCGCCGCAGCACCGTCGGAAATCGAGCTGGAGTTGGCGGCGGTCACCGTGCCGCCTTCGCGGAAGGCCGGCTTGAGCTGCGGGATCTTGTCCAGGCGCGCCTTGGGCGGTTGTTCGTCGTCCTTGATGACGCGCTTCTCCTTGCCCTCGGTAACCTCGACCGGCACGATCTCGGCAGCAAAGCGACCACTCTTGATAGCGTCCTGGGCGCGGGTCAGCGAGGCGATGGCGAACTGGTCCTGGGCTTCGCGGCTGAAGGCATTGGCCTGGGCGCAGTCTTCGGCAAAGGTACCCATCAGGCGGCCCTTGTCGTAGGCGTCTTCCAGGCCGTCCATGAACATGTGGTCGATGATCCTGCCGTGGCCCATGCGGTAACCGCCACGGGCCTTGTCCAGCAGGTACGGCGCATTGGTCATGCTTTCCATGCCACCGGCCACCACCACATCGGCGGTACCGGCCAGCAGCAGGTCATGGGCCATGATCGCCGCCTGCATGCCCGAACCGCACATCTTGTTCAAGGTGGTGCAGGTGGTGTGCTTGTCCAGCCCGGCGCCCAGCGCGGCCTGGCGCGCCGGTGCCTGGCCCTGGCCAGCCGGCAGTACGCAGCCGAACAGCACCTGCTCGACACTGGCAGCATCGATGCCGGCACGCTCCACGGCACCACGGATGGCGGCGCTGCCCAGCTGCGGCGCGGTCAGGCTCTTGAGGTCGCCCTGCAGGCCGCCCATGGGCGTGCGCACGGCGCTGACGATAACGATCGGGTCATTGGCGAGGGTCATGTTCGCTCTCCTTACTTGGCAGCCATGCGCAGTGCGCCGTCGAGGCGGATAACCTCACCGTTGAGCATGCTGTTCTCGATGATGTGGCGGGCCAGCGCGGCATATTCCTGCGGGCGACCCAGGCGCGGAGGGAATGGCACGCCGGCGGCCAGCGAGGCGCGTACTTCCTCGGTCATGCCGGCCATCATCGGCGTTTCGAAGATGCCCGGGGCGATGGTCATCACACGGATGCCGAAGCGCGCCAGTTCGCGGGCGGTCGGCAGGGTCAGGCTGGCGATGGCGCCCTTGGAAGCAGCGTAGGCCGCCTGGCCGATCTGGCCGTCATAGGCGGCGATGGAGGCGGTGTTGATGATCACCCCGCGCTCGCCACCCTCATCGGCCGCCCCTTCGGCCATGGCCGCGGCGGCCAGGCGCAGCAGGTTGAAGCTGCCGATGAGGTTGACGTTGATGACCTTGGCAAAGCTGGCCAGGCCATGCGGGCCCTGTTTGCCCAGCACTTTCTCGGCACCGACGATGCCGGCGCAGTTGACCAGCCCGTGCAGGCTGCCAAAGGCGCTGACGGCCGCATCGACCGCCGCCTGGGCGGCCTGCTCGTCGCTGATGTCGGCCACCGCGAAACGGGCGTTTTCGCCGAGTTCGCGGGCCTTGGCTTCGACGGCCTGGGCATTGAGGTCGACCAGCATGACCTTGGCGCCGGCCTCGACCAGCATCTGCGCGGTGGCAGCACCCAGCCCGGAGGCGGCGCCGCTGACGATGAAGTGTTTGTTGGCTATTTGCATGATCGGTTTCCTTTCAGGCGCTGGCAGGGGTGGCCTGTTGCGCTTGTTGTTTGGCGACTTCCTGGTTGCGCAGGATGAAGCGTTGCAGCTTGCCGCTCGGGGTCTTGGGCAGCTCGCTGACGAATTCGATTTCCCTTGGGTAGGCATGGGCATACAGGCGCTGGCGCACGTGCTGGCGCAAAGCCTCTTCAAGCTCGGCGCTGCCCTGGTAACCGCTGGCCAATACCACGAAGGCCTTGATCAGCTCGGTGCGCTCCGGGTCCGGTTTGCCGATCACCGCCGCTTCGATCACCGCCGGGTGCTCGATCAGTGCACTCTCCACGTCGAACGGGCCGACCCGGTAGCCGGAGGTGGTGATCACATCGTCGCTGCGGCCGACGAAGCTGATGCTGCCGTCCTGGTTCAGTTCGACGGTGTCGCCGCTGAGGTAGTACTTGCCGACGAAGGCTTTGGTCGGCAGGCCGTGATAGCCCGCGAACCAGCACAGCGGCGACTGCTCGCGGTCGACCGCGAGGATGCCCGGCTGGCCGGCGGGCAGTTCGTTGCCCTGCTCGTCCAGCACCACGATGCGGTGGCCGGGGATGGCAAAGCCGGCCGAGCCGAGGTGTACCGGGTGCTGCAGGCCATGGTGGTTGCACAGCACCATGCCCAGTTCGGTCTGCCCGTAGTGGTCATGGATGGTCACGCCCAGTTCGTCGGCGAACCAGCGGATCACTTCCGGGTTGAGCGGTTCACCGGCACTGCTGACCACCCGCAGGCGGCCCTTGATCGGTGCCGAGAAGTCATCCCCGGCGGCAATCAGCAGGCGGTACGCGGTGGGCGAGCCGGCCAGGTTGGTGATGCCCAGCTTGTCGATCACCCGTGCGCAACTTTCAACACTGAACGGGCCATCGTAGAAGGTGGTGGCATGGCCCAGCGACAGCGGGCCAGTGACCGCGTAATACAGGCCATAGGCCCAGCCCGGGTCGGCCAGGTTCCAGAAATTGTCCTCGGGGCGCAGGTCGATGGCATCGCGCATGTAGCCCTGGAACGCGACGATGGCACGCAGCGGCACTTCCAGTGGCTTGGCCGGGCCGGTGGTGCCGGAGGTGAACATCAGCAGGAACGGGTCGTTGCCCGAGCGCATGACCGGCTCGCATTTGCCTGCGGCTTTGTCCAGGCACTGCTGGAAGTCCAGCTCGCCACTGCGGGCATTGACGGTGATGATGGTCGGGCAGGCGTGCACATCGTCCAGCTTGGCGCGGTTGTGGCTGTCGGTAACGACCACGCGGGCGTGGGACTGCTCCAGACGATGTTCGATGGCCTTGGGGCCGAACGCGGTGAACAGTGGCTGGTACACCGCCCCGAGGCGCCAGGTGGCGAGGATGGTGACCAGCAGTTGGGGGGTGCGCGGCATCAGCCCGGCGACCCGGTCACCCGCACCAACGCCTTGCGCTTGGAGCACATTGGCGAAACGGGCCGCCAGTGTTTGCAACTGATCGAAGCTCAACCGCTCGCTGTTGCCCTCGCGGTCTTCCCAAACCAGTGCGGTCTTGCCCTCACCGGCATGGCGATCGCAACATTCGACACAGGCATTGAGGGTTTCGAGGTTGCCATGCAGCGCCGCCGCAGCGGCCTGGCCATGGTCGAACGCACGAGCGGCCTCGGTGTAATCGCGCATCGTCGGACTCCTGGTTTCTTGTTTTTGGAGTTGAACCATCGGTCCGACGATGTTCGCGCCGCGTTGGCGTCGCGGCAATGGCCTAAGTTGTCAAACTGGATGACCGGTTTGGCCGGTGGCCATCAGCCCGGTGCGCGCTCCAGGCTGATCACGTAGTGCCGGGTCAGCTGCTGTTGCAACGCCAGCCGATCGGCCTGCAGCTGCGCATCCAGTGCCTGTGCCTGGTTCAGATACTGTGCCTCACCCAGTTCATCGCGCCGTACCGCCAGTGCCGCCCGCTGCTCACCGGCGAGTTGCTCCAGGTCGTTGAACGGCTGCGCAAAGTGCTGTTGCACAAAGCGCTGCCAGAACGCGCGCGTGCACAGGTCGGCCACTACATCATCGAGAACGTCCGCCCTTCCCACGGCTGCCTCTGCCGCCTGCAGCCGATGCTCGCTCAACCCGACGGCTGCCGCCCTGATGCGCATTCTGGCAGGCTGGAACGGCAACCTGAGCCTGGTGCGCAAGCGCACCCTGTAGCGCATCGCCAACGTCGCCAGTACTGCAGGCTCAGCGAAGCCTTCGAGGTTTTGCCGCTCGGCTTCGACATACTCGTCAAGGCGGTCCAGGCGGTGCAAGGCGCGCCCCAACGCCAGCAACCTCGGACCATGGGTCTGAGCACCATCGCCTGCCGCGTCGCGCTCGGCATGCAGACGCAACAGTCGGCTGAACAGTTCGATGGCACCGTTGTCATCCTTTACCGCACCGGCTGCCGCCAGTTGCACCTGGCGAGCGAATTCGGCGTCTGTCTCCATCATCGACAGGCACTGCCAGCCCATGCGCAACAGATAAGCCTTGGGCCAGCTGTAGTCCGCCAGGCCTTGCAGAAGCTCCAGCAGATCGAACAGGCGGGCATTTTCGTCGCGGGTGCTCAGCCGGTCCCAAAGCTCACCACGCCCGTGGCTGGCGGAGTCGGAACCGACCCACCAGGCTCGGCCGATCTCTTCCTCCGGGTCCTCCAGCAGCGGCTCCAAGGCATAGAGCTTGCCGTAATCGGCCATGCTCAGGCGGTTGCCATCGACCAGGATGCGCTGGCGAAACTCCAGCGGCATGGCCAGCACGCCGTCAGGCACACCCCGCAGGAAATTGTCTCGCAGGTCGGCTCGTTGCAGGAAGCCACACAGCTCGAGCCCTCTGGGCCACTCGCTGAGCCCGCAGCGGCGCAAATTCAGCTCGATCAGATGAGGCAGGTGATGGAAGCGCATTTCGTATACCCCCAGTGGGCTGTTGTAGCTCAGGTCGAGGTGGCTGAGCAGCGGCAACCCGTTCAGTGCTTCGATGGCATGGGCATCCAGGCGAATGCGGTTATGCCCCAGGCGCAACCGGCGCAGGTTGGTCAGGTAGCCAAGCCCGCGCGGGCAGCGCAACAGCTGGTTGTGGCTCAGGTCCAGCTCCTGCAGGTAGGTAAATGCCCGCAGAAACTCCTCGTTCACCACCCCGATGGTCGTCTCGCTCAGTACCAGGGTGGTTACGTGATAGAAATCGATAGGTGCAGGCATGACCGGCAACGAATCGGTTGGCAAGTCATTCAGGACCAGGCGCAACCCCTGGCGCTTGCCGTCACTGTCGACCTCCACTTGGTCGCCAAGCGCCTGCCAGGCACGCAGCATTCGTTCGGCGAACAACTGACGCCGCGCCCGCGATGTGTCACCCAGCGCAGCGGACACCCAGCGATTGAGCGCGCGGTTCAACTGCTCGTAATCATCCTGCAGCGCCATGAGCGCATCGGCGACCGGCACATTCTGTAGCAGCCAGCGATCAACTTGCGTTTCCAGCGAATCGCCCAGCCCAGGGAAGAATCGCCTGAGGCCTGCACGCAGTTGTTCCCTGGGCGTGGTGGGCAGTGCCGCGCGCCCGCTGAGCAGGTAGCCGACGCGGCCATCGGCAAGACGCTGCCCGGGGTTGAACCAGCGTTCCGTCGGCGCCCAGCCCAGCATGCGGGCGATTTCCCCGTGGGTACCCAGGTGCGCCATGAGTTTTTCGCGCAGGCGCTCGGCATTGGCGTTCTCGGCCAGGCCCAACCGCCCCAGCAGGTTGCGCGACTTGAGCGCGGCCAGCACGGCCTGGAAAACGTCCGAGGACGCAGGTGGCTGCATCGCGAGTTTTCGGCCTCGCCCGTCGTACAGGGCAAAAACACCTTGCTCACGTACCAGCACCCGCTGGTCGACCATGTCAGCAACCGAACCGATGCGCTTCAGCTCCACGGCATCGGAAACAGCTTTTCTCAATGCCAGGCTGAACGCATCCATGGCCTCGACATTCAGCAATGCCAACACCAGCATGCCCGTTTCGTCGCTATATGCGCTCGGCAGATAAAACCCTGCCATCGCCCTGCTCACCTTCGCCACCGAGCACAACGACCTGGCCTGGATGGCCAACCTGTGCGACAGCTGCCCACTGTTGACGAACTGCTGACGGGCCTCGTGACTTGCCCCATCGGCCAGATCGCGCGCATAGGGTTCAGGCAACCCCAGCGCCATCAGCGGCTTGAGCAAAGGCTCCGCCGATTCTGGCAGGCGTGTCAGCCGAGCGAACAGCAGGTCGCTTGACCTTGGTCGGTCCGCAAGCACTGCGGCACGCCCTTTTTTACTGCCCGGTCGGGCCTCGCACCAGGCCAGCAGCTGCAAATCCTGATCGGAGACAGTGTCGCGCTCCAGATCGCGAAAGAATGTGTCGATCCGAGCATCGGCATCGAATGCCCTGAGGGTTTCCCGCAAGCTGGCGGGCGTTCGCCGGTTTTCCACCAGCAGGCCGCGCAGTTCGTCCTCATCGATGCCGGCCATGCGCAAGATCCGCTGCGCCTGCTGGCTATCGAAAGGTTGATTGCGCGGCCAAAGGGTGTCGAGCATCTTCGCAGGGTCGCGCCAGCGCTGCGGCTCATCGTGCATCAGGCGCCAGCCACGTTCGCCATTGTGCAGCACGACCGGGCCATACGCCTCTTCGCGACCGGGATGGCGCAGACGCCAGGGACCATCGGGGTCAGGCCGGTGAACCTCGTAGAAGACTCCGTCGGCCTTTATCCAGCGGCGCCCTCCATCGGCATAGGCACCGTCCGCGCCCAAGGTGACCGTTCCAGGTGTCGAGGCAAAGACCGCCAAGTCACCGGCCCACAAGCGCCCCGCCCCATTGGCGAGCCTTACCGGCTCCAGCGCCGCGACGAACGCGCTGCGCACGAAGGTGACGCCCGCCACCGTCGCGGCGGTGCCCGCCAGTATCTCGGCAACGCCCAGCATGTGCTCCAGCGCCTCGTGCTGATGGCCTCGCAACCAGTCCTGCGTGCCCTCGAAAACCTCCGAGAGGGTGTGGGCCACCAGTTGCCCGAGCAGCAAGCCGCCCACCACCGGAACGAACAGGCCCGCAAGATTGAGCACATCAAGGCCGGCGGCCTTCCACGCCTCATGCCGTTCACGCGACGCGGCTTCATCGGCATCGGCGGTCGGCACCAGCAACAGGCGGCCATCCTGCTTCACCCGGTTTGTCTGCTGTGCAGCCAGCGCCTGGAAAATGTCATGCTGCGGCACGCTGCCATCGAGCTCCAGGTCCGGCTGGTCATCCTCCAGTCGGGCCCGCAGCTTGTGCATGAACCCGGCACGCTGATCCAGGCCGATCAACTGGCTGAATGACTGGCGATAGGGTTCATGGCGCAGCTCGGCCACCAGCGCGCGGTTGATCGAGGCATGGCTGTCGAAGTGTCGCAACGCCTGTACCGGGTCGCTGGGCAGGTAGAGCACGCCACCCTGCGTTTGCCCATGCGTGTCGCGAAGTTGAATCCACACACCATCCGCCACTGGGCAACCGAGGGCTTCGAGCAGGCCCGGGTGGCCCGTGAGGCTGGCAGATCGCCGATCCGCGGGTTTATCCACCAGGGCGTGCAATGCCTCCTTGACCGGCTCGGTAATCTCGCCTTTCAGCGCGGCAACCTGCACGGCCAGGCGCAGCCCGGAGCGTTTGTCTTCACACAAGATGCGCTGTGCCGCGGCATCGAATGTGCGGTCCAGTTCCTGCTGGTACAGGCGCCCGGCATCGAGCTTGCGGCACGCCTCGACCAGTTCATCGGTGCCTCGGGAAAGTACCCGTTCCTGCCCAGGCGCGACCAACCCGGTTCCCAGGTAGAAATCGTTGCTGGCGGCAAAGTTGCGCATCAGGCGGAGCAAGCCGTTTTCACGCCGTTGCCCGTACGTAGGAAATGGCGGCTCAGCGCCGAGCGTGGACGAGAAACGATGGGAAACCTCCAGCCACTCCAACTGCCAGAACGCTACGTCACCCGGCAGCGGCTCGCGCAACAAACTGGCGAATTGCCGTTCGGCGAACTGCTGTGGTGACGGCAGCGCCAGGGTGATCCCGCGCAACCGGGCCTGGGTGGCATGATGGGCTTCCAGGCTTTCGCGCAAGGTGCGTATCTGGCTTTGCGTGGCCTGTTTGAGCCAGGCAGGCAACCGGTCACCGATGAAACCGTCGTGCAAGTGGCTGGAAGATGCAGAGGGGGGCTGTGGGGCGTGTGGTTCGCGGGTCATGGCAGGTCCCTGGATGACTGTCGAAAGCCACGCATGGTGTGCATCCTGCCGGCGCTTGCGCAGAGGGAACCCCTGCGGTAGAAGCAGGGCGGCACACTGCGTGCCGCCCCTGAAGGGCCGTCACTTTGCCTCTGGCACCATGAACGCTTCGCGCGTAAGGCGCTGGGCAAGGCTGGCCAGGGCCTGCTCGCGCTCGTCGCGCAGAGCGTTGCTCAGGTTCCAGTACTCGTCACTGGTCAAGGCCTCCCTTTGCTCGTCCAGTGTTTCCAGCCGCAGGGAGAATTGCGTTTCCAGGCTTTCGAAGTCGTCCGCATGCTCTGCCCGCAGTACCGGCAACCAGAAATCACGCTCGCTTATGAACACGATCCGTTGCTCGCCCGCCTCAACCTCAAGCACTTCCTTGAAGGCCTCCTCCAGTTGCAGCGGCGACACGTTGGCCAGCCTGCCAAACTGCATGTGGCGAGGTTGGCCCAACAGGTCCAGGCGCTGGGCCAAGCCGCTGAGGTAGGCAAGATTGACCTCCACCTCCTCTTCATCATGGTTCCCGCGGCTCCAGCGTCCATCCTGGTAGCGGGCGTCGATTTCTCGCCGGGCGATTTTCTCCACCCAGTGCACGCGAAACAGCCGCTTGGCCAGCTGCAGGCGTGCCGAGCGGGTCGAGATCGGGTCGCCGCCGCGGGTGGCCTGCTCGACATGCATGCGCACCTCAAGGCGGCTGAACACGGTGGAAACGCTGTCCACACAGGTGGTGGGCTCCGCTGCCAGGTCAAACAGCGCCATGCGCGTGGTGGTATCGGCATGGGCGGCATCCAGCATTGCCCATACCCTGAACCCGAGTTCGGCCGGCGCCTTGCTGAATTCGGCCGTGCTCGTCAGTTGCCTGAGCAGCTCGAAGAAAGCCAGGCTGCCGGGCTCGGCATTCAGCGCATCCCATTTCCCTTGCTGCTCCTGCCGCGCCGCTGGGTCCAGGGTCTGCAGCCATTGTTCCCGGGCCGGGGCGTGCCGTTGCGGGCGGGGCGTGGCCAGCAGGCGTTCGGCGGCATAAAGGCGATCGAGATCCTGCACTGGCAGTGCATTGCCCTCCAGGTGCATGGCACGGCGCAACTGCAACGGGGCCTGAAACAAGGCTGCCGGCAACTCGGCTATCTGGTTGTTGCGAAGGTCGGCGAACACCAACAGGCCACACCACTCCAGGCCCCGGGGCAGCGCCGTCATCTGCACGCGGTTCAAACGCAGGATCCGCAGGCTGGGCAACCGCTCGAACTGTAGCCTGATATCGCCGAGCGGGTTGTCACTCAGGTCTAGCGAACGCAAGAGCGCCAGGCCAGTCAGCACATTGGCCTGCGGCTCCGAGATACGAATACGGTTGCGCGGCATCAGCAACTGGCGCAAGGCGGTCAACCGCTCCAGCCCCGCAGGTAGCGCACGCAAGGCGTTGTCGCTCATGTCCAGGCACAGCAGATCGGGGAAGCAGGCGAGGAACCCCGACGGGATGGCATCCAGACCGAGCGCCGACAGGGTCAATTCCGACACGTGCGAGAAGTCCGTCCCGATCGGCAATACAGGCAGGCTGCCCACCGGTACGGCGACGATGCTCAGGCTGAGCACCGCATCGTTGCCGATAGCCCCGACGGCGCGGTCGCTGCGCATCTGCCAGGCACGCCGCAACGAATCTGCGACGCGTCGGCGTGCGCGGCTGGCGCTGCCCGCCACCTCTGCAACCCAGGCCAGCAAGCTGTCATCCAGGCGGCGGTATTCCTGCTCGACACGCAGCAGGTTCTCGAACAGGCCCCCGCGCATGTCCAACAGGCTCTGGACATAGCGATCGACGCCGACATCCCCGATACCGGGGTACAAGGCGCGCACCCGCTGCCGCACCACACGCTCCGGCGAGCCGATGCACGACTGGCAGCCACCCAGTGGATAGCCCGCTCGGCCATCGGCCAAACGCTGCATGGGCGATGCCATGGGCCTTGCCTCCCGCCAGCCGAGCAGGCGCAGCAGGGCCTGCCGGTCACCGGGTAGCCAGGCCTGCATCTGCTCGCGGATTCTGGTCGGCGCATCGGTGCCATTCCAACCCTGTCGCACCCGGTATTCCACGGGCAGGCAAGCGGCCAGCACCTCGAACAGCCCCTCGGGGGCGGCGACCTCGCGCTCATCCGGCAAGCCTCTGTCGTTGTAGAGCTGGAAGCGCCCTTCCCGCCTGACCAGCACCACGTCCTGCTCAAGGTCGGTCTCGGCGAACAGCCGTTCCATCGCCGCCCCAGCATACGGGTCACGACGCAACACCAGGTTGAACCCGGCAGCGCCGGGGCCATGCCGACGCAGCAGGGCAAAGGCCAGCGCCACCACTTCCGGCCGGTAGCTGCCTTGCAGGTACAACGCTTCGCGCATGCGGGTCAGGCGCGCCAACTGTAGGGCCACCCGCGCCTGCTCGGCCAACACCAGCGGCAGGCGAGACTCTGCCTGCATGCGCAAGCGCACAGCCTCGGTGGCATGCTCCAGCACATCGAGGGCATAGGCCTCTGGCAGCGTCGGGAAGTCTCGCTGAACCAATCTCAGCAGCGGGTCGTCGGCCAGGTAAAGCCTGGAGAAATGCTCGAGCATCGCCTCACGCAACTCGACTGCCGCGTCACCGATCGACAGCGCCTGTTCTTCGACGGTTTCATCCTGCAGCTGCAGCCTTTCGATGCACCATTGCCACAAGTCGGAATCGGTATCGGCCTCCCCCGCTTCCAGCTGGCTGAAAAAGGCTTGCGCGCGCGCGTCCACGGCAAAGCGCTGCAAGGTATCGCGCAGCTGCACTGGCATCGCTCGCCGCTCCACCAGCAGGCCACGCAGGTAGGCCTCGTCGACATCCGCGACTTTCAGCACCTGCTCCACCCGCACAGCGTCCATCGCGGCCGCAGCCGGCCAGAGCCGCCCGAGCAACAGCGCGGCGCCCTGCCATTCCAGTGGCCGCTCATAAGCCAGCCGCCAGCCACGCGCAGAGCAGCGTTCCAGCACCGGCCCGAACGCTGCCTCACCATCGGCATGCAGCAAGCGCCAGACGCCATTGGCGGTTTGCCTTACCCGATACAAGGCTCCATTCAACCGCCACCAATGGCGCTCACCCTCGGCTAGCAAGCCGTTGTCGAGCTCCGTCAGCTGTACTGGTGGTGTAATGTCCTGGTAAGGCGCCAGCTCATTGCGCCAAAGCCGTTGCCGGCCATCCTCGGTGATAATCGGCTCCAAGGTTTCGACGAATGCGCTGCGGGCCAGATGGACACCGACAACCACCGCACCGGTGGTTGCCACGCTGAAGGCCACCTGAAGCATATGCGTCAAGGCCTCATGCTGATGGCCCAACTGCCAGTCACGCACGCCCTCGAAAGTTTCGGTCAACAGTTGCCTGGCAAGGTCCGCCAGCAGCAAAGCCCCGATGACCGGCACCAACAGGCCCGCCAGGTTCAGCAATACCAGGCCGGCGCCTTTGAGCTCGTCCAGGCGCTGCTCCGAAGCCGCGTCATCGGCCTGGGCGGTGGGCACCGCAAGGAAACGTGCATCGGCCTTGATTCGCTGAATGTGCCAGGCGGCCATCGACGCAAAACCGTCCCCCGCTTCCAACACCCTGCGGGGCTCCAGGTCAGGTTGTGCATCCTGCAAGCGGGTGGCCAGGGCCTGCTCACAAGTGGCGCGATCACCCAAGGCAATGCGCCGCACGAATGCCTGCCGATAGTCCTGGGTGCCCATCGCCGTGGCCAGGACGCGGTTCGCCTCATCCCAGTTGGTGAACGCGCGCAGGGGTTGCGCCTGATCGTCAGGGGTGTACAGGATCACTCTTTTCAAGCGCCCAGGTACCCCGAAGGGAAACGTGGACTGGTGGCGGGACTGCTCGATCAATTCAACCGCCAGCGCGCCATCCACCCGGCAGCCAAGGACCTGAAGCGCACCGATCTCCAGCTGCAGCGGCCCCTTGATCACGGCGTGTTCATCCTTGCACGCGACACGCAGCAGCAGCAGGTCTTGCGGATCCAGCTGCTGCTTGATGGCCGCGATCTCGACCGCCACGGCCAGTTCCAGGCGCCGGTCGGTGGTCAGGGCTTTTTCAAAGTCAGGGGTCAATACCTGCGCCAGGTGCCGCTGGTAGGCGCTGCCGACATCCACCTCGCGGCACAGGCTGACAATCCGGTCGATGTCTTCGCTCACCACCTGCTCGTCCTGGTGGGCTCCCGGGAGGGTCAAGGCGGTGCCGAGGAAGAAGGACTCGTTGGCCTTGAAGTTCTGCAACAGCTTTTGCAAGGCCGGCATGCGCACGAAGTACGGTTGATAATCAGGGATCAAGCCGGTTCTCACATCCAGCCGTGCGCGTGTTTCGCGCCACACCAGCTTGTCCAGGTCAACCTGCAGCTTCAGCTGGCTGTCCTGACGCAAGGCAGGCTCGAACAGTTGCTTGGCAAAACGGTCCAGAGGCTGCAGGCGGTCGGCGAACCCTGCCATCTGCCGCTGACTCGCAAGATAGGCATTGAAACGCAGTTGCAGCCTGGCAAGCTGCTTGGGCTTGGCCGCCTTCAACCAGGCGGGCAAGCTTTGCGCGATGAAATCTTCGGCGGGGTGAAGCAACTTGGGGTGCAAGGCAGGTTGAGACATCGTCGATTTCCTGGTCAGTGATCGACTTGTCACGATGCTCGCCAGCGGTGGCGACCGGCATTGGGAAGGCGTGGTCCCTTAGCCACCACTACCGCGCTTGAGGACCAGCGCTCGATAATGCCCGGGGTTGCAGCCGAACCACTTGCGAAACGCCTTGTAGAACGAACTGCTGTCGGCAAAACCCAGGCGTTCGGCGATTTCGCTCATGGCTGCGTCTTCCTGGCTCAGCCAGGCAATCGCCAGCTCACGCCGCACACTGTCCTTCAACCCCTGGTAATTCTGACCCTCTTCGGCCAGCCGCCGGCGCAGGGTAGAGGGCGACAGGCACAACTGCCGCGCCAGGCTGTCACCATCGGGCCACTGCCCCGGATCCAGGCGCAGCAGGTCGGTGCGAATGCGCCGCCCGAGGCTGGCCGGGTCACGGTACTTGACCAGGATGTTGCCCGGCGCCTCGGCCAGAAAACGCTGCAGTTCTTCTTCGCTGCGCCGCAGCGGCAGCTCAAGGCATTCGGCAGCGATGATCATGCGTGTGCGCGGGCGCTCGAACTGCAGGTTTTCCGAAAACATCACCCGGTAGTCATCGCAGAACGGCGGTTCGGCACAGCGCAGATCGATGGCCAGGATCGGGATACGTCGCCCGGCCAGCCAGCAGGTCACACCGTGCACGATCATCCAGAAGGTGAAATAGGTGAAAGCGCGGCGCGGGGTGTCACGCGGTTCATTGATGACGATTTCGGCCAGGCCCTGCTGGCGCACCAGGCTTGGCTGCAGGTCTTCAAGCATCAGTGACAGAAACGCCAGCGCGGTTTCCAGGCCAACGCCCAGGGTCGGCTGGCCCATGCTGGCACGGCACATGAACGCCAGGCTGCCGCTGCGCAGACCGCGCGGGTCCATGGCGAAGAACTCATCGTTGCAGCGCCGCGCCAGCAGGCGCCAGAGCCGGGCATAGGACTCGGCGCTGACTCGCGCCGCAGGCAGGTGCAGCTGTTCGACGGCGATACCCGCCCGGGCCAGCAAGCCGATATCGGGCTCGCCAGCGGGGCAGGTCTGCAACAGCGCCTCGCGTACCAGCTGCATGGAAATGGTGTCTTTCTCGCTCATCAACGGTCCTGTCGGCTCAATGCCGGCCATCTTAGGCCGCCCGATTGAAAACAGCCATCACAGCCCAGCCGCCAGACCGAGGAACGCCTGGATCAGGCGCAGCTCACGGCGGCGCTCCAGGCAGCCGATCAGGTGCTGGTTGACCAGGCCGTCACCGGCCAGCGGCCGTGCCACTACCCGCGGGTCATTGGCCACTTCGGTGGACGACACCACGCCAATGCCCAGCTCCGAGGCCACCGCTTCGGTCACCGCCTCGCGGCTATCCAGCTCCAGCAGCACCCGAGGTTGCACAGCGGCCTTGCTGCAGGCCTTATCGAAGGTGCGCCGGGTGGTGGAGCTGGGCTCGCGCAACACCATGATCTGCTGGTGCAGCTCGGCCAGCGGCAAATCACCTTCGCCGCTGGCCCAGGCATGCCCCGCCGGCAGCAAGGCGCACAACCGCGACTCGCACAGGTTCTGCAGATGCAGGCCTTTGCGCGGCTCGATCTCGGTCAGCACGGCCACGTCGGCATGCTCGCTGAGCAATGCCGCCAAAGTTTCCTGGGCATTGCCCAAGCGCAGGTTGACGGTAATGCCCGGGTAGCGCTCGCGCAGCAGCGCCAGCATCGGCATGACCCGGTGCGGGCCATCGGCCGCCACCTCCAGGCGCCCGGTCAGCAATTGGCGATTAGCCTCGAGCATGGCCTGCGCCTCTTCGGCCAGCCCGAACATGGCGCGGGTGATGGCTGCCAGGCGGGTGCCCTCTTCGGTCAACTCAACCCGCCGCGCGGTACGCCGCAGCAAGGTGATCTGGTAGTGCTCCTCCAGCGCCTTCACGTGCCCGGTCACTGCCGGCTGGCTGATGAACAGGCGTGCGGCGGCACGGGTGAAGCTGCCCTCACGGGCCACGGCATCGAAGGCACGCAACTGGAACAGGTTCATATTTATCGGCCTTACTTATAGCTCGGATAACAACAAACAATTTGATTGATGACAGCGCCAATTGCAACCTAGGCCCCGTAGTTTCAGCCCACCGCTTGTGAGGAATAACGGAATGAGCAACGCCCCGATTCTGCTGACCCCCGGTCCCCTGACCACATCAATCCGCACCCGCCAAGCCATGCTGGTGGACTGGGGCTCCTGGGACCGCGACTTCAACCAACTGACTGCCAGTGTCTGCGAGCAACTGCTGGCCATCATCGACGGCAGCGCCAGCCACCACTGCGTGCCCCTGCAAGGCAGCGGCACCTTCGCCGTGGAAGCGGCCATCGGCACCCTGGTGCCGCGTGACGGCAAGGTCCTGGTGCTGATCAATGGCGCCTATGGCCAGCGCCTGGCGAAGATCTGCAAAGTGCTGGGCCGTGCCTACAGCACCTTCGAAACCGCCGAAGACCAGCCGACCACCGCCGCCGACGTCGACCGCCTGCTGGCCGCCGACCCGGCCATCACCCATGTCGCCCTGATCCACTGCGAAACCAGCACCGGCATCCTCAACCCGCTGCCCGAGATCGCCCAGGTGGTCAAAGGCCACGGCAAGCGCCTGATCATCGACGCCATGAGCTCGTTCGGCGCACTGCCGATCGATGCCCGCTTCATCCCCTTCGAGGCACTGATCGCCGCCTCCGGCAAATGCCTGGAAGGCGTACCTGGCATGGGCTTCGTGTTCGCCGAGAAAACCGCCCTGGCCGCTGCCGAAGGCAACGCCCACTCGCTGGCCATGGACCTGCACGACCAGCACACCTACATGGCCAAGACCGGCCAATGGCGCTTCACCCCGCCGACCCATGTGGTCGCTGCCCTGCACGAAGCGCTGCAGCAATACAACGAGGAGGGAGGCCTGCCGGCACGCAACCGGCGCTATGCCGACAACTGCAAGACTTTGCTCGACGGCATGGCCGCCATCGGCCTGCGCAGCTTCCTGCCCGCCGAGATCCAGGCGCCGATCATCGTCACCTTCCACGCACCGAACGATCCCCGCTACCAGTTCAAGGACTTCTACGAGCGGGTCAAGGCCAAGGGCTTCATCCTCTACCCGGGCAAGCTGACCCAGGTGGAAACCTTCCGTGTCGGCTGCATCGGCGTGGTCGGAGCGGATGGCATGCAGGCCGCCGTGAATGCCGTGGCCGAGGTGCTGCGGGAAATGGAAGTGCTGGACATCTGACCCTTTGCCCACCCAATTTCAGGAACAAGCGCACATGAACTACAGCAACCCTACCCAGCTGCAAGCCGCCATCCTCGACTGGGCCGGCACCGTGGTCGACTTCGGCTCCTTCGCCCCGACCCAGATCTTTGTCGAAGCCTTTGCCGAATTCGATGTGCAGGTGTCCATCGAAGAAGCCCGTGGCCCGATGGGCATGGGCAAGTGGGACCACATCCGCACCCTGTGCGATGTGCCGGAAATTGCCGAGCGCTACCGCAAGGTGTTCGGCCGTACCCCGACCGACGATGATGTCACCGCCATCTACAACCGCTTCATGCCGCTGCAGATCGAGAAGATCGCCGAGCACTCTGCGCTGATCCCCGGCGCCCTGGACACTCTCACCGGGCTGCGCCAGGACGGCCTGAAGATCGGCTCTTGCTCGGGCTACCCGAAGGTGGTGATGGACAAGGTGGTGGAGCTGGCCGCGCAGAACGGCTACGTGGCCGACCATGTGGTGGCCACCGACGAAACCCCGAACGGCCGCCCATGGCCGGCCCAGGCCCTGGCCAACGTGATCGCGCTGGGTATCGACGATGTGGCGGCGTGCGTGAAGGTCGACGATACCGTGCCGGGCATTCTCGAAGGCCGCCGTGCCGGTATGTGGACCGTGGCCCTGGTGTGCTCGGGCAATGCCCTGGGGCTGACCTGGGAAGGCTATCGCGCGCTGAGCGCCGAGAAGCTGGAAAGCGAGCGCCAGCGCATCCACGCCCTGTTCGCCGGCTCCCGTCCGCACTACCTGATCGACACCATCAACGAACTGCCCGAAGTGATCGCCGACATCAACCGGCGCCTGACCAAGGGTGAGATGCCGCAAACATCCTGAACGTTTGCGTGATACCTGAAGGTTTGCGCGATAGATGTAGGAGCGGCCTTGTGTCGCGATCGGGCTGCGCAGCAGCCCCAGGGTTTCTGCGTCAATGCGAAATTTGCTGGGGCTGCTGCGCAGCCCGATCGCGACACAAGGCCGCTCCTACAAGGATCGCCGTATCGGCAGACCTCTCTCGAAAAAGTGCTACTCCGGCAACTGCACCCGGGGTTTGGTTGCCGCGAAGATCGCCCAGCTCGACACGAACAGCGCCGCGATCAACGGCCCGATCACGAAGCCGTTGAGCCCGAACACCGCCAACCCGCCCAGCGTCGACACCAGAATCAGGTAGTCCGGCATGCGCGTGTCCTTGCCCACCAGGATCGGCCGCAACAAGTTGTCCACCAGACCGATCACCAGCACACCGAACGCGGTCAGTATCACCCCCGACAAAATCGCACCGGTCAGCAGGAAATACGCCGCCACCGGTGCCCACACGATCCCCGCCCCCACCGCCGGCAACAGCGACAGAAACGCCATCAGCACCGCCCATACCAGCGCACTCGGGATATCCAGCACCCAGAAAATGAAACCGCCCAGCGCCCCCTGGGTAATGGCCACCAGCACGTTGCCTTTTACCGTCGCCCGCACCACACGGTTGAACTTCAGTTGCAAACGGCGCTTCTGGTGTTCGGGCAGCGGCACTGCCAGACGCACCTGGCGGGCGACCTCCGCGCCTTCGCGCAGGAAGAAGAACAACAGGTACATCATGATGCCGAAGCTGATCACGAACTCGAACGTGCCCTGCCCAAAGTTGAACGCCTGGCTGGCCAGCACCTGGCTGCCCTGGGTGGCCCACTTGCTGATCTTGTCGCGTAGCCCGTCGAGGTTGCCCATGCCCATGCTGTCCAGCCCCCGCTGGGCAAAAGCCGGAAGCATGTCCTTGCCGCGCTCGACATAGCCGGCAATATCCAGCTCCCCGTGCTCGATGCGCTGGTACAGGGCGGCTCCCTCCTGCACCAGCAGCGCGCTGGTGATGATCACCGGCAGGATCGCCACCAGCAGGCACACCAGCAAGGTGGCCGCCGCAGCCAGGTTGCGCCTTCGGCCGAAACGCAGCAGCAGGTGGCGCTGCAGAGGGGCGAACAGGATGCCGAGTATCACCGCCCAGAAGATCGCACCGTAGTACGGCAGCAGAATCCAGATGAAGGCAATGGTCACCAGCGCCAGCAGTACTGCCAGGGCTTTGTTCTGCAGGGCGGTCTGGTTCATCGCGGGTCCTCGCATGGCTTATGCGTTATTAGTGCACCGCGCCTTGGCAAAAGTGCCGCCATTTCCTTGATGCAAATCAATACGCGCCGTATCTGCCAGCCCTAGCATCCGCGCCTTTTGCTCCGGTGCGCACATGACCCCTATCGCCAAGCCCGAACTGCTGGCCCCCGCCGGCACCCTCAAGACCATGCGCTACGCCTTCGCCTATGGCGCCGACGCGGTCTACGCCGGCCAGCCACGCTACAGCTTGCGGGTGCGCAACAACGAGTTCGACCATGCCAACCTGGCCCTGGGCATCCAGGAGGCGCATGCCTTGGGCAAGCGCTTCTACGTGGTGGTCAACATTGCCCCGCACAATGCCAAGCTCAAGACCTTCCTCAAGGACCTGGCGCCGGTGATCGAGATGGCACCGGACGCGCTGATCATGTCCGACCCAGGCCTGATCATGCTGGTACGCCAGCATTTTCCGCAGATGCCGGTGCACCTGTCGGTGCAGGCCAACACGGTCAACTGGGCCAGCGTGCAATTCTGGCAGCAACTGGGCCTGAGCCGGGTAATCCTGTCGCGCGAACTGTCGCTCGAAGAGATCGAGGAAATCCGCCAGCAGGTGCCGGGCATGGAGCTGGAGGTGTTTGTCCACGGAGCCCTGTGCATGGCCTACTCCGGCCGTTGCCTGCTGTCGGGCTACCTCAACAAGCGCGATGCCAACCAGGGCAGCTGCACCAATGCTTGCCGCTGGAAGTACGACGCCACCCCGGCCACCGAAAACGCCACTGGCGACATCGTGCGCGAAGTGCAGCCGACGCTGGGCCTGGGTGCACCGACCGAGCAGGTATTCCTGCTGCAGGAAAGCAACCGCCCCGGCACCGAAATGCCGGCGTTCGAAGACGAGCACGGCACCTACATCATGAATGCCAAGGACCTGCGCGCCATCCAGCACGTCGGGCGCCTGGCCGCCATGGGCGTGCACTCGCTGAAGATCGAAGGCCGCACCAAGTCGCACTTCTACTGCGCCCGCGCCGTGCAGTCGTACCGCCAGGCGATCGACGATGCGGTGGCCGGGCGACCATTCGACCGCTCGCTGATGGACAACCTCGAATCCCTGGCCCAACGCGGTTACACCGAAGGCTTCTTGCGCCGCCATGTGCACGACGAATACCAGAACTACCAGCGCGGTAACTCTGTGTCCGAGCGCCAGCAGTTCGTCGGCGAGCTGACCGGGGCACGCGTCGACGGCCTGGCCGAGGTCAAGGTGAAGAATCGCTTCGCCGTGGGCGACCACCTGGAACTGATGACCCCGCGCGGCAACTACCACTTCGATCTCGAGCACATGAGCAACGGCCAGCAGCAACCGCTTCAGGTCGCCCCAGGCGATGGCCACACCATCTACCTTCCTGTTCCCGAGCAGGTGCCGTTGGCCTATGGCCTGTTGATGCGTGACCTGCCAGCTTGAGCGAGGTGGCTAGAGTTCAATCCTGGTAATGGCACCAAGCCGCCGGTCGCCCAATTCCTTACGAATCTGCTGACGAAAAGCGGCGAAACGTTCCAGGTCAAAACGGTAAACAGTGCCGGTGTTCCACACGACGATGTCACGCTGGGTCTCGCTCCAGAATCCGAAGTCGCGCATCTCCATGGTGCCATTGAAGCGAAACGAGTAGACCGCCAGATGGATCTGGCCCTCCTCATCCTTCTGGCAGGGTGTGATCAGAAACGATGAGGCGACGTCGTTCTGCCAACCAGACTGCAGGAACTTGCTGGCGTGTGCACTGATTCGCAGTTCTTGCATGGATGCGCGCGCCAGTTGGGCCAACAGCGTCGGTGTGCTGCCTGTGCCGATGGGCTCGAGACTGGTATCGAAATCGTCATGGTCCCTGATGACCTGGGGCGGTAACTCCAGGGCGGCCGTCCTTACGCAGCCATGTTTCTCCAGGCGATTGCGGAAGCGGTCGAACCAGCTTTTCCATAGTTCGTCCCGGTCGAGAAAGCGGCTTGCGAACTCATCGGCATGGTCCAGCAACGTTTGCACGTCCAGGCGTTCCTCTTCGGACAGGTTTGGTCCGATGCCGATCAGATTGGTCTTGGAGTACAACAGGCAGTCCAGTGGTAGGGTCATGATCAAGCAGGCTCTCAGATAGGTGTGCCGCACGTTAGCCAGCGTGATGACAGGCCGGCATCCGGAACCAGTACCTGGCAGGTAGACTGGCTGCCTGGCAACGCTGGTGAAGGGCAACAGGCCGCGCTGCGCCTGAAGGCCGCTTGCGCTATGCTGCTGGCCAACCGCTGGATACCGGACCGCCCCTGGGGCCGCAACGACACCGGGCGCGAGCAAGCCACAGGCCTGGTCGCCGGTATCCGCCCACATTTTTGAAGGAGTGTTTCATGATGCTGCGTAAACACCTGCTGCCCCTGGGCCTGCTGGCCATCACCGGCCTGGCCCAGGCTGCCGAGACCATCGACGTCTACCGTGACCCCAACTGTGGCTGCTGCAAGGCCTGGATCAGCCACCTGCGCGACAACGGCTTCACCGTCAACGACCATGTCGAGCCGAACATGAGCGAGGTGAAGCAACGCCTGGGCGTGGCGCCACGCCTGGCGTCGTGCCATACCGGGGTGATCGACGGCAAGTTCGTCGAAGGCCATGTTCCGGCCGAGCAGGTGCGCCTGCTGGCCAAGCGCAACGACCTCAAGGGCCTGGCCGTGCCGGGCATGCCCATGGGCTCGCCCGGTATGGAAATGGGTGACCACAAGGATGCCTACCAGGTCATCGGCGTGACCCAGGACGGCAAGGACACCGTGGTCGCCAACTACTGATGCTCAGCCTGTGGGCGCTGTTCCTCAGCGCCTTCGGCGCCGCTACCCTGCTACCGCTGCAATCGGAGGCCGTGCTGGTCGGCCTTTTGCTGCGCCAGCCCGAGGCCTGGGCCACCCTGCTGCTGGTGGCGACCCTGGGCAATGTGCTGGGCTCGGTGGTCAACTGGGTGCTGGGCCGGGCCATTGAGCATCTGCGTGACAAGCGCTGGTTCCCTTTCAGCCCTGCCCAGCTGGAACGCGCGCAACAACGCTACCAGCGCTGGGGGCAATGGTCGCTGCTGCTCAGCTGGATGCCAGTGATCGGCGACCCGCTTACACTGATCGCCGGCATCATGCGTGAGCCGTTCTGGCGCTTCCTCTTGCTGGTGACCCTGGCCAAGGCCGGCCGCTATGGGGTGCTGGCGATGATTACCCTGGGCTGGTTTCACGCCTGGTAACACCTTTCACGTTCCGCGTGGTCCACTGACTGCTACAGTCGCCCCTTCCTACATGGCCCTACACGGAGTGCCCCCATGCTGCGCGCAACCGCCCTGGCCCTGGCCTGCCTCGCCGGCAGTTCGGCCATCGCCGCCGAATCGCCCACCTACGGCCCCCAGCTGGAGGGCTTCAGCTACCCGCATCCGCTCAAGCATTTCGACTTCAAGTCCCAGGGCCAGGCCCTGCAGATGGGCTACATGGACGTGCCCGCCCAGGGCCAGGCCAACGGCCACAGCGTGGTGCTGATGCATGGCAAGAACTTCTGCGCCGCCACTTGGGAAACCACCATCGACGCCCTGAGCAAGGCTGGCTACCGGGTCATCGCCCCCGACCAGGTCGGCTTCTGCAGCTCCAGCAAGCCGGCGCATTACCAGTACAGCTTCCAGCAGCTGGCGAGCAACACCCATGCCCTGCTCGAACAGCTGGGCGTGAAGCAAAGCATCGTGCTCGGCCACTCCACCGGCGGCATGCTCGCCACCCGCTATGCGCTGATGTACCCGCAGCAGGTGGAGCGCCTGGCGATGGTCAACCCCATCGGCCTGGAAGACTGGAAAGCCCTGGGCGTGCCCTACCGCACGGTGGACCAGTGGTATGCGCGCGAGCTCAAGCTGGATGCCGAAGGCGTGCGCGAGTATGAGCGCAAGACCTACTACGCCGGGCGCTGGAAGCCGGAGTACGAGCGCTGGGTGCAGATGCTGGTGGGCCTGAACAAGGGGCCGGGGCATGAAGCAGTGGCGTGGAACTCGGCGCTGATCTACGACATGATCTTCACCCAGCCGGTGTACCACGAGTTCAAGGACCTGCAGATGCCCACCCTGCTGCTGATAGGTGACCAGGACACCACGGCCATCGGCAGTGATATCGCGCCGCCGGAGGTGAAAGCGAAGCTGGGCAAGTATGCAGTGCTGGGGCCGCAGGTGGCCAAGCTGATCCCCAAGGGTGAGCTGATTACCTTTGAAGGCATGGGGCATGCGCCGCAGATCGAGGAGCCGGTGCGGTTCAACCGTACGCTGGTCGAGTGGTTAGGGCGCTAGATCTAAATTGGGGGCCGCTTTGCGGCCCTTCGCGGGCTCGCCCGCTCCCACGGGTAGTGCACAGCTGCCAAAACCTGTGCAGTACCTGTGGGAGCGGGCGAGCCCGCGAAGGGCTGCAAAGCAGCCCCCTACACTTTCCAGACCTGCTCCTCGGTCCAGCCCAGCTCGGCAAAGTCCGCCGCCCGCAACCCCGCCTCTTCCTCGCAGAAAAACTCATCCAGCTGCGGCGGCCTCACTGCCGTATCACTGAGCATCGCATGCACCTGCCCACGATGATGTATCTGGTGCTCGAACAGGTGCGCCAACAACCGCAGCCGTTGCTCGCGCTGTACCCGCTCGGGGCGCACGATGCTCACATAGCGCGCCAGCTCACCATCGCGCAGGCCCCGGCAATAGGCGATCAGCCGGTGATCGGCCTGGGCCTGTTCGGCGTGCAGGTCGGTGCAGGTGGCAAACGGCTGTTCGGGGTCGAAGAAGCGCTCGCCGTCGGCGTCGGGCTGCTCGCCACGCTGCTCGCACTCGAGCATGTGCAGGTAGAACCAGTCCACCGTCAGCAGGTGGTTGAGGGTGGCCTTGATCGACGGGAAAAAACTGCAGCGGGGGGCGACGAATTCGTCCTGGGTCAGTTGCAGGCAGGCCTTGTACAGACGGTGGTTGGCCCAGCCATTGTTGTAGGCCTGGGTCAGCAGATGATGCGACAGCGGCTCCATGGTTCGGCTCCTTTTCAGGCGAAGCGTTGCAGTTGCATCTCCCGTAGCCGGCTCAGGGTCCGTTGGTACGGGAACGCCAGATACCCTTGAGTGTAGAGGGCATCCAGCGGCACCTGTGCCTCCAGGTACAACGCCACCCGGCGGTCGTAGCATTCGTCGACCAGGGCTATGAAGCGGCGCACCGCGTCGTCCTTGGGCGACAGCGCCGGCAGCTCGCGGTCGCCCGCCACCACCCGCGCCGCAGCATCCTCGGTGCCCCGGGCAATACGCCCGGCCCGCTGTTCACCCCCCAGCGCCGGAATGCCCGACACCAGGATGGCCGGGAACCGGTCGCACAGGGCCATGAACTCCATGGCCGCCAGCGGCTGTTCGCACAGGTCGGTGAAACGGCACCAGATGGCCTGCGCGCTGCGCCGCACCACCTGCACCTGCCGGGAGCCGATCGCCAAGGGCTGATCGTGGCCTTCGTCGCCGGGGCTGAGCTGGCGGAACACCTCGCCCAGCTGGCTGGCCTGCCCCGCTTGCGCCACCCAGTAACGCTGGCGCTCGGCGCCGGGGTGCAGGCGGTGGTCCTGCTCGCCGGCTACCGGCAGCACCTGCATGTGCCGCTGGATGGCGGCGATGGCCGGCAGGAACCGCTCGCGGTTGAAACCGTCACGGTACAGCTGCTCGGGTGGCTGGTTGGAGGTGGCGACAATCACCACGCCTTGGTCGAACAGTACCTGGAACAGGCGGCCGAGGATGATCGCGTCACCGATGTCGTTGACGAACAGCTCGTCGAAGCACAGCACGCGAATCTGCCCGGCCAGTTCCCCGGCCAGCGCCAGCAGCGGGTCGGCGGTGCCGTTGAGCTGGAACAGGCGCTGGTGGACCCAGGCCATGAAGTGATGGAAGTGCTGGCGCCGGCTGGGTACCCGCAGGCAGCGGTGGAACTGGTCCATCAGCCAGGTCTTGCCGCGGCCGACCGGGCCCCAGAGGTAGATACCCTGGGTGGGGCGGCCCTGTTCGACGGCCTGGAAACAGGCCTGCAACGCCTCGACGGCGCGGGCCTGGGCGGGGTCGGCGACATAGCCCTGGGTAGTCAGGGCCTGCTGGTAGAGGGAATGGGGATCGATAGCCATGCGGCATTATCTGCACCGGCCTCATCACCGGCAAGCCAGCTCCCACCTCGACCGCATTGGCCCCAAGCCATGCGCTATCCCTGTGGGAGCTGGCTTGCCGGCGATGAGGCCGGTGCATGTGACTTTGGCTCAGCTATCTCCCAATCCAACTTTCAGCAGCGCGCCGTCCTTGTCATCGGTCAGCACATACAGGTAGCCATCCGGCCCCACCCGCACATCGCGGATACGCGCCTTCAGCTCACCCAGCAAACGCTCTTCATGCACCACCTTGTCGCCATCCAGTTGCAGGCGGATCAGCTCCTGGGTAGCCAGCGCGCCAATGAACAGGTTGTGGTCCCAGGCCTTGAACCTAGGGCTGTCGTAGAACGCCATGCCGCTGATCCCCGGCGACTTCTCCCATACATGGTGCGGGTCGACCATGCCCTGCACATGCTCGCCCTTGGCCTCGGGGATCGGCAGCAGCGAGTAGTTGATGCCGTGGGTCGCAATCGGCCAGCCATAGTTCTTGCCGGGTTCGGGAATGTTGATCTCGTCGCCGCCGCGCGGGCCATGCTCGTGGGTCCACAGCTTGCCGGTCCAGGGGTTGAGTGCGGCGCCTTGCTGGTTGCGGTGGCCGAACGACCAGATCTCCGGCCGCACATTGTCCTTGCCGACGAAGGGGTTGTCCCTGGGCACTTCGCCGTCCGGCAAGATACGCACGATCTTGCCTTGCAGCTTGTCCAGGTCCTGGGCAGTCGGGCGCTGGTTGTTTTCACCGAGGGCGATGAACAGGTAGCCGTCGCGGTCGAACACCAGGCGCGAGCCAAAGTGGTTGCCCTCCGACAGTTTGGGCTGCTGGCGGAAGATGACGTTGAAGTTTTCCAGCCGGGCGCGGTCCTGGGACAACTGGCCACGGCCGACCGCCGTACCGGCCTTGCCGTCACTGCCCTCTTCGGCGTAGGACAGGTAGACGGTGCGGTCCTTGGCGAACTCCGGCGACAGCACCACATCCAGCAAGCCGCCCTGGCCCTCGGCCCAGACCTTGGGTACACCGCTGATCGGCGGGCCGACCTTGCCTTCGGCATTGACCACCCGCAAGTTGCCAGCACGCTCGGTGACCAGCATGTCCTTGCCGCCCGGCAGGAACGCCAGGGCCCAAGGGTTGCGCAGGCCATCGGCCAGGGTGCTGACGGTCAAGGTGCCTTCTTCACTGCGGAACTGCTGTTCGGCCGCCGCCTGCGCCAGCAGGGGCAGGAGTGCGGCGGCGGTCAGGGTTACAAGCCAGGGTGCTCGAAGCATGCAGGATTCCTTTCGTAGGGCGCTCATGGCGCGCGCGGGTTGTCGCGCGGTGGTCGGCTGGGCTCCAGGTTCGGGGTTTGTTGCTGGCGGCGCAGGTTGTCGCCATTGCCGATGCCGCGGTTGTCCAGGGTGGGCGTGCGCTGGTACGGGTCGGTGGACGGGCCGCGCACGGGAGGCGTGGCCGGCATGCTGCCCTGGCGGCTGTTGGGGTTGGCGCGCTGGATCGGGCTGTTGTAGGGGTTGTTGTTGCCGGCGGCGAGTTGCAAGGGCGGCTCGGGGGCCGCTTGCGCGGGCAGGCACAGCACCAGGCCGAGGGCCAGGATGGGCAAGGTCGGGGTCATGCTTCACCTCCTGTACGAAAATGCCGCGCCTGGTGGGTTTGATAGCCTAAGGCGCGAAGGGTTCGCGGCAAAAGTGTGAATGCGGGTGGAGATGATTCCTGATGTTTCAGTATGGGCCTTGGGGGCTGCTGCGCAGCCCTTTCGCGACACAAGGCCGCTCCCTGCAGGAGCAGCCTTGTGCTGCGAATGGGCCGCAAAGCGGCCCCAGGTTACTGACCCTTGTCCACCTTGTGCCGCGCCGCATACAGGCACAGCATTTCCATCGCCAGGGTCGCCCCGGCCAGCGCGGTGATGTCGGCATGGTCATAGGCGGGCGCCACCTCCACCAGGTCCATGCCCACCAGGTTGATGCCGCGCAGCCCGCCAAGGATCTCCAGCGCCTGCACCGTGCTAAGCCCACCGCACACCGGCGTGCCGGTACCGGGCGCATAGGCCGGATCGAGGCAGTCGATATCGAAAGTAAGGTAAACCGGCCGCTCGCCCACCCGCTGGCGAATCGCCGCAATCACCGCCTCGGTGCCCTGCCGGTGCACCTGGCGGGCGTCGAGGATGGCAAAGCCCTGGCTGTCGTCATTGGTGGTGCGCAGGCCGATCTGCACCGAGCTGGCCGGGTCCACCAGGCCTTCGCGGGCGGCATGCCAGAACATGGTGCCGTGGTCGATGCGCTTGCCTTCCTCGTCCGGCCAGGTGTCGCTGTGCGCATCGAAGTGGATCAGCGCCAGCGGGCCATGGCGGCGGGCATGGGCCTTGAGCAGCGGGTAGCTGATGAAGTGGTCGCCACCCAGGGTGAGCATGGCGCAGCCTGCTTCCAGAATATGCGTGGCATGGGTCTCGATACTGTCCGGTACCGACTGCGGGGTGCCGCTGTCGAAGGCGCAATCGCCATAGTCGATCACCGCCAGGTGGTCGAACGGGTCGAACGCCCACGGCCAGTGCCGGGCCCAGGCCTGCTGCACCGAGGCGGCGCGGATCGCCCGCGGGCCGAAGCGCGCACCGGGGCGGTTGCTGGTGGCAGTATCGAACGGCACACCACTGACCACCACATCGACACCACGCAGGTCGCGGCTGTAGCGGCGGCGAGAGAAACTGGTAATGCCGGCGTAGGTACTTTCCGCAGCGGTGCCATACAGGCTGTCGCGGGTCATGGCCTGGTCGTTGTTTGCGGCTTGCTCCACGGTCGGGTTCCTTTGTCGTTATCGGTTACTGGCGGCTGCGGAACGCGGTCCACAGGCGGTTGCGCTGGCGCAGGTCGGCCAGGGCCATGCTGCGGTCGGCATACAGACGCTGGCGCACCGCGGCCGACGGGTAGATGTCCGGGTCGTTGCGCACTGCTTCGTCCACCAGCGGCGTGGCCGCCTGGTTGGCGTTGGCGAAGAACAGCGTGTTGGTCAGCGCGGCGACCGACTCGGGCTTGAGCATGAAGGCGATGAACGCCCGCGCGGCCTCGGGGTGCGGAGCGTCCTTGGGAATGACCAGGTTGTCCTGCCACACCAGCGTGCCTTCGCGGGGGATGCGGTAGATCAGCTCGAATGGTTTGCCAGCGCGACGCGCCTGGTCGGCGGCCATCGCCGCATCGCCGTTGTAGGTCAGCGCCAGGCACACGCTACCGTTGGCCAGGTCGCTGATCTGCCGGCCATTGGCGACGTAGCTGATCGACGGCTGCAGCTGGCTCAGCAGGTTCTGCGCGGCGGCCAGGTCGTCCTTGTCCTGGCTGTAAGGGTCCTTGCCCAGGTAGTTCAGGGCCACGCCGATCACCTCCTGGGGCGAGTCGGGCATGGCGATGCCGCAGTCCTTCAGCCGGCTGGCGTACTCGGGCTTGAACAGCAGGTCGAGGCTGTCCAGCGGTACATCCCCCAGGCGCTGGCGCACCGCTTCCACATTCACTCCCAGGCCCAGGGTGCCCCAGGTGTAGGGCACGGCATGGTGGTTGCCGGGGTCGGCCTCTGCGAGCTTGGCCAGCAGGTCCTTGTCGAGGTTGGCATAGCCGGGCATGGCCTGGGGATCGAACGGCTGCAGGGCATTTGCCTTGAGCGCCCGGGCCAGTACGGTTGACGACGGCACCACCACGTCATAGCCGCTACCACCGGTCAGCAGCTTGGTTTCCAGCACTTCGGTGGTGTCGAAGGTGTCGTAGCGCACCTTGTAGCCGGTTTCCTGCTCGAAGCGCTGGAGGGTTTGCGGGGCGACATAGTCGGCCCAGCTGTAGAGGTTGACGACCTTTTCTTCGGCCTGCAGCGGCAAGGCCAGGACCAGGGACAGCAGGCACAACGATCGACGCATGGCGGACACCTCGGCAAATGGGTGGATGCCGCGAGCATGCCAGCCGGGTTACATTGCAGGAATGGCAAGTTTTCAAAGCTGACATTCATCAGGAGCAATGTAATGCTCGGACAAGTGCACGACCCCGATCTGCACCTGCTGCGGCTGTTCGTCACTGTAGTCGAGGCCGGTGGTTTCAGCGCCGCGCAAGGCGTGCTGGGCCTGAGCCAGCCCACCATCAGCCAGCGCATGGCGCAGCTGGAAGCGCGGCTGGGCTACCGCTTGTGCAGCCGCGGCAAAGGTGGCTTTCACCTGACGGAAAAGGGCGCGTTGTTGCTGGACGCCGCCCGTGGGCTATTGCTGAACATCGAACAGTTTCGCCAGCAGGCCAATGGCGTTGCCGGGCGGCTGCTGGGGACCGTGCGCATAGGCATGGCGGAGAGCCAGGACAAGGCGGTGAGCCTGAAGCTGGCGGCGGCCATTGCGGCGTTTCGCAGGCGCGAGGAGGCGGTGCAGCTGGAACTGATCAGTGCGCCACCGGCAGAGCTGGAGCGCTTGTTGCTGGAGCAGCGGCTGGATTACGCCATCAGCTACTTTTCCGGCAACCAGGCAGCCTTCGACTACCAGCCGCTGTTCCAGGAGCGGCAACGGCTGTATTGCGGCAAGGGCCATGTGCTGTTCGGTGAGGCTGGCGTTGGCCGGGAGCGGTTGCTGGCGATGGACCAGGTGCGCCATCCGTACCGGTTTCTCAAGGGCGGCGAGCCGTTCCAGAGCCAGCGCAGCATGGCGGTGGCGGAGCAGATCGAGAGCGTGCTGACGTTCATTCTGTCGGGGCGGCATATTGGCTATCTGCCATGCCATTGTGCGCAAGCTTGGGAGGCTGAGGGGCTGTTGTGGGCGCTGGACCCGGGGCTGGACTTTGTGGTGCCGTTTACCCTGGCCAGGCACCGGGCGCAAGCGGTTGGCGAGGCACAGCAGGCGTTTTCGCAGGATTTGCTGGCGGCGTTTGCCTGAACCGGCCTCTTCGCGGGTAAACCCGCTCCTACAGGGTTCTCACACAGCCTGAGGGCTGCGCCGTGCCTGTGGGAGCGGGTTTACCCGCGAAGAGGCCGGGACAGACAACACCCATCAGTAAGCCATGCTCCAGGTCAGGGTGTAGGTACGTCCACGCCCCTGGTAGTCATACAGGTAAGCCGGCCCGTAGGTCGGCGAGTAGAACAGCGTCGCACGCTGCCCCCAGACCGTGCTGTATTGCTTGTCCAGCAGGTTCTGGATGCCGGCGCTGAAGGTGCCGAAGCCGGTATCCTGGCTGCCCAGCAGGTCGAAGGTGGTGTAGCCGTCGATCTCGTGGTCGGCATCGTCCTTCAGGCTGAAGGCATGGTTGGCCTGTAGCCGCGCACTGCGGCCATCGCCCTTCCAGCCGACGAACGCGGTAGCCTTGGACAACGAGGCATAGCGGGCATCGCGCTTGATCCAGCCGCCATCGACATCCTCCTCCTCGGAGCGGGTCAGGTGCAGGGTGCCACCGGTTTCCCAGCCGGTCTGGAAGTGCCGGGTCAGCGCGCCCTCAAAACCAAAGTCGCGGCTTTTCTGGTCTTCCACATTGATGGTCAGCGTCTGCGAGTCGACGTTGATGATCTTGTCCGACCAGATGTAGTACAGCGCCGCCTGGGCATCCCAGTCCAGGTCGGCATAGCGCCAGCCCAGTTCCACCTGGCGGCTCTTGATGCCGGCCAGCGGGTTGTCGGCCACGCTCAGACCGGGCTTGCCGTAGTACTTGGCCGGGTCGGGCAGGTCGAAGCCTTCGCCGTAGTTGGTCCATACCTGGTGGCCATTCTTGAAGTCGTAGATGGCACCGACGTTGAACAGGTTGACCTGGTAATCGTTGCTGCCACCCGGCACACCCTTGAAGTCGCTGACGTCCACATCCATCTGCTGGCGCCGGGCGCCGCCGGACAAGGTAAGGTTCTCGGTGGCATGCCAGTCCAGCTGCGCGTACACCGACACGCCATCGACCCGGTAGCTGGGGTAGCGTGCGGCCTTGCTTTCCTTTTCCAGCTCCAGGCCACCCGACTCGGACGACGTCTGGGCGTTGAAGGTGGTCTGCTCGGCGTTGAAGCGCTCGCGGTCCAGGTCGACGCCGTAGGTCAGCTTCAGCGCGTCCCACTGCTTGGCGAACAGGCCCTTGAGGCTGGTGACTTCGAAGTTCTGCTGCGAGGCGGCGAAGTACACCCCGCGCGAGCCGGTGGGCGTGGCGCGGTTGTAGTACGGGAACGGGTAGAAGTTGTCGTCTTCCTTGCGGTACGAGGCCTGCAGGTAGAAGTCCTGCCCCAGCACGTCGGTGTGGTGGTAGTTGGCGTTCAGCAGCAGGCGCCGGGTGCGCGGCTCCAGGTCCGACGAGTAGCCGCTACGCAGTTCGGCGTCTTCCAGGTCGGATGGGGCGTTGTAGTTCAGGTTAGGGAAGTAGATACCGGTACTGCCATGGTTGCCCGAGTCATAGTACTGGGCCAGCAGGTCGAGGCTCTGCTGGTCGTTCAGTTGCATCCCCAAGGTGCCGAGCACGTCGATGGTGCGGTTGTATTGCAGGTCGGTCTGGGTGTTGTCGATGAAGATCTGGTCGCCGGCGCCGTCGTAGAAGGCTTCGTTCTGCTCGCCGGAAACCCCCAGGCGGGCGTTGAACCGTTCGTTGCCGCCACTGATCGACTGGGCGAAGCGGGTGGCCAGGTCGTCGCTGTTGTTGAAGCCGCTGCTGGCACCGAGCTGGGTCTCGAAACGCGCCGGGCCGGGTTCGCCCTTCTTGGTCACGATGTTGATGATGCCGCCGGTGGCGCCACCACCGTAGATGGCACTGGCGCCAGACAGCACTTCGACGCGCTCGACGTTGAACGGCGAAATGCTGTCGAACTGGCGTGACAGGCCGCGCGAGCTGTTCTGGCTGACCCCGTCGATCATCACCAGCACATTGCGCCCGCGCATGTTCTGGCCGTAGTTGGTACGGCCTTCCGGCGCCAGGTCGAGGCCTGGCACCAGCTTGCCGATGGCTTCCTTCAGGCTGACGCCGCTGTCGATCTGCTCGCGCAACTGCTGCTGGTCGACCACCCACACGGTGCCGGGGATTTCACTGATCGCGGTGCTGGTGCGCGAGGCCACGCTGACCTCGATCGGCTTGAGATTGACCGCCTGCGGCGCAGCGTCGGCCTTGCGCAGGGTCACCGTGCGGGCATCGCTGAAGTGCCAGCTCATGCCGCTGCCGGACAGCAACTGCTGCAGGGCCTGCTCGATGCTGTAGCTGCCCTGCAAGGCCGGGCTGGATTGGCCGGCGACGTCGCCGGTGGTGTACAGCAGGTGCAGGCCGGCCTGGTCGGCGAACGTGGTCAGGGCGTGGTCCAGCGGCTGGGCCGGCAGGTCGAGCTGGACCTGGCGGGCCTGAGTCTGGGCCTGTTCGGTGGCGGTCGAGGCAAAAGCCTGCAGCGGGCCGACCAGCATGGCCAGGGCACTGCAGGACATCAGGGCATGGTGAAGCGGACCGCGGCGGCGGTGCAAGGGCTTGAGCATCAGAGGCACGAATGAGCTTCCTGACAAGTCGTAAATGAGAATTGGTTGCTGATCAGTCCCACTACGACGATCTGGCTTGCAGGAACTTGCAGTGCCAAATGGAAAATATTTTTATTTCTGTGCCGGCCTCTTCGCAGCACAAGGCTGCTCCTACAGGGATCGCAGTTCGCTGTAGGAGCAGCCTTGTGCTGCGAAGAGGCCGGCACAGGCGAATCAATGAACCACGGCCAACCACGGCAGGTAGGTCACCTTCAGCCCATAACGCTGCTCAAGGGTCCGCAACAGGGCCTCCGGCTCATCGAGGTCGAACACCCCGCTGACCTGCATCGCCGCCAGCTTGCTATCGGACAACACGATCCGCCCATGCCGGTAACGCTCGAGCTCCGCCAGCACCTGCCCCAGCGGCTTGCCGTTGAAGATCAGCTTGCCGCGCTGCCAGGCCATCTGCGTACCGGCATCGGCCGCTACTGCCAGTTCATGCTCGCCAACCTTGGCTTCGCCATGGGCCAATACCACGCGGCCATCACGACGCACGCTGAAGGTGGCCGCACTCCCCTGCACCCGCTCACCGGCCGTGTCGACCACAAAGGGCCGTGAATCATCGGCGGTCTCGAACAAGGCCTCACCAGATTCCAGCACCACCCGCCGCTCACGGTCGCTGAACACCACGCTCAGGGCTGTGGCACTGTTCAGCGTCACCCGCGTGCCATCTGCCAAAGTAATCACCTGTCGCTCACCTACCCCGGTGTGGTAATCCGCCAGCAGCATTGGCGCCTTCTGCCAACCCGCCACACCAACGGCCAACACCAGTGCAGCAGCCACCCCCGCCTGTTTGAGCCAGTTGCGGCAATGGCGCAGGGCCTGGCCGATGTATTTCGCCACCATGCTTTCGGAAACCCCCAGGCGCTGCGCGATCTGCGCCTGGGTCAGGCCGTCGACGCGGTTGAGCAACAGCGCCTGGCGGGCATTGTCGGACAGCTGCAGCAGCGCCTGGTCGAGGATCTGCAAGCGCTCCCGGGCCAGCAAGGCCGCTTCCGGGGCCGGCGCCGGGCAGGCGACCTCACCTGCCCGCTCGCTGTCGTCGTGGCTGGCGGCAATGCGCTGCTCGCGGCGCAAGGCATCGATCGCCAGGTTGCCGGCCACGCGGAAGATGAAACTGCGCGCGTGCAGCACCGGCACCGCCTGCTGGTCGATGTTGACCAGCTTCAGGTAGGTTTCCTGCGCGACATCGGCAGCGCGCTGACGGTCGCTCATGCGCCGGGTCAGGAACTGAAGCAGGTCGTCGTAGTGCTCCTGGAAGCTTGCCAGCAGGCCCGGCGCGGGAGAAGTCAGCATGGGTTCGGGAACGGCCAGTAGGAGAAGTTATCGGGCGTTAATGAGAAACAGTATCTTTCATCTGGACGGTGACTTTCAACGCCGACGCGTATTTGCCACACTGCCCATTCGCCCACTCTGGCAAGGTCGCACCCCATGGCTGCCCGTCTGCACCGCTACGCCCGCCTGTTCCTGGTCCTGCTGCTGGCCTGCGGCCTGGGGGCCTGTGCGCTGTTCCAGGCACGCGACCCGGTCAATATCAGCGTGATCGGTATCGAGCCGCTGCCCGGGCAGGAGCTGGAACTGCGCATGGCGGTGAAGATGCGGGTACAAAACCCCAACGAGGCGCCGATCGACTACAACGGCATCGCCCTGAACCTGGAGGTGAACGGCCAGCCTCTGGCTGCCGGGGTGAGCGACCAGCAGGGGCACATCGGCCGTTATGGCGAAGCGGTGATCGTGGTGCCGGTGAGCATCACGGCGTTTTCCTTCCTGCGCCAGGCCTATGGGCTGGGCCAGGTGGACTCGCTGCAAGGCCTGCCCTATGTGCTGCGCGGCAAGCTGGCCGGCGGGCTGCTGGGGACCGTGCGCTTTACCGACGAGGGCAAGCTGGACCTGCCCAAGGGCGCCTACTGGTAGGCGCCTGGCGGGGTGTGATCAGCGGCTGGCGCTGGCTGCGGCCATCAGCTTGTTGACTTCGCTGCGCACCATGTTGGCGTATTCGGGCGGCGACATGCCATCCAGCTCGGCGCGCACCCACTCGGCCCATTTGCCTTTGCGCCGTGGTTTCTCGGCGATCAACCGTGCCGCTTCGCCCTTGGCCTTGCCCAGGTTGTTCTGCCACAGCTCGAACAGCCGGGCCTTCTCTGCCTCGATCTGCGCCCGTTCCTCGAAGCTCATGTTGGCCAGATTGAAACTCATGAAGGTACCTGCAGGTTTGAAAATGGCCGCTATCTTACACCCAGGTACTGCAACAGCCCAAAGCCGCCGCAACTTTCCCGACGCGCCGGCATCCATTGTTCAAGCCACACCATCGACGAGGACGAGTTCATGGCCCGGAAAAACGCCCCGCTGACCGACAGCGATCAGATCAAGGACCAGGTATTCAGCGAACTGCAGGCGCTGATCGAAGAGTCGGAAAAACTGCTGAACGACAGCGCCGCCCTGGTGGGTGACGAGGCGGAAACCCTGCGCGCGCAGGTAAGCCTCAAGCTACGCCAGGCGCGCAATGCCGCCGACAAGGTACGCAGCAAGGCGCAACCGGTGATGGACGCTACCCAGGACTATATCGGTGGCCACCCGTGGCAGACCGTGGCCATTTCCGCTGGCCTCGGGCTGGTGGTCGGCCTGCTGCTGGGCCGCCGTCACTGACGCCTGGGCCGCCTGGTGCGAATCAGGCGGCCTGCGCCATCGGGATACCGCTGTGGAAGCGCAGCTCCTGGTCCGGTGACTGGATCAGCTCCACCTCCGCTGCACGCACCAGGTCCACCCGGCGGGCAATGTCTGCCTCTTCGCCATAGTTGTGCGCCAGTTTCAGATAACCCTGATAATGGCGCGCTTCGCTCTTCAGCAGGCCGTGGTAGAAGCGGCCCAGTTCCTCGTCCAGATGCGGTACCAACGCGGCAAAGCGCTCGCAGCTGCGCGCCTCGATGAACGCCCCCACCACCAGCGTATCCACCAGCTTGACCGGCTCGTGGGCGCGCACCAGCCGCCGCAGCCCCGACGCATATCGCCCCGCCGACACCGGGCGCAGCGGCACGCCACGACGCTTCATCAGGCGCAGCACCTGCTCGTGGTGCACCAGCTCCTCGCGGGCCAGGCGCGACATCATGTTGATCAGGTCGAGGTGGGTGTTGTACTTGGCGATCAGGCTCAGGGCGGTGCTGGCAGCCTTGAATTCGCAGTTCTTGTGGTCGATCAGCAGGGTTTCCTGGTCGGCGAGCGCCGCTTCGATCCAGGCGTCTGGTGTCGGGCAACCAAGAAAGGCGTCGATTTCGGGGATCAGGGACATGAGCGTGCAACCACAAAGAACTGGCAGGGCCGGCGATTATACCGGCGGCGGCGGGCAGCGCCAGTGACTATGCTTGATGTACATCAAGCGCCAGCGGGGGAAGCGCCGACTATAGTCAGGCATTGGTCGCCACCTTTGAAGGGAGTTAACGCCCATGCAAGCCGTTCGCAGCATCCTCGTCGTCCTCGACCCCGAGCACGCCCACAGACGGGCACTGACCCGGGCCAAGCTGATCGCCGGCGTCACCGGCGCCCGCCTGCATCTGCTGATGTGCGACAAAAGGCATGACCACAGCGCGCTGCTGAGCCTGCTGAGCAGCCAGCTGCATGATGACGGGTACGACAGCGTCACCCATGAGGAGGCCTGGCGCGACAACCTGCACGACACCATCATCTACGTGCAGCAGGCCGAGGGCTGCGAGCTGGTGATCAAGGAACACCGCCCGGACAACCCGCTGAAAAAGGCCCTGCTCACCCCCAGCGACTGGAAGCTGCTGCGCCAATGCCCGTGTGCCGTGCTCATGGTCAAGAGCGAGCGGCCTTGGACCGGCGGCAAGATCCTGGCCGCGGTGGACGTGGGCAACCAGGACGAGGACCACCGCCGCCTGCATGCCAGCATCATCGACCATGGCTATGCCATTGCCGGGCTGGCCAAAGGCGAGCTTCACGTCATCAGCGCCCATCCGTCGCCGATGCTGTCGGCGTCGGACCCGGTGTACCAGCTGAGCGATACCATCGAAAAGCGCTACCGCGAGGCGTGCAAGGCGTTCCAGGCAGAGTACGACATCAGCGAAGACCGCTTGCATGTGGCCGAAGGGCCGGCGGATGTGCTGATTCCGCATACCGAGAAGAAGCTCGATGCCGTGGTAACGGTGATCGGCACGGTGTGCCGCACGGGGATTTCCGGGGCGTTGATTGGTAATACCGCGGAGGTGGTGCTGGATTCGCTGGAGGGGGATGTGCTGGTGCTCAAGAGCGAGGAGGCAATTGCCCATCTGGCGGAACTGGCCCGCGGCTGAGTTCAATCTGCCAGGGCCCTATCGCCGGCAAGCCAGCTCCCACATCGACAGTACCTGTGGGAGATTGCCCAGCCCTTTTGATCTGCGCTGTAGGGCAGAAAACAAATATCGCTCGTTTGAAGCGTCCTTTGTAGGAGCAGCCTTGTGCTGCGAAGAGGCCGGTACTGACAAAGCCTGTCTATGGCTTGTACCGGCCTCTTCGCAGCACAAGGCTGC
Organism: Pseudomonas sp. ABFPK; assembly: GCF_001586765.1. Classification (NCBI taxonomy): domain Bacteria; kingdom Pseudomonadati; phylum Pseudomonadota; class Gammaproteobacteria; order Pseudomonadales; family Pseudomonadaceae; genus Pseudomonas; species Pseudomonas sp. ABFPK. The sequence continues at coordinate 21,278 of NZ_LQXW01000020.1, read as the reverse complement.
TCCTACAGAGCCTCGCTGAACCAATGAGTCATGTGCAGTACCTGTGGGAGCTGGCTTGCCGGCGATGGGCTGCGCAGCAGCCCCATTCGACACCAAACGCTAGGCCAACGCTTCCTGCACCTTCGGGTCCAGCCCCTCCCCTGCATTGGCCTCGGCCCATTCCGCCAGTTGCCGGCGCATCGCAGGCGTCCAGAAGCTCTGCAGATGCTGCCGTATCCCCTGCACCGCCAGCGCCCGGTCTGGCTCGCTGTCGAAGTAATGGGCAATCTGGTTGGCCATCTTGACCAGATTCTCACTGCTCATCGGCGCACCTCGGTTTTCTCGGCAATACGACGCTCCTTCAACAACCGCCGCTGCTCGTCACTGAAGTCCTGGTAGCGCTTCTGCCACTGCGACGGCTGGAACACTTTCACCACCTCCACCGCCGTCACCTTGTACTCAGGGCAGTTGGTGGCCCAGTCGGAGTTGTCGGTGGTAATCACGTTGGCCCCCGACTCTGGGAAGTGGAAGGTGGTGTACACCACACCCGGCGCCACCCGCGTGCTGACCTTGGCGCGCAGCACCGTCTGCCCGGCGCGGCTGCCGATGCCGACCCAGTCGCCATCCTGGATGCCACGGCTTTCGGCGTCGGTCGGGTGGATTTCCAGGCGGTCGGCGTCATGCCAGGCGACGTTGCCGGTACGCCGGGTCTGGGCGCCGACGTTGTACTGGCTGAGAATGCGCCCGGTGGTCAGCAGCAGCGGGTAGCGGTTGTTGACCTTCTCCTCGGTGGGCACGTAGCCGGTGAGCATGAAGCGCCCCTTGCCACGTACGAACTGGTCGATGTGCATGGTCGGCGTGCCATCCGGCGCTGCGTCGTTGCACGGCCACTGCAGGCTGCCGTGGCGGTCGATCTCGGCGTAGCTGACGCGGTGGAAGGTAGGCGTAAGGCGGGCGATCTCGTCCATGATCTCGGACGGGTGACGGTAGCTCATCGGGTAGCCCAAGGCATTGGCCAGGGCTATGGTCGCCTCCCAGTCGGCCTTCCCGGCCAGCGGCTTCATGACCTTGCGCACCCGCGAAATACGCCGCTCGGCATTGGTGAAGGTACCGTCCTTCTCCAGGAACGAGCTGCCCGGCAGGAACACATGGGCGAACTTGGCTGTTTCGTTGAGGAAGATGTCCTGCACCACCACGCACTCCATGGCCAGCAGGGCCGCAGTGACGTGCTGGGTGTTGGGGTCGCTCTGGGCAATGTCCTCGCCCTGGCAGTAAAGGGCCTTGAAACTGCCGTCCAGCGCAGCCTCGAACATGTTGGGGATGCGCAGGCCCGGGTCAGGCTGCAGGGTCACGCCCCAGGCCTGCTCGAACTCGGCGCGCACAACTTCGTTGGAAATGTGCCGGTAGCCGGGCAGTTCGTGGGGGAACGAGCCCATGTCGCACGAGCCTTGCACGTTGTTCTGCCCGCGCAGCGGGTTCACCCCTACCCCTTCACGGCCGATGTTGCCGGTGGCCATGGCCAGGTTGGCGATGCCCATCACCGCGGTGCTGCCCTGGCTGTGCTCGGTCACACCCAGGCCGTAGTAGATCGCCGCGTTGCCGCCGGTGGCGTACAGCCGGGCGGCGGCGCGGATCTGCTCGGCAGGCACGCCGCAGACCGGGCCAAGCACTTCGGGGGCGTTTTCCGCCAGGCTGACGAAGTCGCGCCAGCGGGCGAAATCTTCGGTTTCGCAGCGGGCATCGATGAAGCGCTGGGCCAGCAGGCCTTCGGTGACGATCACGTGGGCCAGGGCGTTGAGCATGGCCACGTTGGTACCGGGGCGCAGTTGCAGGTGCAGCTCGGCGCGGGCGTGCGGCGAGTCGACCAGGTCGATGCGCCGTGGGTCGATCACGATCAGCCGCGCGCCCTGGCGCAGGCGGCGCTTGAGCTGCGAGCCGAATACCGGGTGGGCGTCGGTGGGGTTGGCGCCGATCACCAGCACCACGTCGGCCTGCATCACCGAGTCGAAGCTTTGTGTACCGGCCGACTCACCCAGGGTCTGCTTCAGGCCATAGCCGGTGGGCGAATGGCATACCCGCGCGCAGGTGTCGACGTTGTTGTTGCCGAACGCCGTGCGCACCAGTTTCTGCACCAGATAGGCTTCTTCGTTGGTGCAGCGGCTGGAGGTGATACCGCCGATGGAATCGCGACCGTACTTCAGCTGGATGCGGCGGAACTCGCTGGCGGCGTAGGTCACCGCCTCGTCCCAGCTGACTTCCTGCCATGGGTCTTCCAGGCGCTTGCGGATCATTGGCTTGGTGATGCGGTCCGGGTGGGTGGCGTAACCCCAGGCGAAGCGGCCCTTGACGCAGGCGTGGCCGTGGTTGGCGCCGCCGTTCTTGTCCGGGACCATGCGCACCAGCTGGTCGCCCTTCACTTCGGCGCGGAACGAGCAGCCGACGCCGCAATAGGCGCAGGTGGTGATGACCGCACGCTCGGGTTGGCCCAGCTGTACCAGGCTCTTTTCGGTCAGGGTCGCGGTCGGGCAGGCCTGCACGCAGGCGCCGCAAGACACGCACTCGGAGGCGAGGAAGTTTTCACCACCCGCCGCCGCCACCCGCGATTCGAAACCGCGCCCGGTGATGGTCAGGGCGAAGGTGCCCTGGATGTCCTCGCAGGCACGCACGCAGCGGCTGCAGACGATGCACTTGCTCGGCTCGTAGTCGAAATACGGGTTGGATACATCCTTTTTCTCGGCCAGGTGGTTGGCGCCGTCGTAGCCATAGCGCACCTCGCGCAGGCCCACCTGGCCGGCCACGGTCTGCAGCTCGCAGTTGCCGTTGGCCGAACAGGTCAGGCAGTCCAGCGGGTGGTCGGAGATGTACAGCTCCATAACATTACGGCGCAGGCCTGCCAGGCGCGGGGTTTCGGTGTGCACCACCATGCCTTCGCTGACCGGGGTGGTGCAGGAGGCCGGGTAACCGCGCATGCCTTCGATTTCCACCATGCACATGCGGCACGAGCCAAAGGCTTCGAGGCTGTCGGTGGCACACAGTTTGGGGATGCTGGTGCCGAGCATGGCCGCGGCACGCATCACCGAAGTACCGGCGGGCACAGTGATGGCGCGGCCATCGATGCTCAGGCTGACCTGTACCTCGCTGTCACGGGCCGGGGTGCCGAGGTCGCTGCTTTTATCAGAAGCGGGGTCGAAGAAATTGATCACTGCGCGGCCTCCGTGTGGATCAGCCCGAAATCGGCGGGGAAGTACTTCAGCGCGCTGGCCACCGGATAAGCGGTCATGCCGCCCATGGCGCACAGCGAGCCGTATTGCATGGTGTCGCACAGGTCGCGCAGCAACAGGGCCTGGTCATGCCGTTCGGTCATGTCGCTGGTGGCGATCAGCCGGTCGACCACTTCCATGCCCCGGGTCGAGCCGATGCGGCACGGGGTGCATTTGCCACAGGACTCCTCGGCGCAGAACTGCAAGGCGAAGCGCGCCATGCTGGCCATGTTCAGGGTGTCGTCGGCCACTACCACACCACCATGGCCGAGCATCGCGCCCATGGCGGCAAAGGCTTCGTAGTCCAGCGGCGTATCGAAGTGGCTGGGCGGTACCCAGGCACCGAGCGGGCCACCAACCTGCGCGGCCTTCAACGGCCGGCCGCTGGCCGTGCCGCCGCCATAGCCTTCCACCAGCTCGCGCAAGGTCAGGCCAAAGGCGCGTTCCACCAGGCCGCCCTGACGGATGTTGCCGGCCAGCTGGAACGGCATGGTGCCCAGCGAGCGGCCCATGCCGAAGTCGCGATAGAACGCCGCGCCCTTGGCCATGATGACGGGTACCGAGGCCAGGGTGAGTACGTTGTGCACCAGCGTCGGCAGGCCGAACAGGCCCTGCAGCGCGGGTAGCGGAGGCTTGGCGCGAACGATGCCGCGCTTGCCTTCGATGGATTCGAGCAGCGCGGTTTCTTCGCCGCAGATATAGGCGCCGGCGCCGACCCGCACTTCCAGGTCGAAGGCCTGGCCGCTGCCGGCCACGTTGCTGCCGAGATAGCCGGCGTCACGGGCGATGGCGAAGGCCTGGTCAAGCACGCGGATGGCGTCGGGGTATTCCGAGCGCACATAGATGTAGCCCTTGTCGGCACCCACGGCGAGGCCGGCAATGATCATGCCTTCGATCAGCAGGAACGGGTCGCCTTCCATCAGCATGCGGTCGGCGAAGGTACCGGAGTCACCCTCGTCGGCGTTGCACACCACGTACTTCTGCCCGGCCCCGGCGTCACGCACGGTGCGCCATTTGATGCCGGCCGGGAACGCCGCACCGCCGCGGCCGCGCAGGCCGGAATCGAGCACGGCGGCGACCACCTCGGCACCGTCCAGGGCCACGGCCGCTTCAAGGCCGGCGAAACCGCCATGGGCACGGTAGTCGTCCAGCGACAACGGGCGGGTGATGCCGGCGCGGGCGAACAACAGGCGCTGCTGGGTCTTGAGGTAAGGGATGTCCTCGACCGGCCCCAGGGCCAGCGAGTGGCCACCAGGTTCACCGGGCTCACCGGTAAAGGCGTCGAGCAAGGACGGCACGTCTTCCGGGGTGACCGGGCCGAAACCCAGGCGCCCTTGCGCGCTGTCGCACTCCAGCAGCGGCTCCAGCCAATACAGCCCGCGGGAGCTGGTGCGCTGGATATCCAGCGGCAGCTGGCGGCGCTCGGCCTCACGCTGCAATGCATCGGCAACCTGGTCGGCGCCCACGGCACGGGCTACCGAATCGCAGGGGATATACAGCTTCAGCATGCTGCGTCCTCCCGGCAAGCGTTGACCAGCGCGCGCAGGCGCTCCGGGGTAAGGCGCGCATGCACCTGGCCGTCCAGTTCCAGCGCTGGCGAGCAGGCACAGGCGCCCAGGCAGTACACCGGGCGCAGGCTGATGGCGCCGTCGGCGCTGGTGCCGTGGTCGTCCAGCGCCAGCTGTTCGCGCAGTTGCGCGGCCAGCGCCTCGGCGCCCCGGCTCTGGCACGACTCGGCGCGGCACAGGCGCAGGGTGTGGCGCGCCGGTGGCGTGGTGCGGAAATCGTGGTAGAAGCTGATAACCCCACGCACCTCGGCCAGGCTGAGGTTCAGGGCATGGGCAATTTCGGCGACAGCGGCATCGGGGATGTAGCCGATGTCGTGCTGGATGGCATGCAGGATCGGCAACAGCGCGCCGGGGATATCCTTGTCACGGGCCAGAATGCGTTGGATCACAGGCAGGTGGAGCAATTCATCAGGCATACAGCGGACCTCGGCATCACGGACCCTGCCTGAATTGTTGTGAGGGCAGGTATCCGGCGTGTTCTGCTGCGGCGCGCCGGCCACGTCACGGTTGCGTGGAGCCAGCGGCCTCCTTGCCTGCGGCCGTACGTCTGCGCGCACTGGTCCGAGGCATCCTGCAAGCATGGCACTTGTGGCGCCGGGGGGTTGCGTGCGAACGACCAGGCGCATCCTGAAACCGACGCGGGTTGTTTCTGGCCTTATACAGTCTGCTGCGCTGTCGCTTGGAGAACTGAATTCGCAAGCGGTACGCGTACCCTGTGGGAGCGGCTTTAGCCGCGAAGAATCCAACGCGGTGCATGGCACCGGCTGCGCCGGTGTTCGCGGCTAAAGCCGCTCCCACAGGGTCCCTGCTAATTCAATGAGTTATGTGCAGTCCCATGAATGCATGGTATGAGCAAGCTTCAAAGCTGCACGGCTTTGTCGATCAGTGCTTGCCTTCCACCGCCTTGGCCGTCTCGATCAGCTTGTCGAACTTGCGGTTCAGCTGGGCAAAGCGCTCATCGCTCTTGGCCCGCGCTTTGACGTTCTGGTCCGAGCTGGCCTTGTCGGCGATGGTCACCACCGTCCAGTCCCGGTCCTTGGCCACCCAGTACACCAGCTCACCGTCTGCGGAAAACGCCTCGAGTCGGCCACCGCTATTCGGCACAGGCTTGGCCTGCCTGGTCATCGGCAGCAGTTGCTGGACCCGCGCCTCGTCGGTGCTGGCCAGCCGCACCTCCACCTGGCGAAGCTGGTCGGCCTCGTTGAACGATGCTTTCACTTGCGTGATGGCAATACCGCCCAGGTTGAAATCGCCCTTCGGGTTGCTCCCCTGAAAGAACTCGGTGGGCACCTGGTAGTGATAGCCGGTGAAATGCTCAACTTCGCCGAACTGCTGCTGCAGAATGGCCATGGCCTGGGGCTTGGGCATGCCCAGGGTGAACTGGCCGACTTCCAGCGCCGAACAGGCTTGCAGGGGGAAAAGCGCGCAGGCGAATACCAGCGGCAGGGTCCGTTTCATCGGTCATCTTCCTTGAAAAGAGCCCAGCAACCTAACCCCTGCATGACAATCAGACAATACTGGCAGGGTGCCAAGCCCACACTGTCTCGGCTTCGCGACGCCTGGCTGGGTCAGCGGTTCTTGCGCATGCCCATATGCGCGTCATCCATCAGCGCCTTGGCCATGTCGCAGAGAAAGTGCGAAGCCCAGACCAGCACCGGTTCGTTGTCCATCACCCCGATGAACGACGCTCGCCGTGAGCAGTCCATCAATACCGACGCTTGTTCGATGGCATGGTCGCAGCAGTTTCCCGGTTCTACGCGGAACAGTTTCTTGCCGTCCAGCACACCGTCCAGGAACGTGGCCGCGCCTACGGTCAGGCCCAGTGTGCCGGTGTCGTCATCCAATTCCTTGTCCATCTGAAACCCTCTTTTGAATCTGCCGGCCAGTGCGATTTCCCGGTTGCAGTCCCCGGCAAGAAAACCGCACCGCCCAGGCTGGCAAAATTTGAAAATCAGCCCATCAATGCAATGTATGCACCGGCTGCCCGCCCCGGAGCTGCACCTGCGCAATCGCCGACTCCAGCAGCGTGCGCACAGCCTCCATTTCATGCATGACCGCCAGGGTCATGATCGTGGCGGGAGATCTGGGGAGCGAGGCTATCGCGTGATGGCCTACAGACAAGGCGCACAGCACGTATTCCGTGGCCTGGATCAGGGTGTCTTCCAAGTGATGGGGTGAGTCGGAAATGGGGGGATCCGGGACTATTTTGAGCATGGTCACATCTCGATTTCGTGAGAGAAAACCACACCCCATCCCTTGCAGAGAATGGGTGGCGGCTGCGTACGGGCCTGCAAGACCGGGGAAGATCGAGAAAAACCCGGCTGACCCGAAGGTCACCCGTACGCAGCCACCATTAAGCACAACCATTGGCACAAACCAACGGCTCGATGATGAGCACGCTTTCGATACTTCCCCAGGCTTGCAGACCCGGTCGTTGAATTTGCAACGACAGGGCGAGACTAGGGGGCTCAGGTTTCCATCGCAATGGTGAAACGGCTTGAAAAGGATGATTCAGAAATGGACTACGAGGAAGGGGAAAAATCTGATTAGTTCTTGTAGGAACTGATATGAGTTTCTCTAAAAGACTCGAAGAACCGTGTGAAACACAGCGCTTGGCGGTACGCTGTGCTTCTTTCAAATGCTCACTACAACGCCAGCCGCGCCAGTCGCTGCAAAGCTCGAATCACCTCCTGATCCCGGTTCTCCAGCACATCCGCCTGAATGCGCGCGATCACAGCCTTCAGCAATTCGGTCTGGTTCATCTCTGTATGCTGCTGAAGCGCAAGCATGTCCTCCGCCATGTACGGATTGACCTTCATCGACAACCGCCGAGTAACATTGGAACGCGCAAGCCCGCGCTGCTCTCGCTGTTCATCCAGCGCCTGAAGGAACGTTTGATGCGCCGCATGCAACTGCCCACACTGCTGCGCCTGCACCAACTGTTGGAAATAGTGGGCAAGAAACACCTTGCGCAAATTTGCCCCCGCCTCATTACTGACCGCATGCATGGCCGCATCGAGCACATCCAGATAGACCGCCGGCAAACGCGCCTCGATCGACTTGAGCTGCTGCTTGCGCGCCTCGCGGATGGCCGCTCCCAGGCTCGCCCGCCCACCTGGTGGTTCCGTACACACTGGTCAACAACGACGCCCGCTATCTGCTGCTCAATGGTTTCGCCTGCGGTGAAGACTTCTTCCGGCTGCTGAAGGATGCTTTCGACCTGTTGTGGCAGGAGGGCGCGCACCACCCGAAGATGATGAGCGTGGGCCTGCATGGGCGGATCAGTGGCCATCCTGGCCGTGCGATGGCGCTGGCGCGCTTTCTCGATTACGTGCAGGGCCACGACGGGGTGTGGGTCTGCCGGCGCGAAGAGATTGCCAGGCACTGGATAGCCCAGTTCCCCGCCTGAGCGGTCAGTCGTTCGCAACAAACACGGGATCAGCTAACGGCCTGCCCTGCCGGACGCGCCGAGCACAGCCTTGCGCTGGCATTTCATCAGGACCTTGCGACCGGTTTCGACAAAGGGCGTGACGATCAGGCTATAGACCGTCAGGTAACGCTGGTGGTCCTGCTCACCGGTGCCGAAGCGGATGCTTTCGGGCGTTGATGTAGTGACATAGAGCGTGCCGAACATCCAGTCCCAGAGGGACAGGTTGGTGCCGAAGTTCCGGTTGAAATGGCGTGGGGCGTCACTGTGATGGATCTGGTGCTGGGCCGGGCTGTTCAACACATGTTCCAGCTGCGGGCCGAACGACAGCCAGACATGGCTATGCCGCAGGTTGGCCGCCAGGCTGTTGAAGATGAACACCAGGTAGGTCACGCCGAACAGGGTGTAGCGGCTGACTTCACCGCCGCAAAGGTACCAGAAGCATCCGGCGTAGAAGCCGATGCCAATGCCGGTGCTCAGTTTCTCGACGATCTTTTCCACGAAATGCACCCGGCTCGCTGTCGCCGGCACCAGCACGGGCGCCGAATGATGCACCTTGTGAAAGGCCCAGAGCCAGCGGGAGTGAAAGGCCCGGTGCGCCCAGTAATGGATGAAGTCCTTTAGCAGGAACACCCCCAACCCGTAGAGCAGGGCCAGTGCAAGGTTCTCGCCCAGGCGCGGGCGCGCGCCCCAGAGGTTGCTGAAAAAGGCCAGGTAATCGCCGGAGCGCAGGATGTAAGGGTCGACCAGATGGACGACGGGCAGCACCAGCGCAACCTTGAGGATGGCCCGCACGAAGTAGTAGCGGTAGTCCAGCAGCGCCGAGGGATGCAGATGTACCCGGGCGCCGCCGATGAATTGCCAGAACGACTGGGCGTCGCTCAGGCCGCGCCGCTTCCTGAAACGGAACAGGCCGTAGGCTGCGCCATAGGAGATGCAAAGGAACAAGGCCCCGAAACGGCCGTTCATATTGAAAATGCCGAGAAACTGGTCGGTAACGGGCGTAATTACCCACTCGGTCAGGTGCTCAAAGACAAGCGACAGGGCATCCACGAAACGTCAGCCTCGGCAAAAGGGACGCAATTGTAAATCAGATTGATTTACTCCAGTGGTTTTATGCATTGCCTGGTGCTACCTCACCAGCTCCCGCCTGCAGGCACTGCCGCAGTTGAAAGTGGGCGGCGGAGTGCGCTGGCGAGGCTCGGAGTTCATTGATCAGCGTGAACGACCCGCTTCGCCCAGTCGACCGATCATGCCAGGCCGGTTACGCTGGTGCTTCCCCTTGCACGAAAGGCCAGCGACCGCATTCACCCTGCTGCCCTCCCCTGCGAACACCGAAAGCACCGGTGCCATCCACGGCACGGTCAAGACAATCCCCGATACAGCAATCCCGGCTAGGCGCCTGCATGGCTGAACAACGGATGCTAGCGCTCACCGCACCTCCCGGAGATTCCGTTCGTTGACTGATTCACAGCACAAAGCGACCTACGCGAAACGGTTCGAAGCCGTGCTTGCCTACATCAACAGCCACCTCGAAGGTGACCTGTCGGTAAATGCCCTGAGCCGCGTCGCGCACTTCTCGGCATTTCATTTCCATCGGCAGTTCACGGCATACATGGGCGTTCCGGTTTCACGGTATGTGCAACTGATGAGGCTTCGACGCGCGGCGCACCAACTGGTCGCCTCGCCGGCCATCTCCGTGCTGGAAGCAGCTTTCGGCGCCGGCTTCGAAAGCCCCGAAGCCTTTTCCAGGGCCTTCAAGCGTGCTTTTGGCATGGCGCCGAGCGTATTCGCCAAGGCCCCGAACTGGCAGGCCTGGAGTGCGGTTTTCGTTGTTCCTCATCTTTCAAGGAGTATCACCATGCAGATCCGCATCGTGGATTTCGCCAAAACCCATGTGGCCGCGCTCGAACACCAAGGGGCGCCCGGCCTGGTCAGTGAAAGCGTTGCGCGTTTTCGCCAATGGCGCATTCAGAGCGGCCAGTCACCGGTGGCCAGCAGCCGAACCTTCGGCATTGCCTACGACAACCCCGACACCACCCCGGCGCACGCCTTTCGCTTCGCCGTGTGTGGCGAGATATGCGAAGCCGTGCAGCCCAACGATTTCGGCGTGCACGAACGCATCATCCCGGCAGGCCGCTGCGCCGTGTTCCGACATACCGGCTCGCCTGACTACATTGGCGAAACCATCTATCCGCTTTATCGGGACTGGCTGCCTTCGAGCGATGAGGAACTGCGGGATCATCCGTTGTTCTTTCACTACTTGAGCGTGTATCCGGAAACGCCGATCGAGCAATGGCAAACGGATATCTACGTGCCGCTCAAGTAAGTTGGCTGGTGGCTAATCTGGGAAGAAGGCTGCAGGGTCGCGCATAGATCGAGTCCAGACGGATGCCCGGCTCTCTTGGTAAACTAGCTGCCTGCCCTGGCTGTCACCGAGCACTTGCCGTCGACTTTTGCCAGGGCGCGCAACCGGATTGCTACAAACACCTTCGAAACTGCTGAATTTGGTACAAGACACGTTGAACGATATGACCACAAACCCAGGCTCTAACCCAGCAACCACGCGCCCTGAGCCTTCCCGTCGCTTCAGCGTTGCACCGATGATGGACTGGACAGACCGCCACTGCCGCTTCTTCCTGCGCCTGCTTTCCAAAAACACCCTGCTGTACACCGAAATGGTCACCACCGGTGCCCTGCTGCACAACGACGCCCACCGTTTCCTGCGCCACGACGTCTCCGAGCACCCGCTGGCCCTGCAACTGGGCGGCAGCGTGCCGGCCGACCTGGCCGCCTGTGCCCGCCTGGCCGAGGAGGCTGGCTACGACGAGGTCAACCTCAACGTCGGCTGCCCGAGTGACCGGGTGCAGAACAACATGATCGGCGCCTGCCTCATGGCCCACCCGGCGCTGGTGGCCGATTGCGTGAAAGCCATGCGCGATGCGGTGTCGACCCCGGTGACGGTCAAGCACCGCATCGGTATCAATGGCCGCGACAGCTACGCCGAGCTGTGCGACTTCGTCGGCCAGGTGCGCGAGGCAGGTTGCCGGAGTTTTACCGTGCATGCGCGCATCGCGATCCTGGAAGGGCTGTCGCCGAAGGAGAACCGTGAGATTCCGCCGCTGCGCTATGACGTGGCGGCGCAGTTGAAGACGGACTTCCCGGACCTGGAGATCGTGCTCAACGGCGGGATAAAGACCCTGGCCGAGTGCCAGGCGCACCTTGAAACCTTCGATGGGGTGATGCTGGGGCGTGAGGCGTACCACAACCCTTACCTGCTGGCCGAGGTGGACCAGCAGCTGTTCGGCAGCGAGGCGGCGGTGGTCAGCCGCAGCGAGGCGCTGGCGCAGTTGCGGCCTTATATCGTCGCGCACATGGAAAGTGGTGGCGCGATGCACCACGTTACCCGGCATATCCTGGGGCTGGCCCAAGGGTTCAAGGGGGCGCGGCGCTTCCGCCAGTTGCTGTCGGCGGATATCCACAAGGCGGCGGAGCCGTTGGCAGTGTTCGACCAGGCGGTGGAGCTGTTGCAGGGGCGGTAATTCAGCAGGTGAGCCTGATCGCCAGCAAACCATCCCCTCCAGGATGCCGCAGGGGTTCAGATATATGCAGATGCTGTGGGAGCGGGTTTACCCGCGAAGAAAACAACTCGGTACATGGCACCGGCTTCGCCGGTGTTCGCGGGTAAACCCGCTCCCACAGGGATGGCGCAAACCACCACATTTTGTGTAAGCCAGTTGTATCTCCAGCGGCCCTTGCAAGCAGATGCGGAACCTCGGGGCCGCTTGCGACTCGAATCCTCACCTTTCGCACCGCGCTTCGCGAGCCCTTGAGTGGCCGTCGGGGCTCGGGTAATGTCGAGTCATTGCACAGGACAGAGCACGCCCATGACCTCCAAGCTGGAACAACTCAAGCAGTTCACCACCGTGGTCGCCGACACCGGGGACCTGGACGCCATCACCCGCCTGAAACCGGTCGATGCCACCACCAACCCGTCGCTGCTGCTCAAGGCTGCGGCCATCCCGGGTTACGCCGATCTGCTCAAGCAGGTGAAGGCCGATGCCAAGGGTAATGTCGACCTGGCCTGCGACAAGTTCGCGGTGGCCGTGGGTTCGGGCATCCTCAAGGTCATCCCGGGGCGTATCTCCACCGAGGTCGATGCCCGCCTGTCGTTCGATGAACCCGCGCTGCTGGCCAAGGCGCGCAAGCTGATCGAGCTGTACGAAGCCGCCGGTGTTGGCCGCGAACGCGTGCTGATCAAGCTGGCCTCCACCTGGGAAGGCATCCGCGCCGCCGAGAAGCTGGAGAAGGAAGGGATCCAGACCAACCTCACCCTGCTGTTCTCCTTCGCCCAGGCCCAGGCCTGCGCCGATGCCGGGGTGTTCCTGATTTCGCCGTTCGTGGGCCGTATCTACGACTGGTACAAGAAGAGCACCGGCCAGGAATACGTGGGCGCCGAAGACCCGGGCGTGCAGTCGGTCACTCGCATCTACAACTACTACAAGGCCAACGGCTACAAGACTGTGGTCATGGGCGCCAGCTTCCGCAATATCGGCCAGATCGAACAGCTGGCCGGCTGCGACCGCCTGACCATCAGCCCAGAGCTGCTGCAGCAGCTCAGCGATGACCAGGGCGACCTGCCACAGGTGCTGAAGCCGGGCAATGCTGGCGAGGCCAAGCAACAGCTGAACGAAAGCCAGTTCCGCTGGGCCATGAACGAAGATGCCATGGGTACCGAAAAGCTGGCGGAAGGCATTCGCCAGTTCGCACGGGACCAGGAGAAGCTGGAGAAGTTGATGGCTGAAAAGGCCTGATACATTTCGGGATTGCCTGACGGGCGGGAAGTGTTCAGCATTTTCCGCCCGTTTTTGTTTTACCTGGCCTTAGATTTGTATTGAATTCCAGGGCCTCTTCGCGGGTAAACCCGCTCCCACAAGGATTCCCACAGGCCAGAAGTTGGCGCTGTACCTGTGGGAGCGGGTTTACCCGCGAAGGGGCCCGAGAAGCCACCTGAGCTGTCGATGACCTCCTCTACCCCATTGCCCCTCGTACTCGCCGGCCCGGTACTGCGCCGCCTGGAACCCCAGCGCCTGGCCATCTGGCTGGTCGCCACGCAACCGCTGCAACCCGAATTCATCTTCCCGGCAGGCGAGGCCCAGGTCGATTGCCAGGTGGTCGCGGTGGGCCAGCACGCCTTCATCCACCTGCTGGACATCCACTTCGCCCAGCCGCTGCCCTGCAACCAGCTGCTCGACTACGACCTGCTCATCAACGGCCAGGGCATCGCAGGCTGGGCGCCGCACCTGCTTTACCCCGGCGCCCGGCGCCCAAGCCTGGTACTGCGCGATCGGCTCGACCACCTGCTGCACGGTTCCTGCCGCAAGCCGCATTTCCCGGCCGCCGATGGCCTGCTCTGCGCCGACCGCCTGCTGCAGGCCTGCGAAAGCCCCGCGGACCGCCCCGCCGTGCTGCTGATGACCGGCGACCAGGTCTATGCCGACGACGTTGCCGGCCCGATGCTGCGCGCCATCCACAGCCTGATTGCGCGACTGGGCCTGTTCGACGAGCAACTTGAGGGCGCGGTGGTGCCCGACAGCCAGGCGCTGTACCAGCACCCGGCCTGCTATTACCACCGCGCCGACCTGCTGCCGGCGCAGGAACGCAACGAAACCCTGCGCGAGCGCTTTTTCGGCGGCAAGCGCAAGCCGATATTCTCGTCCAGCAACGCCGACAACCACCTGGTGACCTTCGCCGAGGTCATGGCCATGTACCTGCTGGTGTGGTCACCGGTGCCCTGGCAGCTGGTGAACCTGGACATGCCCGACGGGCTCACCGCACCGCGCCAGGCACGTTACCGGCAGGAGCTGCCGCTGATCCAGGCGTTTGCCGACAACCTCGGCCAGGTAGCGCGGGTGATGGCCCACCTGCCGTGCCTGATGATCTTCGACGATAGTCCGAACGTAGGGGTGCGGGCAGCGTAATCCGAACGTACAGCAGTTATGGACACCATCTCTTCCCTAGATCTCTGGGAAATACCTTCAATGTCCTGATTTCCATCCATGCGATCATGAGTGACGACAACTGTGTTAAGTCGGTAAACGTCTAGAAATGCTTCGGCTAGCCTACGCTCCGTCCTGGAGGCTATATGCTGAAAGCGAAAGTCAGGAGCGCTTGTAGGAGTCAGCGATGAAAATAACCGGAAGAGTCGAAGTCGAGACCGTTACAGACATCGTGTGCGACGTATGCCGTTGCTCCACCCGCTTGGATACTGGCGGGCATCAGTTCGGCACCCTACAAGCTCACTGGGGTTATGGCACTGCCCATGATGGGGAGCGCTATGAACTGCACCTGTGTGAGGATTGCTTCTTCCAAACATTGGCTTACCTCAAGCAGGAACGGCGAACTCAACATCTGTTCAGCGAGGATGGCCAAGATCTCACCGATAATCTCGGTCTGGTCGCAAAGGATGATTATTTCGGTGACGGAGGGAGCCGGTAGATACACTTTGCAAATCGCAAGCGGGCGGATATGAAGTAGTGTTTGCCCAGCACACTTCGCATGGTTAAGGGTGATCGCGTTCGCTTGAAAATACGCGGACACCATCGCCTTAATGCGGGAGTTCAGCTTCACGTCGCCATCATCGTAAACATCGGCCTAGACCTTTTATGGTAAGCGAATGCAAAGACGCAACGTGAAGCACGTTGGTCCGCCCTACATTTCCAAAAGTGGCCTAGTAAGCGACATTGAGCCTGACCAGTCAGGAGGTGGCATACGAACGTGACAGTGATTAGCGATTGTCATAAGATAACTCTTTCCCCACGGATGCGGTTAGACACCCATGGGGTCAGCACAGAGTTATGAAAAATTAATTTCTCCGGCTAGCTCGATTCGATTAAAGACCACCGTGCTTAAACCTCTACGGCCTCTGAACTCACGATCATCAGTGGCAAATTCCAAAACCGCTTTAATTGCGCGCTGGAAGTCCGAGGGATATGAAGACTTTTCCATTTCCGCTACTTGACCATGCCACTCTTTCCAGGGAGCCAGTACTTTTTCCATACCTTCTTTGGACTGCGAGTCTATAGCCGGCCTTAGTAGATAACCAAACATGACAGCGATCCGATGCTCAAATGTGCCCTGTCCAATTCGACTGCCTGCCAAAAACTCAATCACTTCATTCACACAAAATGGATCTTTTGAATATCGGGTGTAGAGCGCCGGTGCTTCCTGCCTCAGCACTAGAAGCGGTATCATGATCGACTCTTCAAGGTAATGATTGGCAGGAATGCTACGAAATATTAATTTAAGCCTCCCAACCAGCTGATTAACATCACGAGGTGTGTACTCAAAGCGAGACGCCAAATACGCCATCAGCTCAATGATATGTTCATGATCATACTGCCCATCTCGGCGCGATTTAAAATAACTTTCAATTTCCGGCTCGTGCAACCTTACCGAAATATATTCCTTTATGGAAGGCGTTCGCAGATGATAGTCAACGTCTATGAAGCGCTTTAAATAATGAGCTCCATTGAACGACGAACCATAGACACCCTGAATACTCTTACCTAGCTGATCGCGATTCATTGCTATTATGAAAATAATGCGGTCAAGATCAAAAAGATGCTTTACGCGCTCTAAAGTCTCGATCGCATAGGTAGGTCGGCACCTATCAAGTTCATCAATAAATATTACGAGGTTTTTTTGGCCGTCAGGCAACCCCTCCAAAGCGATAGAAAGCTGCTTCTTAAACTGCTCAAGTGATTTCTGTTTAACATTAAAGCTATCAACAATATCACCAACAGCGCCTCCAACCACATCGGCCGCCAGCTTCTCAAGCTCTTTATCTATATCTAGCATACCAAATGAAGCGGCCTTAGCCGCAGCGACAGCTGTCGACTTAATTATACCAGGCACCACCCTCTTCGCTTTACTCCAGGCAGCTTTCGCTTTGGATTCATCTAGCTCAGCTGAAATCCATTTATCCAGCGTAGAAATCAGAGGCAATAGAGGGTCTTCGGCGAAATCACTCTCCCATGCATTTAAATATAAATTAGCCACATTAATCGTTCGGAGATATTCTGACCAAAGCCTAACGAAGGTTGTTTTTCCCGCACCCCACGGAGCATCCAAACAAATAACAAGTGGGGCTTGCGCATTAACCAAGAGCGGAGTCAGATTCTCAATCTCCTTTCGCCTTGAAAGCTTGTCCTCTCCGCTCGGCCAACCGCCATTTTCTATGTCTAGCTCTTTATACCTAACAAAAAAAATTTTGTTTGCGTCAGTACTACCCTGCTCCATCTCGTCATCCTTAATCATACGAATCTCATAAGTTATATTCACCCCGGCATATCGATAGGCCTGGATAATTCTTGAAAGGTAGGGATAGCACGAAGCCATTTAGCTCGTCACTAATAAACACACCCCTCCCCTTACGCAAGACTGAAGCCTGCTTATTGATTTTATAGTCAATCCGCAATTCCACTTCCCACTTTGCTCCGAAGTCACGACCAAAAAACAAATCTTGTCAAAGATAACACCACTTCGATGGCCAGTGGATACTAGTATCTAGAAAAGGAACGCGATTCAGGAGGTATGCGGCCACATAGGTGTCGCCAGTAGTACCAGCACTTCGAGCCACCCAAGACAGCGCGCCGCTACCGGGGGGTAAATGTGCGAGCATTACCCAATCAGATTTGCGTGGAAAAGGAGGCCAGTGCATCAGGCATGTCAGACATCTCATCAGCAGAAGGCGACCTAGGTAGCTAGGCTAGGAAAGGGTGCCATCCATAAGCCGTACCGTCACAGCCTATACACGAGCGTAGCTGTCATACCCATATTGAATGGAGCCCACTGCGAGAGCCAAGCTGTTCTGGCTGGCGTAACCAAGGTTTGCGAGGCCCTATCAGTTGGTGTCCCCAAGCCCTAGAGGCGGAGATATGCGATGAAGGGCCGACGGAAAATAAAGACTGACAGATGGCTTCTAAAATCGACAATTGAGGACGGCGCACGAGAGCTTCTGCTTGCTCGGTCCGATAAACAAGGAAGATTGCTCGACATTGCCGCGAAAAATGGCAAAAAAATGGAGCCCGCTGGGCGACTTTGTGGCTGAAAGGCAGAATTCACCTTCGAGGGGTGCAACATGAACAAAACTGAAATAATCGCGTTTTGCCCCATTGCACCGCTGGGTTGCTGGAGCCTCCTCCACCGGTGCTTCGAGGGAAGGCAGCAGCAAATTTTAGCCCTAGCCACATGCGTGCTTGGATCTCAAACGCTTGCAGCGCTCTGGCTGCACAAATCCGCCATCGGACTAGAACATCAAGTGCCTTGCAGCATCCTGACGACTCGGTCGGGCTATGAACAAGTGAGCACGCTTTTGGGGCGAATTGAGCATTGTGTTTACACTTAACGCCTTAAGCCTGGGGCGAGCGCGCATTGAGCTGCTCTATTACGCCAATCGTCCGGTGGCAGCCCATCGCCTCAGCCAAGGGCGTCAACGGATCGAACTCTGATGTTCACAAATTGCTGCAATCGACATGTTGCGGACGCCCGCTTCATTACGGCCGCGACCATTCACGCGTGTCACACGCTCGGGTGGCATTTCGAAGTGTGATCTCGGCACACATGATCCTTTACGGACTTGGCCAGAGCCGACCGCATCCAGCCAGGTATCTTGCACGCCATAAGCTTGTGGAATTCCTCAGCGCTAAGTGAATCCGCGATCTTGCTCAGAGTGAGCTCATTCAGCCCTGCTTTGCCAAGGTACAACAATGCAGTCAAGGCCACACCTACTGGGGTGCCAGCTTGCTGGAGTCGTAACCGAGAAACATGACGCAAGCGAACTACCGCGTTCCGCTTTGATGAAGGCGGCGATGACATCTGGCAGTCGGAGGTTTCGTACTACAGCCAGGCGCACACCAACCAGATCCACGAGTTTGTCGAAGCCTTGAAAGCCGGCAAGAAACCTCGCTATACGGGTGAAGACGGCTACCGCGACATCAAAACCACCATGGCAGCCATATGCTCGGCCAAAGAGGGCCTCCCTGTGAAAGTGGCGGAGATTACAGATAAGCGCTTCAACGCTTAACGCTAGGGACAAAGGCCCGGTAAAGTGGAAACTCCCCTGCCCCATTCAGGGTTAAGGGGAGTTTTCAGTTGATATGGATGCCCCATACTTGCCTGAGTAAATGGATACAATCAGAATCTGAGCGGTCGGGAGACTAGCTTGAGGGGGCATGCCCTTATCGTTTTAGCCTGTCTAAAGGGGGGATGAGTTTAGAGCGAAAATTATCTCACCAATGACAAAAAGACGACCAAGATCTTCATTTTGATTTAACAAGCGCGAAGATGTTCAGCATACTGATATACCTATCTGGATTTATACCTCGCGTCATGGACATTATTTTTAGCGCAAGGTTTTAGAAACAGATTATTTACTTTTCGCTGTCGATTGGTAGCCTTATCACGACAGCGTTATCTATATATATAAAATCCTTTTTAGCTGAACCACTACCGACCAGCAAATAAGCTCCTTCTACGCTCAAAAGCACATGATACTGCCCTTGATATTTTTCGCCTTTAAATTCAACAGGTTTTTCGGTAGCTATCTTCTCAAACCTTAGCATTCCCGCGTAGTAGGAGAGCGCCAGAGCTAGACCCGCAATTAAATAACTGTAGTCTCGCACAAGTGACTTTCTAAGGGCAATTCTTTTTTTATTAAGAACTCTTTTAATTTGCGTTCTGGGCCTAATTAATACCCCACACTTCAGAAAAGCGGCTGCAAATATCCCGCCTGCCCATACCCATGTCACTTTCCCAACTGATGAATAGTGAAATTTTAGGTAAGAAAAGTTAAGCGTAAAAAAGAAAATAAATGCAAAAGACACCCAGTAAATGAGCTTTTCTGCTGCATTGGTTTCTCTGTGCATTCTTCTTGCCGGCTTTTTAACCAATTTGGAAGTAGCCTGCTTGCCGCAAATGTTAAGGCTGCAAGCGGGGCGAGCACAGAGTAGTAGAGTTGCGATATGGCAAAGGAAAGAACCTTCGCGACCAAGTAGCAGAATGTGAGATAGAAGGTAAATGTGGCAACAAAGCTTGCCATGAATTTAAGCGAGACTATCGAAAGAATCTCAAGTGGAACCCCCATGAGGAATCCAACATAGTGAACTGTGCCAAGGGAGAGGAACGCTAATGCGGCTTTTCCTATAGATATAGCAGTGGCTCTATCTCGTGGCATTTTAGCTTGGGATATGATTTGTTTTAACAAAACTTGTCGCTCTTTGTTCTATGCAATAGCGTGGCCACGCTTTGGAAAAATTCGGAAACCAATGCCACTTACAGGCTCGAAATCTTAATTGCGCGCTATAAACCTTCTATGAGTACAGGCTCTGTCTTGAACCATCAATTAGCCATTATAGGGCTGATCAAATGACTTGACAAAATTTTCAGAGAGCGCGCCGGAGTTGATGATTCGTGGCTATCGCAGCTGACTCGATTGAAGATTTAGGGCTTCGTCGTACTATGGAAGTGCAGGCTGGTCCAGTGGCACGTGGATGGGGCAGCAGTGGGGCGTTGGCACCTAATCGCGACTGACCGCTATCGACCCCAAGCTAGGTTCGCCGAGGCCGGATAACCTAGCTTGCGCCCCTTAAATACCATGGTTCTAAGCTCCTATCGTGGTAAAATCGCCCTACCACGGCGCGTGAGCCAATTGCTAATATTTGGAAACAAGGTACCTGGGATGCGCAAGGATGTTCGCTGTGCTTTTTGCAAAAATATAATAGACCAACATGATGTCGAGCACTTTTACCCAAAACATTTTTGGACCGAGAACTTAGACCCCAAACAAAACTTATTACACATTTGTAGCAATTGCAACACCCTGAAACACCCGACCTCAACAGACGTTGATTTCATCGATTTTCTCTCTGACTTAATGAGAAGAAACGATGAGTATTCTGACGTTGTTCAAGATGCCATCTTCGGGAGCACGAGCCGTTATCGAGCAGACATCCTGGCCAGCTATGGAAAAAGAAGCAAGAAGACGAAATTATTAATTGAATGTAAATCCTCTGGATTTCCACAACTCACCAGAATCCAAGATCAGATAGAACAGCTGAAGTCTTACGCAGAAACTTATGGTAAGTGCCAGCTCGTTCTTGCCATTCCGGCAACTCTGAATGAGTCGGATCGAGAGGCTATCAAGGACACGGGCATTGAATTGTGGGATTTAGATTTTTTGGCCCATCGCTTCTCGGAGCAATTACCCGATGCAGAGCCTGGTTACTTCAATTGGCTTCTTGCTAAGCGACTGGAGCGTGGTCCTAAAGTAACCAGAGAAGATCAACTAGCGCTTAAGTTAAAAGAATGCGAACCGGGAAAGCGGGATTGGAGTCTCTACCAAGATCTTATTGGAGATATTCTGGAGCATTTGTTCTGTCCCTCGCTCAAAAAGCCGTTGCCCGAGCACTCCGACAACACAAAAACCAACCGCCGAGACTTTATTCTTCCGAACTATGCGAAGAGCGGATTTTGGAAGTTTTTGCAACGAAACTACATGGCTGACTTCGTTGTTGTTGACGCCAAAAACTATACGAAAAAAGTTGGAAAAAGCGAGGTTCTTCAAATTGGAAACTATCTGAAGCCTCATGGAGCCGGACTGTTCGGGATGATCTTCTCCCGACACGGCTGCGATGCAGCAGGCGGGCTGCATACACTACGGGAACAATGGATGATCCACAGAAAGCTGATTCTTATTTTTAGCGACGACGACGTCCACGCCATGCTCATCGCGAAACGAGACGGTTACTCTCCAGAGGAAGTGGTCGAGCAGAAGATTGAGCGCTTCAGGCTCTCGATCTAATCCGCCCACCTAATGATGAGCTACTGTACCGTGAGCGAGTAAAAAAGATGCCTAGGGATTCTCCGATCAAGTCAGCACAGGCCATCTGACCTGTGCTGAAATAGCCCTCCGTCCAACTGCCCTCTACAAGCCCGCCATCCCATGAGCCAGATGAGCTTTTCCGATTTCGAGTACGCCGGTAA
>NZ_LQXW01000019.1:0-84050 GCF_001586765.1 Pseudomonas sp. ABFPK | reverse complement strand
AATGCCCCCCCTGCGTCGCTGCGCTCCGACTGCCCGGCCGGATGGCCGTGGAACAGGTGGCCAGATGGCCGTGGAATGCCTGGCCAGATGAGAGCGGACTGGGTGGCCGGATGGCGTGGAATCCGCAACTTGTGCGATGACCATCATCCAGCTGACAGGGAACACAAATGAACAATCCGAAAACTGAAGTACTGACCCCATTCAACAGCCAGCTGATCTTCATCGATCAGCAGCCACAGATGGCCTTCGGC
Organism: Pseudomonas sp. ABFPK; assembly: GCF_001586765.1. NCBI lineage: Bacteria > Pseudomonadati > Pseudomonadota > Gammaproteobacteria > Pseudomonadales > Pseudomonadaceae > Pseudomonas > Pseudomonas sp. ABFPK. The sequence goes on along the minus strand of NZ_LQXW01000019.1, from coordinate 83,799 downwards.
GTCCAGAGCATCGACCGCCAGACGCTGAAGAACAACACCGTGGGCCTGGCCAAGGCAGCCAGGATTTTCAATGTGCCCACCACCATCACGACGGTCGAGACTGAAAGCTTCTCTGGGCACACCTACCCCGAGCTGCTCGCCGTCTTCCCCGACGCTCCGCTGCTGGAGCGAACCTCCATGAACTCCTGGGATGACCAGAAGGTGCGTGACGCGCTGAAGAAAAACGGGCGCAACAAGATCATCGTTTCCGGCCTGTGGACGGAGGTGTGCAACACCACCTTCGCGCTGTCGGCGATGAACGATGCCGGCTATGAAATCTACATGGTTGCCGACGCCTCCGGTGGCACCACCAAGGAAGCCCACGACTACGCCATGCAGCGCATGATTCAGGCAGGCGTGGTTCCGGTGACCTGGCAACAAGTGCTGCTGGAGTGGCAGCGCGACTGGAAAAACCGCGATACCTACGATGCCGTCATGGCACTGGTGAAAGAACACTCCGGCGCCTACGGCATGGGTGTCGACTATGCCTACACCATGGTGCACAAAGCACCAGAGCGCGTTCAACACGGCCCAACCCTCGCCCCGGTTGCTGCTGTCTGACCATTGCCAGCCCCTGCCTCCAGGGGCTGTTCATTGACCCGCTGATGGATACGCCGGCTGGCTGAGCCAGGCCATCGAATCGAGCGTTATCGTCTGTAGCCCGCCCGAGGCTGCATTGGCCTGCCCTGCCCACTCGATACGTGCGTGCCCACTTCATTGATTAATGGATTTGTATGAACAGCGATCACTGCACTGTGCTGGCGACTGTCGCACTGAAAACGACCGGGCTCCTCAAGCCCTGGCAGGTCACGACTGCCAAGAGGTTGATGCTGGAGAACCTGGACACCGGCATAACGGTTACGGAACTCGCCCAAGCCTGCTCGCTGTCGCGTAGCCATTTCACACGAATGTTCAGGGATACCCTGCATGTGCCCCCGCAGCAGTGGATGCGTGAACAACGGTTGCGCAAAAGCAAGGAACTACTGGGGGGCTCGGGAATGATGCTCGCTGAGATCGCACTGGAGTGCGGTTTCTGCGATCAGTCCCACTTTTGTCGCACATTCGTGAAGGCCGAGGGGATGTCGCCGCAGGCTTGGCAGCGACAAGCGTCCATTCAAACTGAGTCTTTGCTCAATCAAGGAGCACATCTGTACTCTTCCGACGGTACGGCAGCAATCTACCTCTGAATAAATGCTGAGTATCACGAGCGGTACCGCGCTAGCTTTGTCAGGCATCGACAGCCTGCTGCAGCCCTCCTCCCAGCGGCAATTCATATGATTTCTTCACCGTACGCACCACCAACGTCGAGGAATAAGTGCGAATCGGAATATCCCGGTAAGTGTCGAGAAACCGGTAGATATAGTCGGTGTACTCGGTGGCGTCGCGAAACTTGGCAACCATCACGAAATCGAACTCGCCCGTCATCAGGTAACAGTCCTGAATCTCCGGGTGGCTGGCCAGGATGTGCTGCATCTTGCGGTCAATGTCGTTGCTGTCGCGGTCCAGCTTCACCAGAAAGAAGGCAGTCACCTGAATGCCAAGCTTGCGCTCGTCCAGTATCGCGACCTTGGCCTTGATGATGCCTGCGCTCTCCAGGCGCCTGATACGCCGGTAGCAACTGGTGGAAGACAGCCCAACGCTGTCGCTGAGCAACTCCAGATTCTGGCTGCAATCCTTTTGCAGCTTTCCCAGAATCTTCAGATCCATGGCGTCTGTCATTTTTCACGTGTCTTCCCTGAAAAACTGCAATGAATCCGCCGCAAGGACGCGCCAATTTGCACGATTCCCTGCGCGCCAGCTCTTTACCATCAACTGAGCTTAGCAGCCCGGCCGAATATGGCCTGCGGGGCGCATGAGAGGGACCTTATGATCATCGCGAAACCGACATGGACCGCGGACATCCACGGCCTTTTTACCGCTCCCTACTGGATCCCCGCTGCGCAGCGCGCGGCCGTGGCAGCCTCCTGGACCGGGTGCATGAACGCCTATTTCGTCTACCTGGACGACCCGGACTCGGTCAAAACCTGGTCAGAAACCATCTACCAGCACCTGGCCTCGCGCAACATGCCGCTGACCCTCGACCAACAACAGTTCTGGCCGATCGATGCGCTGGAAACCTTCAGGTTGTGGGTCAACCAGGGCTGGCGCCTGAACGCCGATTCTCCCTTCGATCTGGCCGAACGCATCCCACCACCGGACCTGCCCCAATCGGTCAGGCGGGTGAGAAAGGACATCCGCGCCCTGACCCTTGAGGAACTGAACCTGTACCGCGCCCGCCTGGACGATGTAATGCAGGTGGGCGACCCCGACAGTGGTTCGCCCTGGCAACGTTACGCCTACATCCACACCAACTGGTGCCTGCATTATCAGGAGGCGTTTGCCCTCTGGCACCGGGCCTACCTGTTGTATCTGGAACAACTGATCGACTGTGCCATTCCCTATTGGGACTGGATGGCCGAAGACGCCAGCGTCGACGGCAGCCCCCAGGCCGGCCTGCCCCAGGCTTTTCTCGATGAAACCTATGTGCACCCCCACACCGGCGAAACCCGGCCCAACCCCCTGCGTTACGCGGCCGCCAAGGATGGTTGTTCGAAAGTGTGCGCCAGCGGTGCGGTCAAAGGGGTGGACTGCCGGTATGTGCAGCGCGACCGGTTGTTCTACACCCACGGTGACGACTCGCGTTCGGAGCGCACCCGTTTGTTCGGCATGAGCCGGATTTTCCAGCAACAGGTGGTGGATGCCCTGAAGTTCACCACCTTCAGCCAACCACAGGGTGTGCCCGGTTATCCGTGGGCCAACATCCCGGTGTTCGACCCGCCCCAGAAGGACAGCCTGTACCCCAATCGTGCCCTCAACTTCGACGGCCTGTACGAGCAACCCCACGACAACTATCACGGCTGGATCGGCGGCGACATGGCCGACAACGCCTACACCGCCTTCGACCCGGTGTTCTGCTCCTACCACGCCAACATCGATCGCATGCTCGAGGTATGGATCAGGGCCAACCCCGGGGCGCAATTCACCACGCAGTGCCTGCTCCAGCCGTTCTCCGGTCACGATGCCACGCAGCTCACATTCACCAGCGCCGACGCCTGGCGCTACACCACCATCGGCGACATGGCCCAGGACAGCCGGCACATCGGCTACGACTACGGAGTGCCGGTGGCCCCACAGTTCGGTGCGCCCAAGGCGGCCACCGGCGCCTGCTGCAAGCACAGCGCAACAGCCGGGCCTGCCGCGGGCAACGCCGCAGGGCCCGGGCCGTGGGTGGTGTTCGATCATGTGCGCTGCACCCATGACACCTATCTGATCGATGTCTTTCTCGACCAGCCCGACGCTGCCACGCAGCACATCAGCGCCGACAACCCCCATTACGTGGGGCGCTTCAGCCGTATCGGCATGGGGCTGGTGGACGACAAGGGCCGATGCATCACCCACGGCGTGTCCCGCGCACTGAATGCGGCCCGCAACGCCGCTGCGCTGGGCCTTGCCCGCGGCGACGCGGTGCAGTTGTCGCTGGTGGTGACCCACCTCGACAGCGGCCGCGTGCTGACGCCTGACGAATACATGACCTTGCCCGGTTTCATCGCCCAACTGGTGTGGGACGACCCGCGCCAGACCCTCGCCGGCCCGCCCCCGGTCGCCGGCTGCTGCTCTGCTTCCACCTCACGCACATCAGGAGAACCGACATGAGCACGCCCTTCAAGCAGTTCACCTCTCCCGCCGGCCAAGCCCCCAAGGACTACAACAAGCTGGGCCTGGAAGACCAGTTGCCGCAGTTTGAAACCGACTGGAACAACAACCTCACCGGCTGGACCGAATCGTCGATCATCGGCAACCCCTGGTCGGGCCTGAACGACGCCCCCCGCTCGGGTTACTACAACCCGCTGGTGGAAGGCTTCGGCGACGTGACCGCCCCGGCGATCACCTGGGCGCCCTTCCCCAACCGGCTCTGGACGTTCTTCTACAACAACGGTGCGGCGGTCATTCCCCAGCTGGGTGGCAAGGCCATGACCCTGGACCAGGTGATGGAGTTGACCGACCACGGCCAGATCACCCTCGACAACACCCTCTACATGCTCTACGACCCCAACAAACAAGGTACCGTGCTGCAACTGCCGGCCAAGCGCTGCCCGAGCATCGACTGGAACGGCAAGTACACGGCGTTCTCGCCTTCCGGCCCGCGGGGCTGGCTCGACGAGTACTGCGAGTGGTCGATCGTACGCGATGCCAACGGCAACATGCGCAAGATCACCTTCACCTGCGAAAACCCCGCGTACTTCCTGACCATGTGGCGCATCGACCCGAACGCAGTGCTGGGCCTGTACCGCGACTACATCGACCCGAACGTGCAACTCGAAGACCTGTACCTGCGCTACACCGTCGACTGCCCGACCGGCAAGGCCGGCGACCCGGTCATCGACCCCACCACCGGCAAGCCGGCCTATGACACCGTCAACAAATGGAACGCCGGAACGGCCTGTGTGCCCGGCCAGTACGGCGGTGCGATGCACCTGACCTCCGGCCCCAATACCCTCAGCGCCGAGGTGTACCTGGCCGCCGCCGCCACCATCCTGCGCCCGGTGAGCAGCAGCCAGAACGCCCAGTCGTTGATCTGCTGCGCGCAGTACGGGCAGAACTATCGCAACTCTGATCCGCACATCGGTTTCATGGCCAATACCACGGCGGTGAACAACCGACTGTCGCTGACCAACCCCATTGGCCTGTACTTGCAGCAGCCCACCGATTTCAGCGCCTGGAAGGGCCCGCAAGGCCAGGACGTGAGCCAGTACTGGCGCATCACGCGTGGTACGGCCAAGTCGGCTGCCAACGGTTCCGACCAGATCCTGCAGGCGGTGTTCGAGGTGCCGGAAAGCGCCGGCTTCTCGATCAATGACATCACCATCAACAACCAGAAGGTCAACTATGTGTGGGTCATCGCCCAACAACTGCTGGTCGGCCTGAGCGTCACCGTCAAGCCGCTCAGCGCCACGCCACAAGCATTCCCATGCGTGCAGGACCGGGTGGCCGGCCTGCAACCCTGGCCAGTGCAACTGCTGCCGCTGGACCTGTTCTACGGGCAATCCCCCACCGACCTGCCCGCCTGGCTTGCACCGGGTAGCAGCAACCAGTTCGTGCTGGTGGTGCAAGGTGCCGACCCGACTACCACGGCGCAGAATGCAAGGGTGCAATTCTCCAACCCTGGGGTGACGGCGCAGGTCACCCAGTACCTGCCCGACGCATCGGCCATTCCTGGCCAGACCAACTCGGGCGGCACCCAGGCCTACATTCTGACCATCACGGTCAGCCCCTCCGCAGCACCCGGCCTGGTGGCAGTGCGTGCCCTCAACCCAGGTGAAGACGTTAACGTGAGCGCGACAGACCACCCTTGGGAGTCTGGCCTGGCACTGGTGCCTGGCGCCTGAGCCACGCCACTTACGCCACTTACGCCCTTCTACCGCCGCACCTTCGGGTGCGGCTTCACAGCTTGCAAGGAGCGCAATGATGTCCAGGTCACGCTTGAGTCTTCTGTCGCTGCTGTGCGGCATTCTACTGTGCCTGTCGACCCCGCAACCCGCCACGGCGGCCACGCTGTCGGACGCCGATACCTGTGTACAGCAGCAATTGGTGTTCAACCCGGCCAGCGGGGGATTCCTGCCGGTCAACAACTTCAATGCCACCAGCCAGGCGTTCATGAACTGCTTTGGCTGGCAGTTGTTCATTGCCTTGAACTGGCCGGTGAACCCCGGTTGGCCAGCCACCGCCAGCCTGGCGGGTGAACCCGACATGCAAAGCACGCTGGCGCAGTTCGGGGTCCCCTCTGCACCGGGTCAGCCCATGAGCGTGGCCCCGGTATGGGCCAGCTACAAGGACGCCAACGACATCTTCCTGCCCGGCGCACCCACGCCTACCGGCTGGGGCGTGCAAACCCTGGTGCCGTCCGGCTGCAGCACCCAGGGTAGCCTCAAGGCGCTCAAGGTGGGCGCACGCAAGTTCATGAACGCCACCTCCGAAGGCGCGATCAATGCCTTGCACGGTTTCCACCTGTCGACCGGGACACTTGCGTCCATTCCTGACCCGGTCATGGAGGCGTCCGGCGGCTGGCTGACGGACCAGGCGGGAAAACTGGTATTTTTTGAGCGCAAGGTGGGCAAGGCCGAGTTCGACTACATCGTCGACAAGGGGCTCTACGACGCTGCCAACCAGTTGAAGGTCGCGCAAAACCTCGACGGCCAGACACCGGAGGGCCTGTCGCTGCCCATCGGCGAACCGATGCGCTCACTGCCGACCTCCCCAGTGCCACAGGAGCAACTGGGCGCGATCGAGCTCAAGGCCGCCTGGCGGGTGCTGACCGGCAAACCCGAGCTGTTCGGGCGCTACCTGACTACCGTCGCCTGGCTCAAACGCCCCGACACGCTGGAGTGCACCCAGGAGGTGGTGGGGCTGGTGGGCCTGCATATCATCAACAAGACCCAGGCTTCGCCCAACTTCATCTGGACCACCTTCGAGCAGGTGGACAACGTGCCCGAACCGGCCCAGGTCCCGCCGCAACAAACCCCGCCAAACGGGTTTGCCTTCAACAACCCTGACTGTGGCGACGGCCCCGAGTGCACACCGAACCAAGCCCGTATCCAGTGCAAGCAAACGCATCCCGACAAGGACTGCACCGATCTCTTCCCACGCGACCAGCCGGTACAGACCACCCGCGTACACCCCGTGCCCGGCGACCTGCAAGCCCTCAACAGCGCGGTACAAGCCAACTTCGCGCAGCACAGCCAAGGCAAGTCGGTGTTTCAGTACTACAAGCTGATCAACGTACTCTGGACCCTCGCCCCCAATCCGCCCAGCCCGGAACCGGGCGCCAACGCGCAAGTGCCGCTGTCGTACGGGCCGTTCATCAGCCAGGGCAACGTGCCGGTGGCCAACACCACCATGGAGACCTACGTGCAGGGTGATGACTGCAATCAGTGCCATCAGTACGCGACGATTGCCGGCAGCCCGTCATTGGCCTCGGATTTCTCTTTCCTGTTCAACAGTGCCGGCTCCGCCAGCAACAAAAGCCTGATCAAAAGCGTCAAAGCCTTCGAAACCCTCAAGGACCGCCCCTGAACCGTAAAAGGGGCGATCACCGATCGCCCCGAACAGGGATTCGCAGATGGCGCTGCCCTTCAGGCACCTTCCTGTTCACACACCAAAATCTCGTACCCCTGAAATTCATGCGTTTAGTCAGCTAGCCAAATATTCCTTGCATACCGCGCGAACGGGCCTCGGTCATAACAGTACACACAGATCTTCCTGTGTCTGACCCGAGGTAAGCGATCATGGCAAACAATCAAGACAAAGGTGGCAACCAGGGCAATGCTGACACCGGCATGGGCAACAATACTGCCGGGGCTGGCCAGCAAGGCGGCCAAGGTTCGGGGGGGCGGATGCCCGGTCAGCAGCAAGGTGGCAGCCAATCCGGCCAAAAACCTGAGGACAAGATGAACAAGGACTGGGAACGTTCCCGTGATACGGGCAGCCAGGGCGGCCAGGGTACAACCGACAAGCAGAACCAGAACCTGCAAGACAAGGACCGCATGGGTGGTCAGCAAAACCAGGCAGATGATCAGCAGCAGTGGGATAAAGAGCGCTGATAATCAGCAGCAGGCATCAGGGTGATTGCTGCCCTGATGCCACCTCCATGGTACGGGAGGGGCATGATGAACAACGCCAGAGAACGACACTCGACCGTCATTTGCCTGCAAGCAGGACGCATCCTTTTCGTGCGCAAGCAAGGCGCTGAATGGGCGTTGCCAGGCGGGAAGATTGACCCAGGCGAGCACCACCTGGATACAGCGCAGCGCGAGCTGATGGAGGAAACTTGCCTACCCTTCAATGGTGCTCGATTCCTCAACCATTACGTGCTCGCAGGTGAGGAGCACTACCTCTATCAGCTGCCTGTTGAAGCGGGAGCAAAGCCTGCTGCAGATCACGAGATAGTCGAGTGCCGCTGGTTCACTGCCCCAGAGCTTCACGAAGTTCGGGTCAAGCCGTCCAACATCGAGTTGCTTGAACGAGAGCACCTGCTTCCTGTGTAGTGGATCGGAGCCAGAAAGCGCACATCCACAGGGCTCCGTGCGTTGTCATTCAACCAATACGACCCGCCGGGCATCTCTTCGCACGGCTTGAGGCGGGACACCAAAACCACGAATGAACACCTCCCGCATGTGCCGACGGTCCCTGAACCCGGTTTCCTTCGCCACCACATCCAGGCTGTGGCGACTCTGCTCGATCATCAGGCGGGCAGCCTCGAGACGCAGGCTTTCCACAGCCTTGGCGGGTGACTGACCTGTCTCGGCAGTGAAAACGCGGGTAAATTGTCGGGGGCTCAAATGCACGGACTCGGCGAGCTCTTCGACACTCAATGGACGGCTCAAATGCTTGCGCGCGTAATCCAGGGCGTTTTGTATCCGATCAGACTTCGGCGAAAGCGCCAGCAACTCGGAATGCTGCGATTGCCCTCCGGAGCGGCGCTGATGCATCACCAGCTTGCGTGCCACTGACCTGGCCATCTCGGTTCCCAGGTCTTTTTCCACCATACCCAGTGCCATGTCCAGGGCGGCGGTCATCCCGGCGGACGTCCAGATCTGCCCGTCCACAATGAAGATTCGGTCTTCTTCCACTTCGATCTTCGGGTGCAGTTCACGCAACTTTTTCGCATAGGCCCAATGTGTCGTGGCCCGCCGGTTGTCCAGCACGCCTGCCTGGGCCAACACGAAACAGCCGGTGCACAGACCGGCAGTGCGTCGAGCGCCATCGACAAAGCCTCTGACGCTGGCCAGCACTTCCTCGCCTGGCGGAGTCAGCGGCGTCAGGGTTCCCGTGATCATCCAGGTATCAGCCAGACCAGGAGCGCCCAACGGCAGCGTGTCCATGTACATGCCCAGGGAAGAACGCACCGTGCCGCCGCCGATGGAAAAATTCTGGATCTTGTAAACCGTTTCGCCCGCGACAATGTTCGCGAACTCGAACACGGCCTGCGTCGCCAGCGACATGATCTGGAAACCTTCGGTGATGAGATAGCCGACCCGGTGCATGGTTGGAGCTCCACATTGGATGTCCTGAAAACGTACCATATGTGTCGTTTAAGACAAAGGCGACCTTCTGCATCATGGGCTCCACATCCAACAACGGAGCATGACCATGAAGCAGCAATTCAAAGGCACTGCCCTCATCACTGGCGCCTCTACCGGCATCGGTTCGATCTACGCAGAACGCTTGGCGCGTCGGGGTTACGACCTGGTGCTGGTGGCCCGCAACCGGGAGCGCCTCAATACGTTGGCCAGCCGGCTGACTACGGAAACCCGGCAGAACGTGGAGGTGTTTCCGGCAGACCTGGCAAACACGGATGACCTGGCCAAGGTAGAACGCAAATTGCGCGAGGACGCCAGTATCAGCCTGCTGGTGAACAACGCAGGCATAGGCACCCACACCAGCCTGCTGGAAAGTGATGTCGAGCGCATGGCTGAAATGATCACCCTCAACCTCACCGCCCTCACCCGCCTCACCTACGCGGCCATCCCCGGATTTGTCGCCCGTGCGCAAGGCGCCGTGATCAACATCTCGTCCGTTGTCAGCCTGGCGCCGGAGCTGCTCAATGGTGTGTACGGTGGCAGCAAGGCGTATGTCACCGCCTTTACCCAGTCCCTGCACAAGGAGCTTGCGGACAAAGGCATAAGGATCCAGGCAGTGCTGCCAGGAGCCACCGCCACCGACTTCTGGCAGATCGGCGGCTTGCCGGTCGAAAACCTTGATCCGGGTATCGTGATGTCGGCCCAGGACCTGGTGGACGGTGCCCTGCAGGACTTTGACGACGAGGTACTGATCTCTATCCCCTCGATGCATGACCTGAAGTCCTTCGAACGCTACGAGGCCAGCCGGCAAGCCCTGTTCGGCCAGCTGTCCAGCAATCAGCTTGCCCCTCGCTACAACGCCAACTGAACAATGCAAGGAGACGGATCATGAAACTTAGCGCAAACACCATTTTCATTACCGGCGGTACCTCAGGCATCGGCCGCGCCCTGGCCGAGGCATTCCACCAACGTGGCAATAAAGTGATCGTTGCGGGGCGCCGTCAGGCACTGTTGGATGAAATCGCCCAGGCCAACCCGGGGATCGATACAGTGCGCCTGGACATCAATGATCCGCAGCAGATCAAGGAGGTGGCCCAGGATGTGATCCGCCGCCATCCTGCATTGAACGTGATCATCAACAATGCCGGCGTCATGCCGTTCGACAATCCGGCTTCCGGGGACCTCGACGACGAACAAGCAGTGAGCCTGCTGCAGACCAACCTGCTCGGCCCGGTGCGCGTCAGCGCAGCCTTCGTCGAGCACCTCAAGCGCCAACCGGATGCTTGCATCATCAACAACAGTTCGGTTCTGGCCTACCTGCCGCTGGCGGCCACCGCCTTGTATTCGGCGACCAAGGCTGCCATCCACTCCTACTCACTGTCGCAGCGGTTCAGCCTGCGTGACACCAGCGTCAAGGTACTGGAAATTGCGCCACCTTGGGTGGACACCGATCTGATTCACAAGAGCGGTGATGAGCGCGCCATGCCGCTGGATGATTTTATCCAGGAAACCTTGGTCAAGCTCGAATCCGCAACCACGGAAGTCCTGGTGGATCGTGTCGTCCCGCTGCGTGCCAACCAGGGCCTGAACGAACACGAACTGATTCACCAGTTCAACCTGGCGCTGGTTGAGAACCCGATCCCTGTTGCCTGAACCCAATTCCCGAATCCCGACAACGTTGCGCAGTCTGTTGGCAACGTTCCACCACAAGGCTGCCGATTGCTGCCGCCCGGTCCAAGGGAGCCCTTTCAACCCGGGCGGCAGCTAGCCGATTTTCAGCGAAACGCGGAAAGTGTTCCGGCAATAGCCCGGTTTTTCAGGGGGGCCGACACGATTAGCCTGTTACCACTGTTTACCTGAAAGGTCACATCCCAATGAAAGCAATCGTCTACGACACCCCCGGCCTCCCGATCCAGGATTCCCGATCGTTGTACGAGCACGAACTGCCCAAACCCACGCCCGGCGCCAGGGACCTGTTGGTGGAAGTCAAAGCTATCGCAGTAAACCCGGTCGATACCAAGGTCAGAGCCAGCCGCGGCGGCGCCCATCCCCAGGTGTTGGGATGGGATGCCGTGGGCGTCGTTCGCGAGGTCGGCGCCGAGGTGTCGTTGTTCCAGCCTGGCGACGAAGTGTTCTACGCCGGCGCGATCGACCGCCCGGGCACTTACAGCGAGTTTCACCTGGTCGACGAACGCATCGTCGGGCACAAGCCTCGTACTCTGGACAATGCCAGTGCCGCAGCCTTGCCGCTGACGTCCATCACCGCCTGGGAGCTGCTGTTCGACCGCCTGGGTGTTGAGGAAAATGGCGGCGCTGGCAAGAGCCTGCTGATCATCGGTGCCGGCGGCGGGGTTGGTTCGATCCTGGTACAGCTTGCACGCAAGCGTACCCAGCTCAAGGTGATCGGTACCGCGTCGCGGCCTGAAACCCAGGCCTGGGTCAGCGAACTCGGGGCACATCACGTCATCGACCATTCGGCATCCTTTGCGCTGCAACTGGAGCAACTCCAGCTCAACCCAGTGGATTACGTGATCAGCCTGACTCACACCGATGCGTACCTCGCGCAGATCGTCGAAGTCCTGCGCCCACAGGGCAAGCTCGCGCTGATCGATGACCCTGAGCATCTTGATGTCGTGCCGTTCAAGCGCAAATCGCTGTCGGTGCACTGGGAGCTGATGTTCACACGCTCGCTGTACCAGACCGAGGACATGATCAAGCAGCACCATCTGCTGGAAAAAGTCTCGGCGCTGGTCGACGAAGGGGTCATCAAGACCACCGTTGGCGAGCACTTCGGCAGCATCAATGCCAGCAACCTCAAACGCGCCCATGCCCTGATCGAAAGCGGCAAGGCAAAAGGCAAGATTGTCCTGGAAGGCTTCTGAGCATTCATCCAGTCAAGGTAACCAAGGCGGGGCCATGAGCCCCGTCAGCTTATCCATCAGCAGCGATGAGCTGCTCGAATCGCTCCGCCAGAAACGCTCTGAGCACCTGCACGGCAGGTGTGAGCGAGGTTCGATGAGCGCACACCAGTTGCAACGGCGCAGGTTGGCCGTAATCCCAAGGAAACAACTCGACCAGCCGCCCAGCGCGTATGTCCGCCAGAACGTCCAGCCTTGATTTGTAAACGATCCCCAATCCTTCAACACCCCAGCGCCGAACGACATCGGCGTCATCGCTCAAGCGGTCGCCTGTAACCTGGACGGTCTTGATTCCATCGGGCAAATGGAAGCTCCATCGCTCGTAAGTCTGCTCGCCCATCACATAGCGCAGGCAATTATGCCTGCCCAGGTCTTCCAGAGCGTCTGGCGCCCCATGTCGTGCCAAGTATCGAGGTGAGGCGCAGACCGTTCTGCGATTCCCTGGGGCGAGCATCAGTGAAACGAGGCTGGAGTCTGCCAGTTGCCCATACCTGATACTCGCATCCAGTTGCTGGCCGACAAGGTCGGCCACCTGATCGCTGACCCGCAGTTGCAGCGTCACCTTGGGGTTCAACCGCTGGAAATCGTCGAGCCAGGGCAGCAACAGATTCCTGCCAATATCCGAAGGGATGGACAGGCGAAGTGTACCCGCGATCTCATCTCGCCCTTCGGTCAGCGCCACCTCACCGGCGTCCAGTGCGTCCAAGGCCTGACGGGCATGGGGCAGATATCGCTCACCATCATCCGAGAGCCGCAAACGCCTCGTGGAGCGCACGAACAACCTGGCACCCAGGCTGCTTTCCAGTCGCTGGACAGCCCCGCTGGCCAAGGCCGGTGAAATATCCAACAACCTGGCCGCTGCCGAGAAGCTGCCGGCAAAGGCTGTTGTGACGAAGACCTGAAGATCATCAAACCGAACTGTTTTCTTCACTGTGGCGAATTCTTGACCTGGCGCGTAGGCCAAAGCGTAGCGACATTGCGCAGCCATTCCCAGCCTGGGCCTACAACATTCGTGATGAGCCGCCAGCCCTCTGCGCAGGCAGAGGGGCCGGCGACGCACATCCCACGGGATCAGGAATTGAAGCCCAACCCTGAGGAAAGGTCGGAGTTTCCGGGCTTGCGCTCTGCCTGTGTAGACGCTTTACCACCCACCTGATCGAACGACTCTTCGACCGACGCCTTCACCTCGCGGCCCTTGGCCTTGAGTGTGTCGGTCAAACGATCACTGCTGGCGCCCATCAGCTGGTCTTCCTTGCGGGTAGTGGGTAATGCGGCCCCCAATGCCGCACCCAGTGCTATGCCCAAAGCGGCCAATACCAGAGGTTGCTCCTGAAGCAGGTGATCGAACTGGCCCTTCAGTGCCGTGGCCTGATCTGCGGCCTTGTGTGCCGAATGGCGCAGGGTATCCGCGGAAGCCCCCACGGAGTCGCGGGCGCCGCTGCCAAGGTCGCTGGCCCGATCGCGCATGTCATGGGCTTTCATGCGCACCTTCTGGCTGGCGTCGTGCACTGCCTCCCCCGCCTGCGCGAAAGCGCCCTTCACCGTGTCCACCGCGTCGCCGAGCTTTTCGCCCAACCCAGGCCCATGGTGCGCAGGCCCGGGGTTGAAGGGGCGGTTCTGGTTCAGGCCCAGCCAGGCCAGGCCCAATACCGTCAGGGTTGCGGGTACGGGGTTGTTCTTGAGGGTGGTGCCAAGGTTCTCGAAGAACTCGCCGCCATTGCCCTTGGCATAGGCCAGGACCCGGTCGACCATCTGGCCCGGGCTCAGGCGCTGTTCGAGGGCGTCCACCAGATCGCTGATGTGCTCGCGCTTGGCGTTGATTTCCTGCTCGAGCAAGTCCGGGTCCTTGTGCGCTTCATGTTCGAAGGAAGTGGTCATGGCAGTTTCCTCTTCAGCGTGTCCTTGTCCTGCTGCATGGCATGCAAGGTGCGGTCAGGGGCCAGATGCGTGGGTTCGAACCGTTTCTTGCCCGACTGCAACATGATGAACCCGATTACCAAGGTGACCGCGCCCACGATCAGGGCTGCCAGCCAGGGTTCGAGCACCATCGCCAAGGCGTAGACTGCCGCCAGCAACAGGATGACGAAGCCCGCCAGCATCACGATCGCACCCGCTGCCACCGCAGCCGTGCCGGCCTTGAGGGTGGCGAGGTTCTGCTGCAGCTCTGCCTTGGCCAGCGCCAGCTCCTTGGTGAACAGGTCCGGTACTTCCCGCATCAGCTGGCGCAACAAACCGCCAACACCGACGGCGTCGTCTTCCGCCGTGTGCAAGCTCGGGGTGGTATGCAAGGGTTCTTTGTTCATCATTCTCCTCCTTTGAGTGGATCGCGTTCGAACGGGCTGCCACTGACCGGCGTGCCTGCACCAGGGCCGACTGGGTCGACTGGGGTGAAAGGTTCACGGGTGGATACGTCGCTACCACGATCAGGCACTGGCTGCGCGGGGCGGGACTGTTGCCAATCACCGGACGACGTAGGGGTGGTGGACTCATGGCTGGTGCTGGCTCGCATGAAACGCGATACGGCAAACCCGATGGCGACGCTACCGGCCAGGAATAGCGCCGGGTTGCTCCTGGCCAACTGAGCACCACGCTGCAGCAGGCTTTCGGCACTTTCATGGCGTACCTGTTCGGCAAACTCACCCACGCACTCTGCTGCCTGGTTCAGGTACTGCGACAGCCCGAGACTGTCCTTGCCTTGCAGTGCAGCTGCCGCCGAACGCGCACCTTCCTCGAGCGAATCAAGCTGATCGGCTGCGTTATCGCGGTAATGTTCGAACTGCTCGCTGCCTTTGTGCCTGGCCTCGCCAAGCAGCGCACCGGCGTCATCGATAAAGGCATGCTCCTGGGTGCTACCGGGTGGAGATGTCGAACTTTGATTGGTCTTGTCCATCGTTTCGCCCTCGAAGCTGAATGTTGGGTGAGTGCCACTTTTATTGGGGCATTCATTCGAGGGACGCAGGTAAGGCGGCAGGAGTTCAGCGTTTGTGATCTATGACATTTGTCCGGAGGACCAAAGAAAATAGCGCAATCAATCTTGGTTGCTGGTACCGGAGCAAAGGCTTTGCATGTGGCGGTAATCAGCGTTGACAACGATCGCAGCACCGCCTTGTAACGGGGTGCGGCTGTGCTGCTCACGCCAGCTGGATGAAGACCGCGTAGATACCGAGAACCATCCAGAAGACCAGGAATATCCAAGGCGTACGCAGCGAAAACAACAACGACTTGCGGTGCCCGGCCTCTGAAATTTCCGCCTCACTGAACAATGGCGATTCGTCATACGCCAGCCCCATCAATGGCTCGCTGCGCAGCAGGTGGCTCTGTTTCACTTGCCAATGCTCGATGATCTTGTAGGCCGCGCGAATACCCGGCCAGGCATTGAGTGAACTCAATACGCCCAGCAAGGCAAGAAACGGCGGAACCACCAGCGTGAACATCTCCCCCCAGCTCTGGTTGAGGTTACCCATCGACGATACGAAGGCGATCACCAGAAACGACTGCGCGGCAAGATAGGCGTCTGTGCGGTTGGCGAGGATGCTGGTCTCGTACTGGATTTCACAGCGGTAGAAATCCAGGCGCTCTTTCGGCGAACCGAACATGCGGGCGTTCTGCTCACTGATTTCGTGTTCAGGGGTGGCGGGAGTGATGATTCGCGGCACGTGCTGGCTCCTGAAAGAAAGTGAGGATGATCGTGTCTCGAAACTTGAGAAGCGAACCCATGAGCGCAAGCCTGCCTGAAGATTTCAGGCAGGCTTGCGCACAACAAGCTTCAGGTATTGCCGGTACCGCTATTGGAGAACTTCTTTACATCAATGGTCGGTGCGACGAACTCCGGCCCGTCGCCCGATACCCGCCAGCGCACATTGTTGATGCCGTAGCGCTCAGCCATCGGCCGGCTGACCTTCTTGATCTTGTGCTGGCCGAACCGTGGAATGATACCCACGCCGGCATCGCAACTTGCCCAGTGCCAGGCTTCGGCGTTGTCCATACGCTCGAGCCGGATGATGAAGGTGCGAAATTCCCCATGAAGCTCGTACTCGATCACATACAACTGCTGTCCAGCCATTGCACTCTCCTTCACCAATTCAGACTAATGGAGCGAGCAACGTGTAAAAAGATTCATTAATTTTGACTGGTTGGTCATCGCTCTTTTCCATCGCCATGCTTCCATCACTTCCTCAGCGCAAATGCCGCTCCAGAGCCAGTGCATTGGCTGTCGCAGCACCGGAGGCGGTGTTGTCGAAAATGCACCAGGTGGGCACTCCGGCGGCAAGGCTGTACCGCAAGTGTTCAGCCAGACGCTGCAGATATTCGTCGGGATACTCGCTGTGGTAGATCCTCGGTTCACCATGCAGGCGCCAGTAGACCAGCCCCGGCCAACCTCCCGGTTGCGCATCGGTAACGAAGCGCGACGGGCTCGCGGCAACCTGGGCGATACGCAAATCGACCAGCATCGGCTGCGCCGATTGCCAGCTGGCGTGCCTGGGCTCCAGCGCTACCGGCCCGTCATACCGTTGCCGCAGGCTTTCGAAGAAACGTCGCGCATGCTGGGGGTCATGGCCAAGCGATGGGGGCAGTTGTACCAGCAGGCAACCCAGGCGGTCGCCCAACTGACCGCATTGAGCAAGAAACCTGTCCAGCGCCTCCTCGCACCCGCAGAGCCGCTGCTCATGGCTGATGGCCTTGGGCACCTTCACCGCAAAGCGGAAATGCTCTGGTACGGACGCAGCCCAACGGGCGTAGGTTTCGGGGCGATGGGGTCGGTAGAAGGAACTGTTGATTTCCACCGCATTGAAGCGGCTGGCGTAGCGTTGCAGGTGGCTGCCGGGCTGCGCAAATGCCTCGACGTAACGGCTCGACAGGCTCCAGCCAGCGCAACCCAGATGAATCATTCAACTACCTGCTGGTTCGCCACGCAACGCCTCGCCCTCACCCGCGACGCGCCGGGCATACCCAACACCCCACAGCAGCGCCCGCCTCATGGTTTCCCCTGCGCGCTGGTCGTAGATCCGTTCGTATAGCACCGAACCGTCGGTGCGATAGACACCGATGAACAACTGCGTGGCGCCTGTGCGTGACAAGCGTGTCTGCACCTCCAGGCAGGTGCCGGTGCCGAGCGTTTCCTCATGGGTTTGATGGTGCAGGATCGGGTCGCACCACTGTCTGTAGGTTTCACCTCTTCGTTTCATCTGCCAGCCCTCACCTTTTCATGGCTGCTGATAATGCCCCGGCGATGTGCCTGGCTCATGGTCGTGCTCCAGACGCTGCACCTGCACGTCAGTGAAAGATGACGCTTCGTTGCGGTGCAGGCCCTGGAGGTAATCGCGCGCTGCTTCGCGGCTCAGGTCCTCCTGGTCGCTGCGCAACTCGCAGGTGCCGGGTTGGTTGTCGAGGATGTAGCTGATCAGGTACAGGTACTGGGCCATCGCTGTAACTCCTGCTGGCTGAATGAAATCGGACGACTCAGCTCGATTGATCCTGGCTTGAGTGCAGCCGTTCAGCAGCGACGACGACCGGCTCAGGAACTCATCGCCAGGCGGTGATCAGGACGCCACGCGTGCCGTTGACCGGGTCTTGTGCGGGGCCGGGCACGGAAGCGATTCGCGCCAGCGCCTGATGGTGCGCTGCGCTTTCTGGGCGCTGGATATCGTAGTTTTCCTGCCCCTTGGGATAGGCGCCGACCACCAGAAAATCATCGCTGCTCTCGACACAGCGATGGCCAGTTCCTGCCGGCAGTACCAGTACGTCGCCGCACTTCACGCTTATTGTCTGCCCCGCTTCGCCGCCCAGCGTCACCCGCGCCCGGCCGCATGCGATGCCCAGAACTTCATGAGCATTGGGGTGGAAGTGATGGTAATCGAAGATCCCGCCGCGCCACAGCGGCACCCACTGGTGTGCGGTGAACAGCGCCTCGAAGGCACTGGCGCAGTCCTGCGACGGGTTGAGTTGCAAGCGGTACAGCAATACCGGGAAACGGCTGTTCGGTGTTGCACCGTCGTCCTTGAAATACAAGGTCTGCACGGTGGCACCCGCAGTGTCTGTCGCATTCATGTCGAGCGTCCTGATCCTGTTGTCCGTTCACTTGCGAACCCGATGGCTCATGCAAGGTTCCAGTCGGTAGACCAGTGCGCACACGCTTGAAACTTTCCCGATCCGAGCCAAGTCCAGACCCCTATCGGTCACAGGACGGGAGAAGGCAATGACCAGCACGGTAGGCGACTTTCTGGTGGAACGCTTGTATCAATGGGGGGTGCGGCGCATCTTCGGCTACCCCGGCGACGGCATCAACGGAGTATTCGGGGCGTTGAGCCGGGCCGAGGGCAAGATCCAGTTCATCCAGGCACGCCACGAGGAAATGGCGGCCTTCATGGCCAGCGCCCATGCCAAGTTCACCGGCGAATTGGGCGTGTGCATTGCCACCTCCGGCCCCGGCGCTTCACATCTGCTCACCGGCCTGTATGACGCGCGCATGGATCACCAGCCAGTGCTGGCCATCGTCGGTCAGCAGGCCCGAGCAGCGCTTGGGGGGCATTACCAGCAGGAGCTGGACCTGCTGTCGATGTTCAAGGACGTCGCAGGTGCCTTCGTCCAGCAGGCTTCGACCCCGGAACAGGTGCGCCACTTGCTCGATCGCGCTGTACGTACCGCCGTCGGCGAACGCCGGGTCACCGCCATCATCCTGCCCAACGACCTGCAGGACCTGCCCTACCACGAACCACCGAAAGCCCATGGCACGGTGCATTCCGGCATCGGCTACAGCAGGCCCAGGGTGGTGCCTTTCGAGCAGGACCTGCAACGTGCCGCCGAGGTACTCAACGCCGGACGAAAAGTGGCGATCCTGGTCGGTGCCGGTGCACTGCAAGCCTTCGAACAGGTGATCGCGGTAGCTGAAACGCTTGGTGCAGGCGTGGCCAAGGCGCTGCTGGGCAAGGCCGTAGTGCCAGACGACCGGCCATGGGTCACCGGCGCCATCGGGCTGCTAGGTACCGAACCGAGTTATCGGTTGATGAGCGAATGCGACACCTTGCTGATGATCGGTTCCGGCTTCCCCTACGCCGAGTTCCTGCCTGAGGAAGGCCAGGCCCGTGGCGTGCAGATCGATTTGCAGCCAGACATGCTCAGTCTGCGCTACCCCATGGAGGTCAACCTGGTCGGTGACGCCAGCGAAACGCTGCGGGCACTGCTGCCATTGCTCGAACACAAGACCGAGCGCCGTTGGCGCGACAAGGTTGAAGGCTGGCGCGCAGACTGGGACAAGACCCTGCAGAAACGCGCCTTGGTCAAGGCCGACCCGATCAACCCCCAGCGCGTGGTGCACGAACTCTCCCCTCGCCTGCCCGACCACGCCATCGTCACCAGCGACTCCGGGTCCTGCGCCAACTGGTTTGCCCGCGACCTGCAGATACGCCAGGGCATGCAGTGCTCGTTGTCCGGCGGCCTGGCCAGCATGGGCGCGGCGGTACCCTATGCCATCGCCGCCAAGTTCGCCCATCCGCGGCGCAGCGTGGTGGCATTGGTGGGTGACGGGGCGATGCAGATGAACAATCTGGCCGAGCTGATCACCGTCGCCAAGTACTGGCGCCAATGGGAAAACCCCCAGTGGATCTGCGCTGTGTTCAACAACGAAGACCTCAACCAAGTGACCTGGGAGCAACGAGTAATGGAGGGCGACCCCAAGTTCGAGGCCTCACAGGCGATTCCTGATGTGCCCTACCATCTGTTCGCCATCTCCATCGGCTTGCAAGGCATCTATGTGGAACGCGAAGAAGACATTGCTGGCGCCTGGGAGCGAGCCCTGGCGGCTGACCGACCGGTGTTGATCGAGTTCAAGACCGATCCGGACGTTCCTCCCTTGCCGGCGCACATCAAGCTTGAACAGGCAAAGAAGTTCGCCAGCAGCCTGATCAAGGGCGACCCGGACCAGGCTGGGGTCATCGTGCAGACGGCCAGGCAAGTTCTCGGTTCGGTATTGCCGGGCAAGAAATGATAGGTGGGCGGCACTGGCAGCAACCAGCCCCGCCGGCACCCGGCCAACTACACTCAGTCGACACACGTCTGCGCAGAGACAGCAATCATGCCTACGCAAACCGCAATCGTGTTCGCTGGCGGCGGCAGTCTGGGTGCAGTCCAGGTGGGGATGCTGCGGGCCCTGGTCGAAGCCGAAGTCCAGTTCGACATGGTGGTTGGCGCCTCGGTAGGCGCCATCAACGGTGCCTACTTTGCAGCGAGGCCCAACGCTCAGGGTGTCGAGACACTCGCCGAATTCTGGCGAGGCCTGAGCAGAACCGACATCTTTCCCTTGTCCTGGCTCGATACCTGCCGAGGCCTGCTCAAACGTCGTGGTTTCCTGCTGCAACCAGCGGCCTTGCATCGATTGCTTGGCAAGGCGCTGCCGATCCATCGCATCGAGGATGCGAAACTGCCCCTGCATATCGTCACCACCGACCTGCTAAGTGGTGCCGAGACAGTGCTGTCCAATGGCGAGCTCGAGCAAGCGCTACTGGCCAGCGCCGCGATACCGCTGGTGTTCCCTTGCGTGCAGATCGGCGGCCAGTTCCTGGTGGATGGCGGTGTGGCAAGCAACACGCCTATTTCGACTGCCGTAGCGCTGGGCGCCAGCAATGTCGTGGTAATCCCCACCGGGCTCAGCTGCGCCTTGACTCAACCGCCCCGCGGCCTTGTCGCCTTGGCCTTGCACACTGTCAACCTGATGAGCATGCGCCAGCTTGTGAGTGACATCGAACACTTCCGCACGCTCACCAGCCTGCATATCGTTCCGCCCTTGTGCCCGGTCGATGTCTCGGTATTCAACTTCGACCAGACCGAGTCGTTGCTGGAGCGGGCCTATGAGCAGACGCTTCGGTGGCTGGACCACGGCGGGCTCGAACGGACCAAGGTGCCGGGTGCCCTGACCGTTCACTCGCATGCCCATGAGCATTGAATGATGTGGACAGTTCGGGGCCTTACACATCTGCCCGGCGAAACACCAATACCCTTGAAACAGTGGTTTGGCATACGGCATCGTCCTGATTGAGCGTGATGCTCTCAAGGACAGCGAAGCCCCGGTCAGGCTTGGACTTCGACGCGGCAAGCTCCCTTATGGTTGTGGTCACTCGCAACAGGTCACCTGGTCGCACGGCCCTTGGCCAGCTGATTTCGCTGCCGGCGCCGATGAGCCCTCCAGCCACTGGAACACTCTCTACCAACAACCGCATCGTGACTGCGGATGTATGCCAGCCGCTAGCAGCCAGCCCAGCAAAAAAGGTTTCTTGGGCAGCATCGGGGTCCGTATGGAATGGCTGGGGGTCGAACTCCGAGGCGAAACTCAGGATCCGCTCCTGGGTCATTTCATACGAGCCGCTCATGAAGGACTCACCTACTTGCAAGTCCTCGAAAAAGAGCCTTTCAGGTGCAGAAGCCATGAGTTACCTCCGGGGTATGCAGGCAGCGGCGGCAAAGCGAACGTCTGGAACTGGCGCCAGTTTAGCCCTTCCCAACCTGCCTCCAAAAGCCACGCTCACGCTAGCGCTGCTCCCGTACGAACTCGATGAAGGCCCTCAACGCCGCAGGCACCTGGCGGCGGCTCGGATAGTACAGATACAGCCCCGGGTAGTAGTGACACCAGTCCCCCAGCACCTCCTGCAGATGGCCACGCTCCAGGTGCTCCTTGGCCATGTCTTCGAACACATAGGCCAGGCCGAGCCCTTGCAAGGCAGGCGCCAGCATCAGGCTGACGTCACCCAATACCAAGGGCCCCTGGACATCGACCTCCAGTTGCACACCCCCGCGCTCGAACTCCCATCGATAAAGTGCGCCACCAGGGAAGCGGTGCCCGATGCAAGGTAGTTGCTTCAAGTCTTGCGGGTGCTGTGGAACAGGATATCGATCGAAAAACGCGGGCGCCGCTACCACCACCGAACGAAGGTAAGGGCCGATGGGCAGCGAAACCATGTCCGCCTGGAGTCGCTCCCCCAGGCGCACGCCAGCATCAAAGCCGGTGCCCACCATGTCCACCAGCGCATCGTCACTGACGATTTCCAGGCGTATATCCGGATACGCCAGCAGAAAGCGATTGGCCAGTGGCAGTAGGGCGAGCTCTACTGCGGCGCGCCCGGCAGTGATACGCAGGTTGCCTGACGGTTTGTCGCGGAAGTTGTTGAGGTCCTCCAGCGCGTCGGCGATGTCCCGAAAGGCCGGTTGCAGCCTCTGGTAAAGACGCTCCCCGGCCTCGGTAAGCGCCACACTGCGCGTGGTGCGGTTGAACAGGCGAACATCAAGACGGGTTTCCAGAGCCCGCAGCGCATGGCTCAGGGCCGAGGGCGTAAGGCCCAGCTCGACTGCCGCGCGGCTGAAGTTCAGGTGGCGGGCAATGCACAGGAACAGGGACAGATCGGCGGTGCTGGTTGGCTTCATTACTGAAAGCTACTCAAAGGCCAATGTAATATTCATTGGATTATCACAGCAATCCGCAGATTTTAAAGTTCGCTCAACTCATCGAGAAGGCCCGCATGGTGCAGGGTCGGATACAGGAGGAGTTGACATGCGTACCTGGCTCATTACTGGCGCTTCCCGCGGTTTCGGCACCCTGATCGCCCAACAGGCCCTGGCAGCGGGTGACGCCGTCATCGCAACGGCGCGTAACCCGGAAGACATCGAGGCTCGCCTTGGCCGGCACCCGAACCTGTTGGCCGTGCGCCTGGATGTGACCCGCGAAGAGGACGCCCATGCGGCGGTCGCTGCTGGCATCAAGCATTTCGGGCAAATCGACGTGCTGGTCAACAATGCCGGTTATGGCGTGCTCGGCGCGGTAGAAGAAACCAGCGCCAGCGAAACCGAAAGGCTGTTCGCCACCAACGTTTTCGGGCTGCTCAACGTAACCCGCGCCGTACTGCCCCACATGCGTCGCCAACGCAGCGGCCACGTGATCAACATCTCGTCGCTCGGCGGCTACCAGGCCTACATGGGCTGGGGGGTGTACGGTTCGACCAAGTTCGCGGTCGAAGGCATCAGCGAAGCGATGCATCAGGAGCTGGCCCCCTTGGGGATCAAGGTGACCGTGGTCGAGCCGGGCTTCTTCCGTACCGACTTCCTGGATGACCAATCGCTGGTGAAGACAGCCTTGGAGCTGCCTGACTACGCAGCCACCGTCGGCGTCATGCGCCACCACGCCGAGGCGGCCAACCATGCCCAGCCCGGCAACCCTGCGAAGCTGGCCGAAGCCCTGCTGGCCCTGGTCAATGCAGCGAACCCGCCACTGCGCCTGGCGCTGGGCAGCGATGCCGTCGCGCGCATCGAGGCCAAGAACAGCGCGGTAGAGCAAGAGCTGGCCCAGTGGCGGGACCTGTCGCTCTCTACCGACTTTGCCGCGTAGCCGTCGCTGGCGTGCCAAACCTGAACCGGGGGCGCCGGTTCAGGTTGTCAGTGGCATTGAACAGCCGCCTCGACAATCAGCTGGACCAGGAGCGTAACCTGCACGCTCAAGGCAACGTTTGCAGGGTGAACCAGGCCAATGAAGCGGTCGACCTGGCGCCCACCAAATGACGAGCGATCGTAGCGCAGCCATCTTCCGAGTGATTGAAAGCGGGACTACCACGCTGAACGTGCTAGGCAATGCAATCGCACCACTGGTGATTGCCCGTTGGGAGGGGGGTCAGTTGAAGCCATCCCGGAGTGAGGCGCCCAGCGGAGGTTGATGGGCCTATTTAGTACCCGTTCTCATAGAACAACACATGAATCATTGATTTAGCAGGGCCCTGTGGGAGCGGGTTCACCCGCGAACACCGGCGAAGCCGGTGCCAAGCACCGCATTGGATTCTTCGCGGGTAAACCCGCTCCCACAGCGGTACGCGAAACACCCGCATGCTCAGTTTTCAGCGAGACAGCGCATGCCTTCAGTGCTCACGAACTAACGCAGCAAGGCCAACATGCTCGCAGCGTCGCTGCACTCGAACTTGCCGGGTGCTTCGACCGCAATGTGCCTGACCACCAAGTCGTCGACCAACATGGCATAGCGTTGCGAACGCCGACCCATGCCGCGTGCCGATAGGTCCTGGATCAGGCCCAGCGCCTCGCTGAATTCACCATTGCCATCGCCAATCATCCTGACCGCCTCGCCCACCTGCAGGCTCGCGCCCCAGGCATTCATGACGAATGCATCATTGACCGAAACACAGAGAATTTCGGCAACCCCGGCAGCGAACAGGTCCTGGGCCGCGGCCACGTAGCCCGGTACATGCCGCTGCGAACAGGTAGGCGTGAAGGCACCAGGCAAGCCGAAGATCACCACTTTTTTCTGCTTGCAGCGCTCGTGCAGGGAAAACGCGTTCGGGCCGATTGCACAGCCGCCCTCGCCGTTGCTGTACTGGTAAAGCGTAACGTCGGGCAGTGTATCGCCGGTCTTGATCATCGTTTTCTCCGTGGGACGGTAAATGGCCAGGCATGATGCAGCATCCACCAAGGTGCGTACATACAGCGGTCTGGCCTGGAAAGCTGGATGTCAGCTACCACGACGCGCCTCAAGCCACTGGAACAACCCCATGCCAACCAGCATCGCAGCTACGAACAGCCAGGCCTGCCAGTACCCTGCAGGCAGCAGCACCAGGGCCGGCCCCGGGCAGATGCCCGCAAGCCCCCAGCCAATGCCGAATACCAGGCTGCCGCCGATAAGGCGGCGGTCCACATCACGTCGGCCAGGCAATTGCATCGCCCCACCCAGCAGGGCCGTTGGATGACCGCTCGCCCAGCGCATCGGTATCCATGCTGCGGCAATCGCCCCGATCATCACCAGCGCCAATGAAGGGTCCCATTGCCCGGCAATGTCGAGGAAACCGAGCACCTTGGCAGGGTCGGCCATGCCTGCAAGCAACAACCCCACGCCGAACAGCAGCCCGGCGATGAAACCACTGAACACTGGCATGTCAGGCCCCTTGTACGAGATGGCGGACCACATACACCGTGGCAAAACCGGTGGCCATGAAGCACAGCGTTGCCACCGCCGAACGGGGTGACAGGCGCGACAGGCCACAGACGCCGTGGCCGCTGGTACAACCGCTGCCGTAGCGCGTCCCCAGCCCTACCAGAAGGCCCGCCGCGATGAGCGTCCACGATGCCGTGGTGAAACGGGCTGACGGCAGCGTGGCAAATATCCCCCAAAGCAACGGGGCTGCCAGCAGCCCCAAAAGAAAGGCAAGCTTTTCTCTGCGCCCTTCCCCGCCTCGCTGCAGCATCGAACCGAGCAAACCACTGATTCCTGCAATACGGCCATTCACCACCGCGAACAGCCCAGCCCCCAGCCCGATCAACACACCACCAGCCAGCGCGGACCATGGTGTAAAGGCCAGCCAATCAATTGCCATCGTATTTCTCCCGGAACATGAACAAGAGAACAATTAACGGTTCAGTAAGAAAGCTGAAAAATACCACGACCCTATGCCGACAACTTCAATGAGATTAGCCAGCCTATTCAAAGTACATGAAGCTGCACTTGTTTGATGCAGGTCAAATTCGCGACCAGATGGCCGCCTAGACTGCAATCATCCAGGCATACCAAGGCCTCGAGGCACGTCGTATATATCCATAAAAGTGGAGTTCGCCATGCAAACGCAATTGAAGTTGGTTCTTGCTGTTGTTCTGGCCGGTAGTGCATTCATGGCGCATGCCGAAGCCAAAAATCAGGCTGCCGACGCCTCCACCAGCGCCCCAGCCGCCAGTACAACTTCCGAGTCGCCCATGCACAAGGCGATGAGCGAGCAAATGCATAAGATGCAGGTTGCTCATGACAAAGCCGCAGCCGCGAAGACCCCTGCCGAGCGCCAGGCCGCCATGCGCGAGGGCATGAAGACAATGAAGGAGAGCATGGCCATGCTGCACCAGCAACATGCTGCGGGCTGCATGGGTTCGGGCATGGGAATGTCGGGAGCCAAGGGTGGCATGGGTATGGGCGACGGAATGATGGACATGATGATGAAGATGATGGATCAGCAGTCGTCGATGATGGATATGCCCATGAAGCAGTAACCAGTACTCGCTGATGTTTCAGCACTGATCGCACTGCGGTCGATGGCGTGGTCGAAGCACGCCATCGATCTCGGCCACTATCTGCCGCGTTGCATCCTCGATGGCCCCTTCATTACGGCACAATACCCAGCCGTGTTCCGCAACCGCACGCTCGAACGCTTCGGTACAGGCAACCTGCTCGACCAGGCTATGGATCACCGTACTGCCCAGCCCGCGCGTCCTTGCCGCGGCTCTTGCCCATGAAGTATCGGGGGCCGTGACGACCCCGACATGCAAATCGGGCACCTGTACATTTCGCTCGAGGTTCAGGCGCAGGATCTCGTCGAACGCCACGCTGCGGCGAAATGCGGCATCAGAAGGGTACCAGCGATCGATCAGTATGATGCTGCCCGCTGGCTGCCTGGGCAGCACGTGTCGGGAAATCCAGGCACGGCTTTCGGCGAAGCGCTCGCATACCCTCAATTCCAGGTCCCGGGAGGGGTTTCTGACCAGTTGATTGACAAGGGCCATGGTTTCCCCCCGGTAGGGGTCGCTTTTTTTCTCGCAAAGCCGGATCACTTTCTTGTTGTCAGCCCGCAAGGCCTTGGTAACCGCCTCCAGAAGCGTGGTCTTGCCGGTGCCCTTGGGCCCATCGATGGAAACAAACAGCGGGCGGGTCATTTTTAATTACCAGTCGAATCTGAAGATGCAGCGCAGGCCTGGGTGCCACAGTATTCATCACAAGCCAGTGGAGCCATGCAGCTAGCCTGATTCAACCCAGCTGGGCCTGGAGAAACAGCGAAAAAAGCTCCGACTGCGATTTGATACCCAACTTGCTGTACATATGCTTGCGGTGCACTTTCACTGTCTCCACGGAGATTTCAAGCTTGCGCGCAATTTCTTTGCTGGAACACCCGCTCAGCATCAGCCGCCCCACCTCCAGCTCACGCCCGGTCAGCGGCGACTCCATCTGCTCGACCCTGTCCTCCATGCGGCTTTGCCAGTGCGGCGCAGGCTTGGTGGCCTCTTCCAGCAACTCCCGCTCGAACGTCATCCGCTGGCGCATCAGCGCAGTGACCCACGGCCGCAACAGTTCAAGCAGGGTGACCTGTTCGATGCTGAACCGGCGCTTGCTACCCAACGACAGGCACAGCGTGCGCTGCGCATCCAGCTGCACGTTGAACTGAATTTCATCGGCAACCACGTTAAGTCGGAAATAGCGCTGGTAGTAGTCCGTCTGCTCGAAACACTCAGGGGCCACATCCGACAGGCGTACCAGGCCAGTTCCCCCGGATTCTCGGCTGGCCACGTAGAAAGGGTCCAGCAGGTACAAGCCCTTCAGGTAGTCCTGGAACAGCGGGTCAGGGTTGCCGTCTGCACTGGGGCATTCGGCGAACACCTGCGGGCGCCCTGCGGAAAACAGCAGCGCAACCCAGCTGTCGCAGGCAACGTACTCGTTCAGCAACCGCACCAAGGCTGTCCAGAAGTGGTCCTTGTCGAGGGTTTCGATCAATTGGCCTACCGATCGGTGCCAGGCGATGTCGTGCAGCGTAAAATTCATCCTCTACCCCTGTTGGGTTACCACGTGGGCGTAATACCCCCCGCCATGATGACCACCCCATAATCCGGGCTAGCTTACGCTGAGCGAACCTGTACCGGGATCGTTTTTTACACCCCATGCCGCCAGGGCATGGCGGTCGAAGCTGTTAGTCGAGGATTGGAAATGAAGGTAGAGCTTGTCCAACTGGCCGGTCGCGATGGCGATACCGCGTACAACCTGCAGCGTACCATCGAGGCGATCGGCAACTGCGGCGCCGATACCGATCTGCTGGTCTTCCCGGAAACCCAACTGATGGGCTTCCCAACCGAAGAAAACATCGGCCGCATCGCCGAGCCACTGGATGGCCCGAGCATCACGGCAGTCCAACAGGCCGCACAAGCGCAGAATGTTGCCGTGGTCGTCGGGATGGCCGAAGCCGCAGACGACGGCCGTTTCTACAACACCACCGTGCTTGTCACGCCTGAAGGCGTAGCGCTCACCTACCGCAAGACCCACCTTTGGGCATCGGACTGCGGGGTTTTCACCCCAGGCGACCGTTTTGCGACAGCCCTGTTCAAAGGCATCCGTGTCGGCCTGCTGATCTGCTTTGACATCGAGTTCCCCGAAACCGCCCGTGCCCTGGGGCAGCTGGGCGCAGAACTGATCATCGTCACCAACGGCAACATGGACCCGTACGGGCCCACCCACAGAACCGCCATCACCGCACGCGCCATGGAAAACCAGGCCTTTGCGGTCATGGTCAACCGCGTGGGTGATGGTGATGCCGGCCTGGTCTTCGCCGGCGGCAGTGCCGTCGTCGACCCGTACGGCCAGTTGCTGTGCGAAGCCGGCCGTGGCGAGTGCCGGATAACCGTCGAGCTGGCCATGGACCAACTGCAGCAGTCACGGCGCGATTACACCTACATCGCCCAGCGCCGCATCCAGCTGCCGGGTGAACAGGTCGAGCACGCCAACGGCCTTCGCGAACTGATCATCCCCTCCTGAAAATTCCACCCTTCCAGGCTCTATTACTGGAATGCAAGGCCGCCAGGGACGGCAGCGTGTTCGACTCTGAATAACAATCACAAGCTGGAGCAAGCAGTAATGGCCACACTCAAGCGAACGCTTTCGCTGGGCTCGGTGGTGCTTTTCGGCATCGCCTACATGACCCCCATCATCGTCCTGGGCACATTCGGTATCCTGGCCGAGACCACGGGAGGGAGGGTACCTGCAGCCTACCTCGCTGCAGCCATCGCCATGCTCTTTACCGCCTTGAGCTACGGCCACATGGCACGCGCCTTCCCGGTCGCCGGGTCCGCCTATACCTACGTGCGCAAATCGATCAGCCCGCAGCTGGGCTTCATCACCGGTTGGGCGGTGTTGCTCGACTACCTGTTCCTGCCCATGGCGATCTGGCTCATTGGCGCGGCCTATCTGCACTCGGCGTTCCCGGGCGTGCCACAAGCCATTTGGGTGTTGGCATTCATCGGCATCACCACAGCGATCAATGTGATCGGCCTGCGGCTGGCCAAGACCGTCAATGGCCTGTTGATGTTCATTCAGCTGCTGGTGCTGGCTGCGTTCGTTGCACTGGCGGTGCACTATGTCTGGGGCGACCCCACGGTACCGCTGTGGACACTCGAGCCGTTCTACAAGGAAGGCACCCAGTTGCCGCTGATCATGAGCGGTGCGGCGATTGCCTGCTATTCATTCCTGGGCTTCGACGCGGTCAGCACCCTGACCGAAGAAACCAAGGAACCACGCAAGAACATCCCGAAAGCCATCCTGCTGATCACCCTGATCGGTGGCGGGCTGTTCATCGCCTGCAGCTACTTCGTTCAGCTCGCTCACCCGTCCACCGACTTTGCCAACGCCGACGCGGCGGCTTATGAAATCGCCCAGAACATCGGTGGCGACATCTTCGTCAGCATCTTCCTGCTGGGGCTGATCGTCGGCCAGTTCACTTCTGGCCTGTCGGCACAGGCCAGCGCCTCCCGGCTGCTGTATGCGATGGGGCGTGACGGAGTGCTGCCCAGGTCATTCTTCGGAAGGTTGAGCGAACGCTTCAGCACGCCGGTGCCCAGCATCATCCTGTGCGGGGTGGTCGCCCTGCTTGCCTTGCGCATGGACGTGACGACCTCCACCTCGTTCATCAACTTCGGTGCATTTCTCGCGTTCAGCCTGGTCAACCTGGCTGTGATCTTCCACTACTGGGTCGCCATGCAGCAGCGTGGTGCGAACGCGCTACTGATGTACCTCGCGTTCCCCTTGGTGGGCTTTGCATCCACGTTGTGGCTGATGGCAAGTCTTGATCACCTGGCGATCTACCTGGGGGCAGGCTGGCTCTGCCTCGGCGTGCTCTACCTGACGGTGATTACCCGTGGTTTCAAGCGCAAGCCCCCGGAGATGCACTTCGAGGAAGCCTGAGCTGTCCACTCAGGTCGATACGGCGCTTTGAGCGATGCTCTGGATGGCACCGGCGGCGCCGGTGTTTGCGGTTGCGGATTCTGAGGCAGGTCGGATCGGCGCCAGCCTTGAGGTGGCGCCGATCCTGTCAGGCCTTACACCGCCAGCGCGCGCTCACGCAGCTCGCTGTTGAGGATGCGGTCGTTCTCGCTGTAATCGACCGGGCAGTCGATCACGTGCACGCCCGGGGTCTTGATGCAGTGCTCGAGCAGCGGCAGCAGGCCTTCGGCGCTTTCCACGCGGTGGCCGTTGGCACCGTAGGCTTCGGCGTACTTGACGAAGTCCGGGTTGCCGTAGTCCAGGCCGAAATCGGTGAAGCCCATGTTGGCCTGCTTCCAGCGGATCATGCCGTAGCCGTCGTCACGCAGGATCACCACGGTGATGTGCATGCCCAGGCGTACCGCAGTTTCCAGCTCCTGGCTGTTCATCATGAAGCCGCCGTCGCCGCAAACCGAAATCACCGGGCGGTCCGGGTGCACCAGGTGCGCGGCCATGGCCGATGGCAGGCCGGCTCCCATGGTTGCCAGGGCGTTGTCCAACAGCACGGTGTTCGGCTTGTGCGCCTTGTAGTTACGAGCGAACCAGATCTTGTAGATGCCGTTGTCCAGGGCAACGATGCCTTCGGACGGCAGCACGCGACGGATGTCGGCGACCATGCGCTGCGGGTAGACCGGGAAGCGGTTGTCGTCAGCACCTTCGGCGATCTGTGCTTCGTTGGCTTCACGGATCGCCATCAGGCGGGTGAAGTCCCAGTGCGAAGTGTCGTTCAGCGCTTCGCTGATCTGCCATACGGCGTTGGCGATGTCGCCGATCACTTCAACCTGCGGGAAGTACACGGCATCGACTTCGGCGGAGCGGAAGTTGATGTGGATGACCTCGGTGCCGCCACGGACCATGAAGAACGGCGGCTTCTCGATCACGTCGTGGCCGATGTTGACGATCAGGTCGGCGGCTTCGACGGCGCGGTGCACGAAGTCACCCGACGACAGTGCGGCGTTGCCCAGGAAGCGCGGGTGGCGCTCGTCGACCACACCTTTACCCATCTGGGTGGTGATGAACGGGATGCCAGTCTTGTCGATCAGCTGCTTGAGGACCTTGGCGGTCATCTTGCGGTTGGCACCGGCGCCGATCACCAGGATCGGGTTACGGGCGTTCAGCAGCTTTTGTACAGCTGCGTCGATCGCCACGTGCTCGGCCAACGGGCGGCGGTGCAGGCTTGGCGGGATCGGCAGTGCGTCGGTCTGCTCGGCGGCGATGTCTTCCGGCAGCTCCAGGTGCACGGCACCCGGCTTTTCTTCTTCAGCCAGGCGGAAGGCTTCGCGCATGCGCGAAGGGATGTTGTCGGCGGAGGCGAACTGGTGGGTGTACTTGGTGATGGGGTCCATCATGCCGCACACGTCGATGATCTGGAAGCGGCCCTGCTTGGACTTCTTGATCGGCTTCTGGCCGGTGATCATCATCATCGGCATGCCGCCCAGGTAGGCGTAGGCACTGGCGGTGACCAGGTTGGTAGCGCCAGGGCCGAGGGTCGACAGGCTGACGCCGGTCTTGCCGGTCAGGCGACCATAGGTGGCAGCCATGAAACCTGCGGACTGCTCGTGACGGGTAAGTACCAGCTTGATCTTCGACTTGCGCAGGGATTCGAGCAGGTCGAGGTTTTCCTCACCAGGAATGCCGAACACATACTCGACACCTTCGTTTTCCAGGCATTGCACAACGACATCGGCGGCCTTGGCCATTTGGGGTACTACCTCAAAATCTTTGTGGGATTGCAGATTTATTAAGCTGCGTGACTGAGATGTTGCAGGATGTCTCAGTGGCGCGCATCGTAGGCCCTCTGGTTAATAATAATAAATATATTGTTATGATGCTTGGCATCACAGTTTGTTATGAACGGTAACCCCCCTCAATGAACCTCAAGGCATTGCGCTGCTGCGTCGAGATCGTGCGCCAAGGCAGCTTCACCAAAGCCGCGCAGCACCTGCATATCGCCCAGCCGGCACTTAGCATGGCCGTTACCCGCCTGGAAGAAGAACTGGGCGTCACCCTGTTCAACCGCACCACGCGCAAAGTGATACTGACGGCCGAGGGCGAACGCTTCCTGCCACGTATCGCATCGGCCCTGCGCGAAATGGATGTGGCCCGGCAAGAACTGCGCGACATGGCCGACCTGAAGCGCGGCGAAGTGCGCCTGGGTATCCCGCCGATGTTCGGCCTGCACTATGTGCCCGGCCTGATGAACGCCTTCCGCCAGCTGTACCCGGGTATTGGCATGACCGTGTTCGAAGGCAGTGCCGAGGACATCGGCCATCGCCTGGAACAACGGGAAATCGACCTGGCGTTGCTGGAGTCCCGGCGCGTGCCACCCGACAAGGAATCGATCCTGCTGGGCAGCGACGAGATGCTGGCGTGCATGCACCCTGACCATCCCTATGCCGGCAAGGCCTTCCTCACGGCCGAGGACCTGCGCAATACCGACATGGTGGTATTCGACCGCACCTTCGTGCAGCGCCACCTGCTGGATGCGTTCTTTGCCGAACATGGCATCACCTACCGGGTAGCGCTGCAAAGCAACTTCGTATCGCTGGTGGTACAGGCCGCGCTGGACAACATGGGCGTGGCGACCCTGCTGCGCTCGGTGCAACAGCGCACACCGGGCATCGTCGGCGTACCGTTCCAGCCAGCGCAGCAGATGAGCTTCCGCTTGTGCTGGCGCTCGGGGGAATACCTGTCGCTGGCCAGCAAGCGCTTCATCGATTTTGCCGCGCAGACTCATTACCTGGAGCGCTGACCCCACCCTGCTCCGCTGCCACAGTCATTACGCAGATCTGCTGTGGGAGCGGGCGTGCCCGCGAACACCGGCGCAGCCGGTGCCATCCTCCGCGCTGGATTCTTCGCGGGCATGCCCGCTCCCACAGGTGCTGCTTATGCCGCAGGTTCAGGAAGCTGGCCAGCTTCCTCGACGTCACCAGCACGGATTGACTATGATCCCGCCTTGAACGTTTCAGCATGTTTCAACAAGGATCCAGATGTCAGTTCAGGAATTACCCCCTCTCCCTAGCAAAAGTACCGTCGCGAAGATGGAAGCCGCCATGGCACTGGGCAGCTTTGCCATTGGCACCGGCGAGTTCGCCATCATGGGCCTGATGCCCGATATCGCCAGCAATCTGCAATTGAGCGAGCCCCAGGTGGGCCATGCCATCAGCGCCTATGCGCTGGGGGTGATGGTTGGCGCCCCGACACTGGCGATCATCGGTGCCAGGCTGTTGCGCAAGCACATGCTGCTGCTGTTGATGGCGCTGTATGCCATAGGCAACCTGGCTACCGCCTTTGCCCCCTCGTTCGGAGGCCTGGTCGCCTTCCGCTTCATCAGCGGCCTGCCCCATGGCGCCTACTTCGGCATCGCGGCGGTAGTGGCGTCGAGCATGGTGGCCAAGGACCAGCGGGCGGGGGCCGTGGCCCGGGTGATGATGGGGCTGACCGTGGCCATGTTGCTCGGCAACCCGGTTGCCACCTTGCTGGGCCAGTACTTCGGCTGGCGCTCGGCATTCGTGCTGGTCGGCGTGATCGCCCTGTGCACCATCGCCCTGGTCTGGCGCTTCGTGCCCCAGCGCCACGATGAAGTGCGCAGCGACCCGCGCAAGGAACTGCAAGCCTTCACCCTGCCGCAAGTGTGGATGGCGCTGGGCATCGCCTCGATCGGCTTTGCCGGCATGTTCTGTGTGTTCAGCTACCTGGCGCCGACCATGTTGCAGGTGACCCAGGTGTCGCCGCAGTGGATTCCATTCGGCCTGGCGGCATTCGGCGTCGGCGGCATCGTCGGCAACATCGCCGGTGGCAAGCTGTTCGACCGCCTGCAGTTCCGCGCCGTCGGGCTGGTGCTGGTGTGGTCGATTGCCGTGCTGCTGTTCTTCAGCTTTGCCGCACAGGCGCTGTGGAGCCTGCTGCTGGGCATTGGCCTGGTCGGCACCATGATTGCCCTGGCGGCGCCGTTGCAGATCCGCCTGATGGACATTGCCCATGAAGCGCCAAGCCTGGCGGCGGCGTCCAACCATGCGGCGTTCAACCTGGCCAATGCGCTGGGGCCGTGGCTGGGTGGCATGGCGATTACCGCAGGTATGGGCTGGACCAGCACCGGGTACATTGGCGCGGCTACGGCGCTGGTCGGGCTGGGGATCTACCTGGTGGCACGGCGGATGAAGGGTGGGCACTAAGGTTGAGGCCTGACAGATAGCGTGAACGGGGCTGCCATGCAGCCCATCGCCGGCAAGCCAGCTCCCACAGAGACCGCACAATGCCTGAAATTTGTGCGGTCCCGGCGGCACCGCTTAAGAAGCCGGATGGGGCAGAAACCCAGATCTTCCAGTTCTCGCTGGGACAGACCTTCTGATGCCTGACTCCGTGTAGGAGCAGCCTTGTGCTGCGAAGAGGCCAGCACGGCCGACGGAAATGTAGAGGCATGATTGGCCTCTTCGCAGCACAAGGCTGCTCCTACAGAGACCGCACCGAGCTGGCGTTGAGCATTACCCGCTTTTACCCCTTTGACAGTGACCTTGCTTAAGCTGCCCAGGACTCGTACCCCCGCCTAGCAGGACATGCCCATGCCACCCTTCACACCATGCTTCCCCACTTCACTGCGCCCCGACGAAGTCCCGGTCGCGCTACTCGACCTGGTCCAGGAGCGCCTGGCCGGGCAGCTTAGCCCTCGCTTCACCGTGGTACTGGGCGCCGTCGGTACCGGCTTCATCGAGCGCCTGCTGCGCATGGCCACCCAGCTCAAGGCGATGCACGACTCGGCCACGTTCAGCAGCATGGGCAGCGACGACCCGCGCCGCCCACTGGTGTGGATCAGCGAGCTGGCCAGCCCCAAGGAAATGATTACAATGCATGCCCCAACCTGAAATATGTTTTTCCCATGAAATCACTGCTTTACGCCGTATCCTTACTGTTTTCCTTCACCCTCCCTGCCCTGGCCAGCCCGCCGGCGACCTTCACCGAGGCCAAGGTGGTGGCCAAGCAGAAGGTGTACATGGACCAGGCCAGCAGTGCCATGGGCGACCTGTACTGCGGTTGCAAATGGGCCTGGGTGGGCAAGTCTGGCGGGCGTATCGATGCCGCCTCGTGCGGCTACCAGACCCGCAAGCAGCAGAACCGCGCCGAACGCACCGAATGGGAACACATCGTGCCGGCCTACACCTTCGGCAACCAGCGCCAGTGCTGGAAAAATGGCGGCCGCGAGCATTGCGTGGATGACGACCCGGTGTTCCGCGCCATGGAGGCCGACCTGTTCAACCTGTACCCGGCAGTGGGCGAGGTAAACGGTGATCGCAGCAATTTCAACTACGGCATGGTTGCTGGCAATGCAGGGCAATACGGGCAGTGCACCACCAAGGTGGACTTCGTGCAGCGTGCTGCCGAACCACGCGACGAAGTGAAAGGCCTGGTCGCCCGTACCACCTTCTACATGTACGACCGTTACAAGCTGAACATGTCGCGCCAACAGCAGCAGTTGCTGATGGCCTGGGACAAACAGCACCCGGTGTCGGCCTGGGAGAAAGAGCGTGACCGGCGCATTGCCGCGATCATGGGGCATGCCAACCCCTTCGTGACCGGGGAACGCAAATGGACCGCCAACTACAAGCCGGTCGGCAGTGGCGTGGTGCAGGCGGTGCCGGAAAAGGCCGCCAAGCCCGAATCCAAGCCGAGCCTGGCCAGTGCCGGGTCGGTGGGGGCGGTGCTTGGCAACCGCAACAGCCATGTCTATCACCTTTCCGTTGGCTGCCCGGGCTATACCCAGGTTACCGCGAAGAACCAGGCCACCTTCGCCACAGAGGGTGAGGCGCAGGCAGCGGGTTATCGCAAGGCGGGCAACTGCCGCTGATCGCCTTCCTAGGGGCCTGCGCGGCCCCCTTGCAATCGAGCGGGCTGCACGGCAGCCCGCAACAATGACCATCCGTCGCCCAGACGGCACCCCACTCCCCGCCCCCAGCCCAACGAATGACAGATCATCCGTAAAGGAGAGGTTCCATGATCCGCATTCGCCCACTTTCACTGTGCCTTGCCCTCGCCCTGGTCAGCGTCACTGGCACCAGCTTCGCCGCCACCGACACAGACACCGACAGCCGCCCGCAAACCGACCAGCACGGTGGCAAGACCGCCGGTGAAGACAGCAGCGTAAACAGCCCAGGTAGCAGCAAAACCAATGACAGCAGCGACACCGGCAGCAACAGCGATGCCGCCGACGGCGCCGCTGGTGGCTCCAACAGCACCGGCGAAGCAACCGGCTCCGGCGCCGGGCACACCGGTGGCACCGCCGAGGACCAGGAC
The DNA here is from genome assembly GCF_001586765.1 of Pseudomonas sp. ABFPK. NCBI lineage: Bacteria > Pseudomonadati > Pseudomonadota > Gammaproteobacteria > Pseudomonadales > Pseudomonadaceae > Pseudomonas > Pseudomonas sp. ABFPK. The sequence goes on along the minus strand of NZ_LQXW01000019.1, from coordinate 47,401 downwards.
AGCCATTGAGGCCGGCCTGGGCTACACTGCGCCGGAACGCCCTGCCAAGGATTCACCATGAACCTCAAACCCTGGCTGCTCGCCGCCCTGCTGCCGTGCAGCGCCTTGGCCGTCGCTGGCAGCCAGGGCGCGATGTCGATCAGCTCATCGTCGTTCACCGATGGCGGCGTGATCGCCTTGCAGCAGGTTGGCCCGGACCCGGCCTGTGGTGCTGGCGAAGAGCGCACCCCGCAACTGAGCTGGGACAACCTCCCCGAAGGCACTCAGTCGCTGGCACTGATCATGTTCGATCCGGACGGCGGCAAGGGTATTGGCGTGGTCCACTGGATCGCCTACAACATCGACCCGGCCCAGGATGGGCTGAAGGAAGGCGTCGCCGGGCTGACCGGGCAAGGCGTGACCGTGGGGCGCAACTCGCGGGGCACGCTCAGCTACCGCGGCCCCTGCCCACCCGCCGGCGACAACCCGCACCACTACGCGCTGACGCTGATCGCCACCGACCTGCCATTGGGCACCCTGCCCGAAGGCCTGGACCGCAGCGGCCTGCTGCAACTGCTGCAAGGCCACGCGCTGGGGGCGCAGAGCCTGGTCGGGCGCTATGGCCACTGAGCCTGGCCGTACCGGAACAATTAAACACCCCCATAGCATTTATCCATTGAATGGCCCAGTCGAACTGAAGTAAGCTCGGGCTCATTCACTGGAGAGCAACATGCCGAAACACACCCGCAACCACGCCAACCACACCGGTCGCACCCTGCGCCCTGTGCTGGCCGTTGCCGGCTGCGTGGCACCTGCCAGCTATTACTTTGGGTATTGGTTTAGCCACTAGGCGCCGATACCCACACGGCGCCCACCTTCGAGGGGCCGCCGAACATGAGAATACTCAAACCCCCGGTCGGCTTCCCGACCGGGGGTTTTGCTTTTCAGGCCTTTGAACAACACCGATTCACATTGAGGACAGATTCATGAACTACGCCACTTATTACTACGCAAACACCTACGCCTGGCGATTTAGCCAATCCCGTTCGGGCCAGCCTGCCGCCTCCGTTCGGTCTTCCACAGGTGGCAATGCAGCAGCCAATACGAATTCAACGATTTGTCGAACACCTCGATAGGGCCGACGACGCGGGCCAGAACCCGCCGTCCGCCCAGGGAAAAAACGCCATGCACGCTTCCAGCCTCGCCCTGACCCAGCCGCAAGCAGCCAACACCACCGTCAGCCAGCGCCTGCCCAGCCCGCACCTGCTCAAGCAGCAAATGCCGCTGTCCAGCGAACTTACCCAGCAAGTCCATGCCCACCGCCAGGCCATCCGCGACATCCTCGAAGGCCGCGACCAGCGCCTGCTGGTGATCGTTGGCCCGTGCTCGATCCACGACCTGCGCTCGGCCCTGGAATACGCCGACCGCCTGGCAGCCCTCAGCCGCGAAGTCGACGACAAGCTGCTGCTGGTGATGCGCGCCTACGTCGAAAAACCCCGCACCACGGTCGGCTGGAAGGGCCTGGCCTACGACCCGCACCTCGATGGCAGCGACGACATGCACGCCGGCATCGCCCTGTCCCGCGGGCTGATGCTGAACATGATCGAACGCGGCCTGCCGGTTGCCACCGAACTGCTGCAGCCAATGGTCGCCGGCTACTTCGATGACCTTCTGGCCTGGGCCGCGATTGGCGCGCGCACCACCGAGTCGCAGATCCACCGCGAAATGGTCAGTGGCCTGGAGCTGCCGGTCGGCTTCAAGAACGGCACCGACGGCGGCATCGCCATCGCCAGCGACGCCATGCGTAGCGCCGCCCACTCGCACCGCCACTTCGGCATGGATGCGCAGGGCTACCCGGCCATCATCGAGACCTTGGGCAACCCGGACACCCACCTGGTGCTGCGCGGCGGCCACAAGGGCCCGAACTTCGACGCCAACAGCATCGCCATGGCCCGCCAGGCGCTGGCCAAGGCCGGGTTGCAGGCGCGGATCATGGTCGATTGCAGCCATGCCAACAGCGGCAAGGACCCGGCGCGTCAGCCGGCCGTTTTCAACGATGTGCTGGCGCAGCGCCTGGCCGGCGACCGCTCGATCGTCGGCGTGATGATCGAAGGGCACCTGTTCGACGGCTGCCAGGCGCTGGGCAAGGGCGCGCTGAAATACGGCGTGTCGATCACCGACGGTTGCCTGGGCTGGGCCTCGACCGAAACCCTGTTGCGCGAGGCGGCACAAAAACTCTAGGCAGCGGGACGCAAGCCTGGCGAGACATACCCTGGACAAGTACGCTAGGCTTGCCTTTTTTACCCCAAGGAGCAGTACCCATGGCCCGTGCAACCGCCCGCCACATCCTGGTCAGCAGCATCGATAAATGCAACGAACTGAAAGCCCAGATCGAAGCAGGCGCCGACTTCGCTGAAATCGCCAAAGCCAACTCCACCTGCCCGTCCAGCCGCCAGGGCGGTGACCTGGGCTCGTTCGGCCCGGGCCAGATGGTCAAGGAGTTCGACACCGTGGTGTTCAGCGCCCCGATCAATACCGTGCAAGGCCCGGTGAAGACCCAGTTCGGCTACCACCTGCTGGAAGTGACCAGCCGCCAGGACTGATTCACCTGTTCAGGTGATGAGATCCCCTGTGGGAGCGGGCGTGCCCGCGAATGCGTCCGAGCATGCAGCCTCGTTGCCTGAGCTGACGCATTCGCGGGCACGCCCGCTCCTACAGAGATTGTGGTGCCTGTTCCTGCTTTGCCTGGCTTTCAACGCCCACGCCGGCTCCACCCACGCCCTCACCGTCTACGGCGAAGCCCCGCGCTACAACGCCAGCTTCCAGCATTTCGACTACGTCAACCCCGACGCCCCCAAAGGCGGCATCCTGCGCCGCTCGGCCATCGAGATCGGCCAGTTCGACCATATCCTGCCGTACATCGACAAAGGCATCGGTGTCAGCGAGGTCGATGGCCTGCTGTACGCGCCACTGGCCGTGCGCTCGTTCGATGAACCCTACACCGTCTACGGCCTGATCGCCCGGCGCATGGAGCGCGGCCCGGAGGATGCCTGGCTGCGTTTCGAGATCGACCCGCGCGCCACCTTCGCCGATGGCAAGCCGGTGCGCGCCGAGGACGTACGCTTTACCTTCGAGCTGCTGATGAGCAAGGGCAGCCTGAGGTATCGCACCCAGTTCGCCGATGTTGCCGCCGTCGTGGTGGAAAGCCCACACAGCGTGCGCTTCGACTTCAAGCCTGACCACGGCCGCACCCTGCCACTCGACCTCGCCAGCTTGCCGGTACTACCCGAACACGACTGGCAGCAGCGCGATTTTGCCAACGGCGCCGGCTTCGACAAGCCGGTCGGCAGCGGGCCGTACCGTATCGGGAGCATCGACAACGGCCGCAGCATCACCTTCCAGCGCGACGCCAACTGGTGGGCGCGCGATCTGCCGGTCAGCCGTGGCCGCTACAATTTCGACAAGCTGCGCATCGAGTACTTCGGTGATACCGAAGTGGCGCGGCAGGTGCTCAAAGGCGGCGGCTACGACTACAACCGCGAGTTCTCCGCCACCGCCTACACCCTGGGCTACAACGGCGCGCAACTGGACGACGGCCGCCTGCAGCGCGCCCACCTGGGCCCGGCCAAACCGCAGGTGGCCCAAGGCTTCGTGTTCAACCTCGACCGGCCGCAGTTCAAGGACCGTCGCGTGCGCCAGGCGCTGGGCATGCTGTGGGACTACGAGTGGAGCAACCGGCAGATGATGCGCAACATGTACATCCGCCAGCAGAGCGTGTTCTCCAATACCCCGCTGGCCGCCCGCCAACTGCCGGATGCCGGCGAGTTGAAACTGCTCGAACCGTTGCGCGGCAAGGTGCCGGACGAAGTCTTCAACACCGTGTTCACCGCCCCGGTCACCGATGGTTCGGGGATCATCCGCAAGCAGCAGCTGCAGGCACTGGCGCTGCTCGAACAAGCCGGCTGGCGCCCCGAAGGCGACCGCCTGGTGAACAGCCAGGGCACGCCGCTGGCGTTCACCTTCCTCAACGGCCAGGCAGGCATGGAGCGCCTGCTGCTGCCGTGGAAGCGCAACCTGGCCCAGATTGGCGTGACCCTGGACATCCGCAACGTCGATTCGGCCCAGTACGTCAACCGCCTGATGGCACGTGACTACGACATGATCGTCACCGGCTACCCGGTCACCCTGTCGCCTGGCGCCGAGCTGTACAACTATTTCGGCTCGGCAGCGGCCCACGACCCTGGGTCGAACAACCTGATGGTGCTGCAGGACCCTGCCGTGGACCGCCTGATCGACGGCCTGGTGCGCGCCGACACCCAGGCCGACATGCTGTACCACGCCCATGCCCTGGACCGGGTGCTGCAATGGAACTACTACTGGATCCCCAACTACTACCCACCGGGCAGCTCCACTGTCTGGTGGAACCGCTTCGGCCTGCCCAAGGTCCAGGCTGCCTATGACGAAGGCCTGGACACCTGGTGGGAAGTCAGCCCTGCCGCGTTGACCAACGCGCAAATGGCCGAACGCCGGAAATCCTCGCCATGACCACTTACATACTGCGCCGCCTGCTGCTGATCGTCCCGACCCTGCTGGCGATCCTGTTGGTCAACTTCCTGATCGTCCAGGCCGCACCGGGAGGCCCGGTGGAGCAGGCGGTGGCACGCCTGCAAGGTATCGGCGGTGGCGCTCCCGGTGCCCGGGCCGAGGTGATGCACGGCGAGTCACGTGCCACCCGTGGCCTGGACCCGAAACTGATCGAGGAGATCAAGCGCCAGTACGGCTTCGACAAGTCCGCCCCCGAGCGCCTGTGGCTGATGCTGGGCCAGTACGCCCGGCTGGACTTCGGCAACAGCTTCTTCCGCGGCGCCAAGGTCACCGACCTGATCCTCGACAAGTTGCCGGTAACCCTGTCGCTGGGCTTCTGGGCCACGCTGATCACCTACCTGGTGTCGATCCCGCTGGGCATCCGCAAGGCGGTGCGCCATGGCAGCCGCTTCGATGCCTGGAGCAGTGCACTGATCGTGGTCGGCTATGCCCTGCCCTCGTTCCTGTTCGCCCTGTTGCTGATCGTGCTGTTCGCCGGCGGCACCTCGCTCAGCTGGTTCCCGGTGCGCGGCCTGGTCTCGGACAACTTCGATGAGCTCAGCCTGCTGGGCAAGGTCGCCGACTACTTCTGGCACCTGGTGCTGCCGGTCGGCGCCCTGGTGATCGGCGGCTTCGCCACTCTGACGCTGCTGACCAAGAACGCCTTCCTGGACGAGATTTCCCGGCAATACGTGGTTACCGCCCGAGCCAAGGGCCTGAGCGAACGCCGGGTGCTGTATGGCCACGTGCTGCGCAATGCCATGCTGCTGGTGGTAGCCGGGTTGCCGCAGGCATTGATCACGGTGTTCTTCGCCGGCTCTTTGCTGATCGAGGTGATCTTCTCGCTCGATGGCCTGGGCCGCATGAGTTACGAGGCGGCCGTATCGCGGGATTACCCGGTGGTGTTCGGCACGCTGTTCATCTTCACCCTGGCGGGCCTGCTGATCCGCCTGATCGGTGACCTGTCGTACACCCTGCTCGACCCGCGTATCGACTTCGACGCGAGGGCACACTGATGCTTTCGCCGATCTCGCGTCGCCGCCTGCAACGCTTTCGCCGTAACCGCCTGGGCTGGGTTTCGCTGTGGCTGTTCACCGCCCTTTTGCTGCTGAGCCTGTGCGCCGAGCTGGTGGCCAACGACAAACCGCTGCTGCTGGGCTACAAGGGCGACCTGTACGTGCCGGCGCTCAAGCGTTACACCGAGCAGCAGTTCGGCGGCCAGCTGCCGTTCCAGCCAGACTACCGCAGCGCCTATGTACGCCAGTTGATCGAGCAGCAAGGTGGCTGGATGCTGTTCGCCCCCATCCCGTTCAGCGCCGATACCCCCAACTACGACCTGCAGGTGCCCACCCCCAGCCCGCCGAGCGCGAGCAACTGGCTGGGTACCGACGACCAGGGCCGCGACGTGCTGGCCCGGGTGCTATATGGCACGCGAGTATCCTTGCTGTTCGCCTTCGCCCTGACCGTGGTCAGCGTGCTGATCGGGGTGGCGGCCGGAGCCCTGCAGGGCTACCACGGTGGTTGGGTCGACCTGGTCGGCCAGCGCCTGCTGGAGGTGTGGTCGGGGTTGCCGGTGCTGTACCTGCTGATCATCCTCAGCGGGTTCGTCGAGCCGGACTTCTGGTGGCTGCTGGGGATCATGGCGCTGTTCTCCTGGCTGACGCTGGTCGACGTGGTGCGCGCAGAGTTCCTGCGCGGTCGCAACCTGGAGTACGTCAAGGCCGCCCGAGCGTTGGGGTTGCCAGACAGCCAGGTAATGCTGCGGCACATCCTGCCCAATGCCATGAACGCGACCCTGACCTATGTGCCATTCATGCTGACCGGGGCGATCACCACCCTGACTGCGCTGGATTTTCTCGGTTTCGGCATGCCGGCCGGGAGTGCTTCGCTGGGAGAGCTGGTGACCCAGGGCAAACAGCACCTGGAGGCGCCGTGGCTGGGCTTTACCGCGTTCTTTGTGCTGGCGGTGATCCTGTCGCTGCTGGTGTTTATCGGGGATGCCTTGCGCGAGGCGTTCGACCCCAGGGGATAGGTTTTCAGGTCTGGCCCATTCGCGGGTAAACCCGCCTCAAGGTTTGTGGTGACCCTGTAGGAGCGGGTTTACCCGCGAAGAGGCCAGCCCTGCTTACACAGATTTCAGGATTTCTACCCATGCACGACAGCGACAGCCTCAAGGACTACCCCCAGGTACGGCAACTGGCGATCCGCTCGCTGTTCGAGATCATCGAGCAGTCCAGCGAGGGCACGGTAATCGTCGACCGCCAGGCGCGCATCGTCTGGATGAACGAGCGCTACGCCCGGCGCTTTGGCCTGGCCGACGCCGCCAGCGCCATCGGCCAACCGTGCGAGGCGGTGATCCCAGGCAGCCTGATGCGCGAGGTGGTGAACAATGGCCGGCCAATCCTGCTGGACATGCTCGATACCCCTAACGAGCCGCTGGTAGTTATGCGCCTACCCATCCACGACGACCAGGGCGCGCTGATCGGTGCCATCGGCTTTGCCCTGTTCGATGAATTGCGCAGCCTGTCGCCGCTGCTCAAACGCTACTCCAGCATGCAGCAGGAACTGGCCTCGACCCGCTCGCAGTTGCGCGCTCGCCAGGCCAAGTACAGCTTCGCCCAGTTCGTCGGCAGCAGCGCCGCCAGCCTGGAGGCCAAGCGCCGCGCCCGGCGTGGCGCGAGCAGTGATTCGCCGGTGTTGCTGCTGGGCGAAACCGGCACCGGCAAGGAACTGCTGGCCCATGCCATCCATGCGGCGTCGGCGCGGGCGCACAAGGCGTTTGTCAGCATCAACAGTGCGGCGATCCCCGAAACACTGCTGGAAGCCGAATTTTTCGGCACCGCCCCCGGCGCCTTTACCGGCGCCGACCGCAAGGGCCGCAGCGGCAAGCTGCAACTGGCCGAAGGCGGCACGCTGTTCCTCGACGAGATCGGCGACATGCCGCTGACCCTGCAGAGCAAGCTGCTGCGGGTGTTGCAGGAGAAAGAGTACGAGCCGGTAGGCTCGAACCAGATGCTGCGCAGTGATGTGCGCATCATTGCCGCCACTTCCGTCGACCTGCAGGGCGCCATCGCCCGCGGGGCATTCCGCGCCGATCTGTATTACCGGCTGAATGTGCTGCCGATCGAGGTGCCACCACTGCGGCAACGGCTGGAGGACCTGCCGGCGCTGTGCGAGGCCATCCTGGGCGAACTGGGCAGCCAGTATGAGCTCGAGGCCGAAGCGCAGCAGCTACTGGCGCGGCATGCATGGCCGGGGAACATTCGCGAGCTGCGCAATGTGCTGGAGCGGGCCACGTTGCTGGCGGATCAGCCGCGGCTGGGGGTGGCGGATCTTCGGGCGGCATTGGGGCCGTTGAGCCCGGTGGCGGCAGAACCCGGGCGTCAGACTTACCGAGAAGCGTGCGAGCAGTTTGAACGCAGGCTGATTGCCGAAGCCTTGGCTGAGCATGAGGGAAATGTGCCAGAGACTGCGGCAGCGTTAGGGTTGGGGCGATCGACCTTGTACAAGAAGATGGTAGCGCTTGGTCTCTGATTGGAGACTTTTGTTTCCATTTCGAGATTGCCGCGAGGGCTTTGCCCTCGATCGCGACACAAGGCCGCTCCTACAGGAGATCGCGGTGCACTTGTAGGAGCGGCCTTGTGTCGCGATGGGCCGCAAAGCGGCCCCAAAATCTCAAGACAGAGACAAAAATTCAGAAGAAAACAAAATACCCATATAAATCAATGAGTTAAAAACTGGCACGATTCCCGCTATCTCCTGCTCACCGATAAAAACAAGACTCACCCAGGAGACCCACCCCGATGACCGTGCTCATCGCCCTCGCCGCTCTGGCCCTGCTGATGCTGGCTGCCTACCGCGGCTACAGCGTAATCCTCTTCGCCCCCATCGCCGCCCTCGGTGCGGTACTGCTCACCGACCCGTCCGCCGTGGCCCCCGCATTCACCGGGGTGTTCATGGAGAAAATGGTCGGCTTCATCAAGCTCTACTTCCCGGTGTTCCTGCTGGGCGCCGTGTTCGGCAAGCTGATCGAGCTGTCCGGTTTCTCGCGCTCGATCGTCGCCGCCGCCATCCGCGTGCTCGGCACCCGCCAGGCGATGCTGGTGATCGTGCTGGTCTGCGCGCTGCTCACCTACGGCGGCGTTTCGCTGTTCGTGGTGGTGTTCGCGGTGTACCCGTTCGCCGCCGAGATGTTCCGCCAGAGCAATATCCCCAAACGCCTGATTCCGGCAACCATCGCCCTGGGCGCGTTCTCGTTCACCATGGATGCCCTGCCCGGCACCCCGCAGATCCAGAACATCATCCCCAGCACCTTCTTCAACACCACCGCCTGGGCCGCGCCATGGCTGGGCCTGATCGGCACATTGTTCGTGTTCTGCGCCGGCATGGCCTACCTGCAGCGCCAGCGCAACAAGGCCCAGCGCGCCGGTGAAGGCTATGGCAGCGATTTGCGCAACGAACCGGAGACCGCTGCCGACCTGGCGCTGCCCAACCCTTGGCTGGCCCTGTCACCGCTGCTGCTGGTGGGGGTGATGAACCTGCTGTTCACCCACTGGATCCCGCAGTGGTACGGCCCAAGTCACAGCCTGCAACTGCCCGGCATGAGCGCACCGGTGCAAAGCGATGTGGCCAAGCTCACGGCCATCTGGGCGGTGCAGGCAGCGTTGCTGGTGGGCATCCTGATGGTGCTGGTGTGTGCCTTCGGCGCCATCCGTGCCCGCCTGGCCGAAGGCACCAAAAGCGCCGTGGGCGGCGCCTTGCTGGCGGCCATGAACACCGCCTCGGAATACGGCTTTGGCGCGGTGATCGCCTCGCTGCCGGGCTTCCTGGTATTGGCCGACGCCCTGCGCGGCATCCCCAACCCACTGGTCAACGAAGCGATTACCGTGACCTTGCTGGCCGGCATCACCGGCTCTGCCTCGGGCGGCATGAGCATCGCCCTGGCGGCCATGGGCGACACCTTCATCGCCGCCGCCAATGCCGCCAACATCCCGCTCGAAGTACTGCACCGCGTGGCCGCCATGGCCAGCGGTGGCATGGACACCCTGCCGCACAACGGTGCGGTCATCACCCTGCTGGCCGTGACCGGGCTGACCCACCGCGAGGCCTACAAGGACATTTTCGGTATTACCCTGATCAAGACCCTGGCGGTGTTCGTGGTCATCGCCACGTTCTACGCCACCGGCATCGTCTAAGGAGCTTTGCATGACCCTCAAAGGCAAGACCGCACTCGTCACCGGTTCCACCAGCGGCATCGGCCTGGGCATTGCCCAGGTACTGGCCCGCGCAGGCGCCAACATCGTGCTCAACGGCTTCGGCGACCCTGCACCGGCGTTGGCGGAGATCGCCCGGCACGGGGTGAAGGTAGTCCATCACCCGGCCGACCTCTCGGACGTAGCCCAGATCGAAGCGCTGTTCGCCGTGGCCGTGCGCGAGTTCGGCGACGTCGACATCCTGGTCAACAACGCCGGTATCCAGCACGTGGCGCCAGTGGAACAGTTCCCGCTGGAAAGCTGGGACAAGATCATCGCCCTCAACCTGTCGGCCGTGTTCCACGCTACGCGACTGGCCCTGCCCGGCATGCGCACGCGCAATTGGGGGCGCATCATCAACATCGCTTCCGTGCACGGCCTGGTCGGCTCTACCGGCAAGGCGGCCTATGTAGCGGCCAAGCACGGCGTGGTCGGCCTGACCAAAGTGGTGGGCCTGGAAACCGCCACAAGCAACGTCACCTGCAATGCCATCTGCCCTGGCTGGGTGTTGACCCCGCTGGTGCAGAAGCAGATCGACGATCGTGCTGCCAACGGTGGCGATCCGCTGCAAGCGCAGCACGATCTGCTGGCAGAAAAACAGCCATCGCTGGCCTTCGTCACCCCCGAGCACCTGGGTGAGCTGGTACTATTCCTGTGCAGCGAGGCCGGTAGCCAGGTTCGCGGTGCCGCCTGGAACGTCGATGGTGGCTGGTTGGCCCAGTGACGGGCGGCCTGGGCCTGGCGGCGGTCTTGCATTCGTTTATATGCAAGGAGGCCCTATGCGCCCAACCCCGATGACCGCGATTCTGGCCCTGACCCTGGCTGCCGCCGCACCCGCGATGGCAGCCAGCCTGAAGGACGTCGCGCCCTACCCCGAGGCGGAAAAAGGCTTCACCCGGCAGGTCATCCACCTGCCGGCCCAGGCTGATGAGTCGGCCTATCAACTGGAAATCCTCGCCGGCAAGACCCTGAAGGTGGACTGCAATCGCCAGCGCCTGGGCGGCAGCCTGGAGGAACGTACCCTGGAAGGCTGGGGCTACAGCTACTACCGCCTGGACAAGGTCAGCGGCCCGGCCAGCACACTGATGGCCTGCCCCGATGGCAAGAAGACCGAGGCCTTCGTGCCAGTGGTCGGTGAAGGCTTCATGCTGCGCTACAACAGCAAGCTGCCGGTGGTGGTGTATGTACCCAAGGACGTCGAAGTGCGCTACCGCGTCTGGACCGCGTCGCAGGACGTGCAAAAGGCTAAAGTAGAGTAAAGCGCAAGCCTTTGGCCTTGATGATGCCTTCATCGCCGGCAAGCCGGCTCCCACAGGTTGGTCACTGCACTCAAGACCTGTGAGGTCCCTGTGGGAGCTGGCTTGCCGGCGATGGGGCCCTTGCAGGCAACAGGAGGTTCGGCATGAACGATGTGCTCTGGCGCCCCTCCACGGCGCAGATCGAGGCCAGCCGGATGGATGCCTTCCGCCGCCGGGTCAACCTGCGTTACAACCTGCAACTCGACGACTACCACGCGCTGCACCGCTGGAGCATCGAGCAGCGCCCTGCCTTCTGGCAAACCGTTGCCGACTACTTCCACGTTCACTGGCATAACCCGCCAAGCCAGGTGCTCAGCGAAGGGCCGCAGATGCCCGATGCCCAGTGGTTCGCCAACGCCACCCTCAACTTTGCCGAACACCTGCTGCGCCGCCGTGACGACCGCCCGGCCCTGGTCGCCGTGCGCGAAGACGGCCAGCGTCAGCTGTTCACCCATGCCCAGCTGGCCGCCCAGGTGGCCGGCCTGCAAACAGCCTTGAAGGCCACCGGCATCGTCCCCGGCGACCGCGTAGCCGCCATCATGCCCAATACCTGGCAGACACTGGTCGCCATGCTTGCCTGCACCAGCCTCGGTGCGGTGTGGTCCAGCTCCTCGCCCGAGTTTGGCGTACACGGCATCATCGACCGCTTCGGCCAGATCGAGCCCAAGCTGCTGATCGCCTGCGCCGGGTACCAGTACGCAGGCAAAGCCATCGACCAAGTGGACAAGGTCAACCAGGTGTGCGCGCAGCTGCCCGGGCTGGAACAGCTGATCGTGGTACCCCACACCCGCAGCGGAACGCGTGTCGACGAATTCCACGCCGCCAATGTCAGCCTGTGGGACGAGTTCTATCAGCCCGGCGGCGAGCCCCGCTTCACCCCGCTGCCCTTCGACCACCCGCTGTACATCCTGTATTCCAGCGGCACCACCGGCGTGCCCAAGTGCATTGTCCACCGCGCTGGCGGCGTGTTGTTGCAGCACCTGAAGGAACATGGCCTGCACAATGACCTGAAAGCCGATGACGTACTGTTCTACTACACCACCTGCGGCTGGATGATGTGGAACTGGCTGGTCAGCGGCCTGGCGGTGGGCGCCACGCTGGTGCTGTATGACGGCTCGCCCTTCCATCCCGGCCCCGAGCGGCTGCTGGACCTGATCGACGCCGAGGATATCCAGGCATTCGGTACCAGCGCCAAGTACCTGGCGGCGCTGGAGCAGGCGGGCCTGGAGCCTGCGGCAAGCCACCGCCTGGCGCGCTTGCGCCTGCTACTGTCCACCGGCTCGCCACTGTCGCCACACAGCTACGACTACGTGTACCGCAAGATCAAGGCCGACCTGTGCCTGGCGTCGATGTCCGGCGGTACCGATATCGTCTCTTGCTTCGTGCTGGGCAACCCGACCCTTCCAGTGCGCCGTGGCGAGATCCAGTGCAAGGGCCTGGGCATGGCGGTGGAGGTGTGGAACGAGCATGGCCAGCCGGTGCTGGGCGAAAAAGGCGAGCTGGTGTGCACGCGCAACTTCCCGTCCATGCCGCTGGGGTTCTGGAAGGACACGGACGGCAGCCGCTATCACGACGCCTACTTCAGCCAGTTTCCGGGAGTGTGGGCTCAGGGCGACTACGCCGAACAGCGTGCCGACGGCGGACTGGTGATTCATGGCCGCTCCGATGCCGTGCTCAACCCCGGTGGCGTGCGCATTGGCACGGCGGAGATCTACCGCCAGGTGGAAAAGGTCGAGCAGGTGCTGGAAAGCGTGGCCATCGGCCAGGACTGGCAAGGCGATGTGCGGGTGGTGCTGTTCGTTCGCCTGCGTGACGGCCTGCAGCTGGATGAGGCCCTGCGCCAGCACATCCGCCAGGTGATCCGCCAGTTCACCACGCCCCGCCATGTACCGGCGGTGATCGCCCAGGTCGATGACATCCCGCGTACCATCAGCGGCAAGCTGGTGGAGTTGGCGATTCGCAATGTGGTGCATGGCTTGCCGGTGAAGAACACCGACGCTTTGGCCAACCCCGAGGCGCTGGAGCAGTTTCGGGATCGCGAGGAGTTGCGCACCCCGTAATGAAGGTATTCACCGTCATTGTGGGAGCGGCCTTGCGTCGCGAAAGGGCTGCAAAGCAGCCCCGGGATTTCAGCAGCGAAGCATAGATTTCTGGGGCCGCTTTGCGGCCCTTTCGCGACGCAAGGCCGCTCCCACAATGGCCTCCACTCGACTCGATCAGGCATAATGCCGACCTTTTTCGCCCCCGAAGCACAGGTACCCCATGAAAGCCCAAGCCCGCCACATCCTGGTCAAGACCGCTGACGAAGCCGAAAAGCTCAAGCAGCGCATCGCCAATGGCGAGGCTTTCGACGTGCTCGCAAAAAAGTTCTCCACCTGCCCTTCGGGCAAGCGTGGCGGCGACCTGGGTGAAATCCGCCCAGGGCAGATGGTCGGCGCCATCGACCAAGTGATTTTCAAGAAGCCCCTGCGCGTGGTGCACGGGCCGATCAAGAGCAAGTTCGGCTATCACCTGGTGCAGACGTTCTACCGCGATTAAGCGCGCCGCGCAGCCAGCAGCCCGAGGCCGGCGCAGCCCAGCAGTGAGGCGCTGACCCGGTTGAACAACCGGCGTGGGCCGGGCTGGCTGAACCAGCGCTGCATGTACGCCCCCAGGCCGGCGTAGATGGCGATGGCGGCCCATTCCAGCAACAGGAACAACGTACCCAGCCAGAGGAACTGCTCGCTCACCGGAGTGGTACTGCCGACCGAAACGAACTGCGGCAGGAACGCGGTGAAGATCAGGATAGCCTTCGGATTACCAGCAGCCATCCAGAACTCCTGGCGTACCAGACGCCAGGTGCCGTGCGGCTGATCACCTGCAACCGCGGCCTCGCCCACCGGTGCCCGCCACAGTTGCCAGGCGATATAGAACAGGTAGGCCGCCCCCGCCAATTTGATGGCCAGGAACAGGTATTCGCTGGTGTGCAGCACCACTGCCAGGCCCATCGCCGCGAGGGCGATCATGCCGCTGAAGGCGACGATGCGCCCGCCACCGGCCACGCAGGCCGTACGCAGGCCGTAACGGCTGGCATTGTGCAGCGACAGCAGGTTGTTCGGCCCCGGCGCCATGTTCAGGGCGAAACAGGCGGGGATGAAAAGCAGCAGGCTTGAAAGGTCCATTATCGTTTTCCTTTGGCAACAGGCGCCTATTTCGGCGGTTAGCTGGCCTGGTGGTCAAGTTACAGCCAGCGGAAAAAACTGTATGGGTGCGCGGCGCCTGATAAGCTGCCGGGCATATCGAGGACCCTGTGATGCCCCGTTCCCATGCCGCGCTGTGGCGCGACCCGGCCCTGCCGCATGTCGAAAGCCGCCGCGCCTGCCATAGCCGCGCCTGCTACAAGGCCCACAGCCACCCAACGTTTTCCATCGGTGTGGTGGATGCCGGCCACAGTCATTTCACCGGTGCCGGCAACGGCCAGCAACGCCTGACGCCTGGCACTCTGGTGCTGGTCCCGGCCCGCCGGGTACATGCCTGCAACCCCGAGCCCGGGCAGGCGTGGAGCTACCAGATGCTGCATGTGGATGCCGACTGGCTGGCACAGTTGCACCTGGAGTCCGGGCTGGATGGTGCCGGGCCCGGCGAGCCGGCACGTATCTGCCAGGTGCCGGAGGTGTATCGGCAGTTCTGCGAACTGAACAGCCTGCTGTTCTCCAGCGCCAGCAATGGCGAGAAGGATGCGGCGCTGATCGCCTTTCTGGGTGACATGGACTTTGCCAGACACGCGCCGCTGGCGCCGGCACCGGCACTGGCGGCGACCGCGTTGAGTGGGCTGATCGCGCACATCGAAGGTCAGGACCCGGCGCAGCTGAGCCTGGCGGTACTGGCGCAGCAGGCCGGGCTTGGGCGCTACCAGTTGATTCGCGCCTTTCGCGCCGCTACCGGTTTTACGCCGCATGCCTACCTGCTCAATGCCCGGGTCAACCGTGGGCGCCAATTGTTGAGTGAAGGGCAGCCACTGGCGGAGGTGGCCTATCAGCTCGGATTCGCCGACCAAAGCCATTTCCAGCGAGTGTTCAAGGCCCATGTGGGGGTGACGCCGGGGCAGTATCGGGGAGACTGAAGGCCTGCGCGGTCTCTGTAGGAGCGGCCTTGTGTCGCGAAAGGGCTGCGCAGCAGCCCCGGCAATCTGTGCTGCGGAGCTGAAAACCTGGGGCCGCTTCGCGCCCCATCGCGACACAAGGCCGCTCCTACAGGGGCCTGCAATATTGTTCAATACGGCATTTGCGCTGAGGGGCAGAGTCAGGCTTTTCCGCCAGAGCAGCCACACCCCAATGCAACAGTTCCTGATCATCGCCCTTGCCCACTTCCTCGCCCTGCTCTCTCCCGGCCCGGACTTCTTCCTGGTCGCACGCACTTCGGTCAACGCCGGCTGGCGCGTCGCGAGCGGCGCCTGCCTGGGTATCGCCCTGGCCAATGGCGTGTTCATCGCCATGGCTTTCACCGGCTTGTCGGTGCTGCAGGAAGGCAGCCTGCTGTTCACCGCCCTGCAACTGGCCGGCGCCGGCTACCTGCTGTACATCGGCACCCTGTTCCTGAGCCATGCCGGGCAAACCAGCCTGGGCGCAGTCGCTGGCAAGCAGACCGCCCAAGGGTGGTGGCGGGGATTGGGCATGGGGTTCCTGTCCGGCATCCTCAACCCCAAGAATGCGCTGTTCTATGCCAGCCTGGTCAGCATGGTCGCCAGCGCCAGCATTGCCTGGAAGGCAACCTGTGCCCTGTGGATGTTCAGCATCGTGCTGCTGTGGGACTTGCTGATTGCCGTGGCCATCGGCAACCCGCTATTGCTGCGGCGCTTCGCCCGCAGCCTGCCCTGGCTGGAACGGGCCTCCGGGGCCATGCTGGTGCTATTGGCTATGGCACTGTTGTTTCACCTGGCCTGGGGCTGACCAGTTGCAGGGTGCGCATGTCCATCAAGGTGAAATGGCCACTGGCCCAGCCGCCAGTGTCCAGGTGCCAGACGTTGCCAAGCAGCTTGGCCTCCAGCACCGGTGTGTGGCCCACCAACAAGGCACGCAGGCCCTGCACGGGCGCGGTATCGCCTACCTTCAGGCGCCGCCGCGACCATTGGCACACCTCCCGTACCTGCGGGTCGTCATCCAGTTCCAGCCAGGTCCTCAACACCGTCCAGTCGGCGTACGGGCTGTCGGCATGCAGCAGGCCTACCAGGCCGGCCGCGCTTTCAACCTCTATCGCGATCGGCAGCTGCTCGAAGCGCTCGACGAAACGTAACTGCCGAGCCCTCGGCAGGTCCAGAAACCAGCCACCCCCGGCGGCGCGGTACATGTCCAGATCGAGCCGCCCGCCGCGCACGCGGGTAATCGCCAGGGCCTCATGATTACCTTGCACGGCATGGAACCAGGGCTGCGCCAGCCAATCCAGCGCCGCCTCGCTGTCCGGGCCACGGTCGACCAGGTCCCCAACGCTGAACAGGCGGTCCACGGCCGGATCGAACCCCACCCCATCCAGGCATTGCTGCAGGCGCTGGAAGTGACCATGGATATCGCCCACCGCCAGGTCACGCCCCCGCAGGTTGGCAATCAGACGCCGAAACCGTGCCATTACAATCTTCCTCTGCTGGTGCCGCCATGCCAGGGGTAAAATGGAGGCACACACAATCTGCCCCGGAGGTGCATCATGCGTACCGCCCTCGCGTGTGCCGTGCTCATTGCGCTGTCACTGGACAGCATGGCACAAGGTGCCCCGGCCGCGCAGGTCGAGGTACGTTTCGACCATCCGGAAAAATTCCGCGATGCCAGCCTCGACAGCCACGGGTACGCGCGTGGCGCCGACGCCTATGTGATGAAAACCTTGACCCAGTACCTGCAGAAGCTTGGCCAGCGCTACCTGCAACCTGGCCAGCAACTGGTCATCGACATCCGCGACATCGACCTGGCCGGGCGTTTCGAGCCCTGGCACAGCCAGGCCTACGATGTACGCTTCATGCGCGAAATCACCTGGCCGACCATCGACCTCAGCTACACCCTCAGCCAACCGGGCAAACCCGACCAGCAGGCGCAGGAAAGGGTCAGCGACAAGATGTACCTCAGCCGCCCGGGCCGGGTCACGAGCAGCAGCGACCGCCTGTATGCCGAAAAGGCCATGCTCGACGACTGGTTCCGCCAGCGTTTCGCCGTCCGCCCGGCATCCTGAAAATCCCTTCACTGGTACAGGCGTTGGTACCGGTAGTATGCTCGGCCCTTCAACCTGTACCAGGGAAGGGTTTTTCATGAAGTTGTGCGCCGTGCAACTGGCGTCGCTCAAGGGCGATGTGCAAGCCAACCTCGAACGCCACCTGGCCTGCATCGAACAGGCCGCGGCCGTTGGTGCCGAACTGGTGGTATTTCCCGAACTGTCGCTGACCGGCTATGAGCCAACCCTCGCGCGCCAGGCCGCCCTGCCAGTCAGTTCGGCACGGCTGGACCCGCTGCAGGCAGCCTGCGACCGGTTTGGTATCACTGTCGCAGCGGGCCTGCCACTGCCGACCCCTGATGGCATTCGTATCGGCATGCCAATCCTCAGCCCCGGTGTACCGCGCCAGGCCTATGCCAAGCGACGCCTGCATGATGATGAACTGCCCTGGTTCACCCCAGGCGATCAAGCCTTGCTGCTGCAGGTGGGCGCGCACCGGGTAGCGCCTGCGATCTGCTACGAATCGATGTTCATGGCGCATGCGACAGCCGCGCGGGAACACGGCGCCGACCTGTACCTGGTCAGTGTGGCTAAAACTGCCAAGGGCATTCGCGAGGGTTACCTGCACTACTCCGAGGTGGCTCGAGAGCTGGGCATGCCAGTGTTGCTGGCCAACTGCGTGGGGCCGGCCGACACCTTCATCGGCGCTGGCGGCTCGGCGGCCTGGGACAGCCAGGGGCGCTTGCTGGCCAGCCTGGACGACCACAGCGAAGGGCTGATCGTGCTGGACACCGCCAGCGCCAGTGCCATGGCGGTGCCCTTGGCCCCGCACCCGTCATGATCTATCTGTTCCTGGCGTTGCTGAGCTACGCCTGTACCTATTACCTGACGGGGCTGCTCATCCATGGGCAACTGGCCGATGTAGCCGAGGGTTTGCGCCACCGGCCTGATGCGCCGACACCCGGCGAGTATCTGCGTGCAGTCAAGCCACATGCGCGCCGGGCCCATCGGCAGTACACCCTGATGGCCGGCTCGGCGTTGGCCCTGCTGGTCTGCCTGGCCGCTAGCTGGTTCTGCTGACACCTACAGGTCCAGTGCCAGGCTTTGCCGGCCTTCCAGCGCCAGCAGGTACTGCTTTGCCGCAAGGCCACCGGCAAAGCCGGTCAGGCTGCCAGATGCACCGATTACCCGATGACACGGGGCGATGATCGAAATCGGGTTGCGGCCATTGGCGGCGCCTACCGCGCGCACCGCGCTAGGGTTGCCGATCTGCCGGGCGATGTCGCTGTAGCTGCGGGTTTCACCGAACGGTATCGCCAGCAGCGCAGCCCACACCTGACGCTGGAATTCGGTACCGGCAAAATCCAGCGCCAGATCGAAGCGCTGGCGCTTGCCGGCAAAGTACTCGCCAAGCTGGCGAGCGGTTTCCAGCAGTACCGGGCACTGGTCATCACGGTGCAGGGCGCCAAGGCGCACGCGGTTTTCCCGCTCCTCTTCCCACAGTACGGCTGTCAGGCACTCGCCACGGGCTACCAGGGTCAAGGTGCCGACGGGTGACTGCATGAAGGTGAATGCGCTGGACATAAGCAGGCCCCTGCCAGGTTGCGATCAACCTACTGTACGCATCCCCAGTTCTGCCTGCATCCGCTTTCTTGCTCAGGCAATCACGCAAGCGGAACATCGGCGTTGGCATATTGCCCGGACCAGATGCCCTCCACCGCGTCGCCTGCTTCGCGGGTGAACCCGCTCCCACAGGGGCCCCACCAGCTGAAGGAATACGCCATACCTGTAGGAGCGGGTTTACCCGCGAACACCGGCGCAGCCGGTGCCATCCACCGCGTCGCCTGCTTCGCGAGCATGCCCGCTCCCACAGGGACCCCACCAGCTGAAGGAATACGCTGTACCTGTGGGAGCGGGTTTACCCGCGAACACCGGCGTAGCCGGTGCCATCCACCGCGTCGCCTGCTTCGCGAGCATGCCCGCTCCCACAGGGACCCCATCAGCTGAAGGAATGCGCCGTACCTGTAGGAGCGGGCGCGCCCGCGAACACCGGCGTAGCCGGTGCCATCAGCCGGCGCTGCCAGCATTCAGAGAAATGCCTGCCGGATCTGCTTCTTGTCGATCTTACCAACGCTGGTCTTGGGGATCTCGTCCACGCAACGCAAATGCCGCGGTATCGCCCATTTGTTCAGGTGCCCGCTGTCGACAAACGGCTGCAGATGCCCTGCCAATGCCGCCTGGTCGAACTGCATGCCGTCACAACGGACCACCAAGGCCAAGGGTTGCTCACCCCACTGCGGGTCCGGGATGCCGATCACTGCCACCGAAGCGACTGCCGGGTGCTGGCTGATCAGGTTTTCCAGCGCCACCGAGCTGACCCACTCGCCTCCGGTCTTGATCACATCCTTGATCCGGTCACGAATGCGCACCACACCCGCAGGGTCGATGCAGGCCAGGTCGCCAGTATGCATCCAGCCCCCCAGCCACAACGCGGCACCCTGCTCCGGTTCGTGCAGATAGCCCTGGGTCAGCCACGGGGCACGCACCACGATTTCACCCAGGCTCTCGCCGTCGCGGGGCACATCAATGCCTTCAGCGTCGACGATGCGCAGGTCCACCAGGGCGATCGGCACGCCAGCATCGATACGTAGCGGCAGTTGTTGCGCCATGGGCAGTGCCAGCAGCTCGGCGCTCAGGTGGGTGATGCTGAGCAGCGGGCAGCTTTCCGACATGCCGTAGCCACAATGCACGCTGATGCCGCGCTCGCTGGCACGCTGCGCCAGGCCCAGGGTCAGGGCGCTGCCGCCCAGCAGCATCTTCCAACCGCTCAGGTCGGCGCGGCGCCCTTCCTCGCTGTCGAGCATCATCTGCAGCACCGTGGGCACGCAATGGGAGAACGTCACGCCCTCGTCGCGGTACAGGCGCACCAGGCGGTTGGGCTCGTAGCGCCCCGGGTAGACCTGCTTGATGCCCAGTGCCGTGGCCACATAGGGCACGCCCCAGGCATGCACATGGAACATCGGCGTAATGGGCATGTACACGTCGCCGCTGCGCAGCAGCGGCACCTCGCCGCAGGCAGCCAGGGTGCCCTGCTCGACCAGGGTATGCAGCACCAGTTGCCGGTGGCTGAAGTACACGCCCTTGGGGTTGCCGGTGGTACCGCTGGTGTAGAACAGCGTGGCCAGTGAGTGCTCGTCGAAATCGGCGAAGTCGAACTGTGGCTCGGCAGCCGCCAGCAGCGCTTCGTACTCACCCAGCAACGGCACATCTTGCGTTGCCGGGCCGCCTTCGCCGAGGCGAATGAAACCCTCGACCGTCGGCAAGTCATCGCGCAGTTGCGCCATCAATGGCAGGAAGTCGTCATGCACCAGTACCAGGCGGTCCTCGGCATGGTTCATGGTGTAGCGCACCTGCTCGGTGGACAGCCGTACGTTTACCGTGTGCAGCACCGCACCCAGCATCGGTACGGCGAAGAAGCATTCAAGGGCCCGATGGCTGTCCCAGTCGAGCAAGGCCACGGTGTCGCCAGGCTTGACCCCGGCGGCGGTCAGTACATTGGCCAGCCGCTGGATGCGTTCGAGCAGCGTGGTGTAGGTGTAGCGCAGCTTGTCGGCGTAGACGATTTCCTGGTTGGGCTGGTAGCGCACGCCCGACAGCAGCAGGCGCTTGATCAGCAGCGGATAGGCGTAGGCCTGCTCGGCCGCAGGCATGATGCGAGTGGTGATCATGTCGGCGGCCTTCACAGTTGCCCGGCCTCGAGCAGGTACATGCTGTCGCTACCGGCCCTGACGCTGGCGCTCAGCGAATGAATGCGTGGCAGCAGGCGGGCAAAGTAGAAACGCGCGGTGCCCAGCTTGCTCAGGTGAAACGGCTCGGGAGCCGCATGACACTGGCATACCACGGCCATGCGTGCCCACAGGTAGGCGTAGAAGGTGTAGCCAAACACCTGCAGGTATTCCACCGCCGCCGCGCCCAGCTCACGCGGGTTGCCCTGGGCCCGATCGAGCAACCAGGCGGTCAGCTCGTCGAGGTTGCGCACGGCAGCCAGCAGCGGCGCGCCGAACTCGGCGCACGCCGCGGGCAGCGTCTCGACAAAGGCAGTAATTTCATCGGACACGCTGCGATAGGCCTGGCCGCCATCGGCAAACAGTTTACGCCCCACCAGGTCGAGGGCCTGGATGCCATTGGTGCCTTCGTAGATCTGGGTAATGCGGCAGTCGCGGATCAACTGCTCCTGGCCCCATTCGCGGATATAGCCATGACCGCCCAGCACCTGCTGGCCGTGCACGGTGGTTTCCAGCCCCATGTCGGTTAGGAAGGCCTTGGCCACTGGCGTGAGCAATGCCACCTTGGCCTCGGCCTGGGCGCGTGCGACCGGGGCCTCGCTGTATTTGGCCAGGTCCAGCTGCAGTGCCACATAGGTAGAGAAGGCCCGCCCGCCTTCGTTCAGCGCTTTCATGGTCAGCAGCATGCGCCGCACATCCGGGTGGACGACGATCGGGTCAGCGGGTTGCCCCGGCGCTTCGGCCCCCGTCGGCGCACGGCCCTGCTGGCGATCACGGGCTTAGGCAATGGCGCCCTGGTACGAGCGTTCGCCCAGGGCCAGGCCCTGGATACCTACGCCAAGGCGCTCGTAGTTCATCATGGTGAACATCGCGTTGAGGCCCTTGTTCGGCTCGCCGACCAGGTAGCCGATTGCACCGTCGAAGTTCATCACACAGGTGGCAGAGGCCTTGATGCCCATCTTGTGCTCGATCGACCCGCAACTCACCGCATTGGCCTCGCCCAGCACGCCGTCGGCGTCAACCAGCACCTTGGGCACCAGGAACAGCGATATGCCCTTGGGCCCGGCGGGCGCATCCGGCAGCCGCGCCAGCACCAGGTGGATGATGTTCTCGGTCAGGTCCTGCTCACCGCCAGTGATGAAGATCTTGGTCCCGCTGATGCGGTAGTGGCCATCGGCAACCGGCTCGGCGCGGGTGCGAATCAGGCCAAGGTCGGTGCCAGCGTGCGGCTCGGTCAGGCACATCGAACCGGTCCAGCGCCCTTGGTACATGGGCGGCAGGTACAGCGCCTTCAACGGCTCGCTGGCATGGTTGAGCAGCGCCAGGCAGGCCCCGGCGGTCAGCATCGGGTACAGGCCGAACGACAGGTTGGCGGCATTGAGCATTTCTTCGAGCTGGGCGCCGATCACTTTCGGCATGCCCATGCCCCCATATTCCGGGGCACCGGCCACACCCACCCAGCCATCCGCGGCAAATGCCCGGTAGGCATCGGCGAAGCCATCGGGGGTGTGTACCTGGCCGGCCTCCCAGCGGCAGCCTTGCTCGTCGCCACTGCGGTTGAGCGGCGCCACCACCTCGGCAATCAGCCGGCCGGCCTGTTCGAGCACGGCCCGGGCTGTGTCGCCATCGACCTGCTCGGCCAGCGCGGGCGTTTGCGCCCACCAGGCCGGGATGTCGAACACTTCGTTGAACAGAAAATCCATGTCGCGCAGTGGCGGAAGGTAATCAGACATGAGGCGAACACTCGGTTTCTTGGGTTTGCGGAAGCGACGTGACCTGGGTCTCGGCAGGTGCCGGGGCGGCCTGGCCACGCAGGAGGAAATGCGACAACGCGGGGATCAACACCAGCGCACCGAGCATGTTCCACAGGAACATGAAGGTCAGCAGCAGGCCCATGTCGGCCTGGAACTTGATCGGCGACCAGGCCCAGCCGACCACACCGGCCGCCAGGGTAATGCCGACCAGCCCGACCACCCGGCCGGTGAAGGCCACGGCTTTCTGGTAGGCCTGGGCCAGGCTCAACCCGGCGCGCTGGTAGTGCAGTTGCACGCTGAGCAGGTACAGCGCGTAGTCCACGCCAATACCTACGCCCAGGGCGATCACCGGCAAGGTGGCGACCTTGACGCCAATGCCCATGGCTACCATCAGCGCTTCGCACAGCACCGAAGTGAGCATCAGCGGCAGGATCGCCACCAGCGTGGCGCGCCAGCTACGGAAGGTGAACAGACAGAACAGCGTGACCGCCAGGTACACCAGCAACAGCATGCGGTGGTTGGCCTCGCGGACCACCACGTTGGTGGCGGCCTCGATGCCGGCGCTGCCGGCGGCCAGCAGGAACTGCTGTTCGGCGCTGCTGTTGGCCTGGGCAAAACGCTCGGCCACGGCGGCCACCTGGGCCAGGGTGTCGGCGCGGTGGTCCTTGAGGTAGGCGATTACCGGCATCAGCGAGCAGTCGTTGTTGAACAACTCGGGGGCGTTGACCGAGGCCTGCTGGGCGGCGTAGTTGAGCACGTCCTGGTTGCGCTGCAGGCTGTTCAGGCGCGGGTTGCCTTCATAGGTGCCGGCGGTGATCTGGCGCACGGCATTGGCCAGCGACACGGTGGTCTGCACACCCGGCAATTGCTGCAGCTCCCAGGCCAGGCGGTCGGCAAGGACCAGTGTCTGGTATTGCAGGCAGCCTTCCGGCGCGGTCTTGACCATGACCGCGAAGGTGTCGCTGGACAGCGCGTAGTGCTGGGTGATGTAGGCGTTGTCGAGGTTGTAGCGGGAGTCGGCGCGCAGCTCGGGGGCACCGCTGTCGAGGTCGCCGATTTTCAGTTGCAGGCTGCCCCAGATGCCGAGGGCGCCCAGGGCCAGGGCCACCAGCAGTGCGGCGCTGGCCCATTTGCGTTCGGTGAAGCGGTCGAGCAGGTCCCACAGCCGGCCGAAACCTCGGTGTTGGGCTGCGCGGGCGTCGATATGCAGGGCCCGCTCGGCAGCCTTGCGGCCAACACCAACATAAGACAGCGCCACCGGCATCAGCAGCAGCGAGGTGAAAATCAACACCGCCACGCCGATGCTGGCGGTGATCGCCAGGTCCTGGATCACCGGGATGTCGATCAGCATCAGCACGGCAAAGCCCACCGCATCGGCCAGCAACGCAGTCACCCCGGCCACGAACAGGCGGCGGAAGGTATAGCGCGCTGCCACCTGGCGGTGGGTGCCACGGCCGATGTCCTGAAGGATGCCGTTCATCTTCTGCGCCGCGTGGGATACGCCGATGGCAAAGATCAGGAATGGCACCAGGATCGAATACGGGTCGATGGCATAGCCCAGCCAGGCGACGATGCCCAGCTGCCACACCACCGCGGTCAGCGAACACAACACCACCAGCAGGGTGCTGCGCACGCAACGGGTGTAGCAGTAGATGATCAGCAGGCTGGTCAGCACTGCCAGGGCGAAGAACGCCATCACCTGGATCAGCCCGTCGATCAGGTCGCCCATCAGCTTGGCGAAGCCGATCACATGGATGCGGTACTGGCCGCTGGCCTGGTACTGGCTGCGCAGCTGTTCGAGCTTCTGCGAGAAGGCGTGGTAGTCGAGGCCTTTGCCGGTAGCCGAATCCTGGTCGAGCAGCGGCACGACCAGCATGCTCGACTTGAAGTCGCGCGCCACCAGGCTGCCGACAATGTTGGCGCGCTCGATGTTCTGCCGCAGCTGCTCGATGTCACCCGCAGCGCCCTGGTAGCTGTCGGGCATCACCGGGCCGCCCTGGAAGCCCTCCTCGGTCACCTCGGTCCAGCGCACCGCCGGGCTCCACAGCGACTTCACCCAGGCCCGGTCCACGCCCTGGCTGAGGAACAGCTCGTCGTTGATGTGGCGCAGGGTCTGCAGGTAGCCCGGGTCGAAGATGTCGCCCTGGGTGTTCTCCACCACCACCCGCACCGCGTTGCCCAAGCCACGCAGTGATGGGCGGTTTTCCAGGTAGTTCTGGATGTAGGGGTGGCTCTGCGGCAGCATCTTGTCGAAACTGGGGCGCAGCTCCAGGCGGGTCAGCGCCATGTAGCCCAGCACCAGGGTCGCCAATAGCATGCACAGCAGGAACGGCAGGCGATGGTTGAACACCAGGCGCTCCAGGCAATTGCCCGAGCGTGGGTCGAAATCGTCGAGGTTGCGGATTACCGGCAGGGTGTCTTGGCGGGTAGCGGCCATCAGGGTCTTCTCTTGTTATGGGTGCAGCGTGGGGTTACCGGGCTGGTTGCGCACGCCCCGCTCGCCGACCAGTACCAGGCCGTTGCCGGTATCGGTGGCGAGCGCGGTCACCGGGCCACGGGCGCTTTGCGGCACCGGGCTGAAGCTGGCGCCATCATCCCGGCTGAGCAGCAGGTCGCCAGCCTGGCTGGCCAGCCATAGCTGGCCGTCACGGTCGACACCGGCGGCGGTGAGGCTGGTGTTCACACCCGTGCTGACCGGTTGCCACTGCCGGCCGCCATCGGTGCTGCGGTAGGCATGCCCACGCAGGCCGTAGACCAGCAGTACGCCAGGCTTGCCGACAGCACCGAACAGTGTGCCGGCGTAGGGTGTCTCGACTCGGCTGAAGCGCTCACCGTCCTGCTTCAGCAGCAGGCCTTGCTCGCCGGTGATGTACAGCTCGTCACCCACCGCGGCGAGGCTGGTCAGGTGCAGGCCTTGCGGGTTATCGCTGTGGTCGAGCCAGGGCTGCCAGTGCTCGCCGCCATCAACGGTGCGCAACAGCAGGTTGAACACGCCGACCGCATAGCCATTGCGGGCATCGCTGAACCACACGTCGAGCAAGGCATTGTCGCTACCCGTGCCCGGCAGTTGTTCGGCCAGTGCCCGGCCATCCAGCTGCTTTTGCCAGTGCACGCCACCATCGCGGCTGTGCAGCACCACGCCATCGTGGCCAACCGCCCAGCCCTGCTCGGGCGTGGCGAAGCTCACGGCATTCAGGTCGGCGCTGACCGGCACCTGGGCCTGCTGCCAGTGCGCGCCGTGATCGTCGGAGTACAGGATGTGCCCTCGCGGGCCCACCGCGACCAGGCGCTGGCCGGCCAGGGTGACATCGCGCAAGGCGCTGCTGGCGACCAGGGCGCTGGGCCTGGCGGGCAGGTCCAGCACATCGGTGAAGGGCGCAGCCTGGGCCGCGCCCTGCAGCGCGGCCAAAGCCAGAACCACCACGCTGCATCGTTTGAAGACAGACATTGCCACCTCTGCTCCGTGCGTTCAGCGAATGCCGTTGCCGGCCAGCGACTCGGGCGACCACTGGGTTTTCGACAGCGGGTCGATATAGCGGATGCCGCCGTAGGCACCGACCACGCCATTGAGGTTATAGGTGCCGCCGATCAGGTCGTAGATCATGAACGGCGTGGCGTCCGGGGTCTGCTTGTCATAGCTCTGGGTGAGGAAGGCGAACGAGCCGCGGTACAGCTGGCCACGGGCGTCGTACTGGTCCGAGGCCAGGGCGATCC
Organism: Pseudomonas sp. ABFPK; assembly: GCF_001586765.1. Classification (NCBI taxonomy): domain Bacteria; kingdom Pseudomonadati; phylum Pseudomonadota; class Gammaproteobacteria; order Pseudomonadales; family Pseudomonadaceae; genus Pseudomonas; species Pseudomonas sp. ABFPK. The sequence goes on along the minus strand of NZ_LQXW01000019.1, from coordinate 20,864 downwards.
AGCTGTCTTCGTCGAGGTAGAAGCGGCGCTTGTGGTAGATATGGCGCGCACCGTCCTTGAGCTTGCCTTCCACCACCCACACCCGGTGCTTCTCCCAACGCACGAACTGCGGCGCCAGGTGATTGGGGGTGATCACCTGCTTGACGTCGGTGTTGTAGGTCAGCTGGTAGGTGTTGTACGGCACGTACATTTCCTGCTTGCCGACCAGGGTCCAGTCGTAGCGGTCCAGCGCACCGTTGAAGACGAACACGTCATCGTAGGTACCCGAACCCGAAGTGCCCGGGTTGGGCGTGTCGTAGGCGAGGTTCGGTGCCAGCTTGACCCGGCGCTGGCCCGGCAGGTACTGCCAGGCACTGCGTGGCTGCACCAGCGGGTTGGCGGCATCGCGCAGCATCATCGCTTCGCCTGCACGGCGTGCGGGCCCGGTGTACACCAGTTTCATCTGGTAGTAGGTGTCCTTGGCACCGATCGGCTTGGCCATGTCCTCGTAGATCGGGTAGCTGATATTGGCCTGGCCGGTGGTCGACAGCGATGGCTTGCCGGCAGCGTCGACGTTCCAAGAGTCGTACTTGGCAGTCATGCTCACGCCCTGATAGCGCAGCAGGAAGTTCCACATGGCCTCGGCGCCGTTCTGCGGAATGGGGAACGGGATACCCGGCAGCACGTTGTCCACCGCCGTACCGCCCTCCTTGCTGTTGGCGGCAGTGGCGTTCTTGCGGGTGTTGTCCAGTACCGCTTGCGGCAGCGCCACGCTACGGTGGGTCGGGTACACATCGACGCGGTAGCTGGGGTAGCGTTTGAGCAGTTCCAGGGTGGTGGCGGTCAGTTGGCCCTTGAACTGCTCGGCGTTCTTGCCATCGATGACCAGCAGCGGCTTGTCGCTGGCGAACGGGTCGGGGCGCATGCTGGCGCCTCTCTGGTAGCTGGCTGGCGGCGTCAGCAGGCCGCCTTGGTAGGCCGGGATCGAGCCATCGGCGTTGCCGGCCTTTTCCGCGCCGATGACGGTCAGGCTGGTGCCCAGGCGCGCGGCTTGGTCAGTGGAAACGGCGGCCTGGGCAGCGTTCAGGGCGGCCAGTGACAGGCACGAGGCCAGCAGGGTACGTACGAAATTCATGATGGTTGTCTTCCTGTGTAGGCTGTAGGAAACATGACTCAGAAGGTCGTCTTGACGGTCAGGTACAGGGCGCCACGGTCCTCGGTGGTGGCACCACCGCCGGAGAAGGAGGCGTAGCCGCCGCCGTAGCAGGTGTAATCCTGTTCGCCGTCCAGGGCGTTGGGGGTGCTGCCGTCGGTCTGGCCGTCCTTGCAGGCCTTGGTCTCACCGAAACTGTCGACGTACTTGAGGTCGACGAAGTACTGGTTGTAGATCGCGGCGCTCACGCCCACCGCATAGTTGCCGGTGTTCTCGGCGCCACCGCCCTGCACCGGCGACACGCCGTCGAGGCCGACGTTGACCGACAGCGGCATGCTCAGGTCCATGCCCGGCAGCACCTGGTACCAGGTGGGGGTGAAGTTGACGGCGATGCCCCAGTTGTCGCGGGTGGCCTTGTCGATGCCGCGGTAGCTGCTCTTGCCCTTGTACAAGGCCTCGTTGTGGCTATCGAGCTTGAGCAGGTTGCTGTAGAACAGCTCGCCAAGCAGGGTTGCCGAATCGAACAGCGGCGTATCGCCAATGGTCATCAGGCCGTTCAAGGTCCAGTGCAAGGTGTCGCCGGTGGCGCTCAGGCCGTCGCCATCCTTGGGCACGTCGTAGATCACCCCGCTGCTGGGCAGGCGTGCCGGCAGCAGGCCGAAGCCGCCGCCCAGGCCACCCTGGCCGGGGGCGCTGACGATTGCCGGGATGCTCGCCAGCGGCATGTTGTGGCGGATGTTCAGGTCGCTGCCGACACTGATGCCGCCCACATCCTTGGACAGGCTCAGGCCATAGATGTCGATGTCGTCGGAGTAGGCGAACTGGTAGGTAGTGCTTTGCAGCGAGTTGTACAGGTTGCCGACTGCGCCTTGGCGGCTGCCCGGCGGGTTGCCGAACGGGCCATTGGCGACGGTCATGCCGCGCGCGTCGAGCCAGGCCTGCGGGAGGATCTCGGAGGTCTTGCGGTAGTAGAAGCCGAGGGTGCCGCCCAGCCACTCGGGCGACCACTTGGCCATGATGCCCCAGTCGCCGCTCTTGCCTGGGTTCAGGTCATGGCCACGGCGGATGGTGGTCAGCGCACCGCGCACCGGGATCAGCCCCGGGGTGCCGGTGTGGCCGAGCAGGAAGCTTTGGGCGCCCTCGCCTACCACGTCCGAGCCGCCATAATAGGTACCGGCTTCGGGCAGGCGGGCGGCGTCCCAGTCGAAGAAGTACTGGGCGCCCAGGGTCAGTTCAGAGTTGACCAGGAACGAGGTCGACAGCTGGTTGCGCGGCACGAACAGCTCCTTGGCCTCGGTGCCCGGCGAAGCGGCCAGCTTGGCCAGGTCGAGGCCCGACTGGCCGTAGCTCAGCGAATGGACCGGGTTGAGCAGGGTTTCACCCCAGAACAGGTTGTGCTGGCCCAGCTTGGCGCTGACCTGCGAGGCCTCGCCGACTTCACGGCTGAAGAACACGAAGGCATCCAGCACTTCACCGGACGGGCCGCTGTAGTAACGCTGGGCGTAGTTGCTCAGGTGCGGGCTGCCCAGCGGCACACCGGTGCCGGGCAGGCCATTGAGGCTGGGGTTGATGCCGGACTGGTCACCATTGCCGTTGACGAACGGGTTGCTATTGGAGCCGGTGTTGTCATAGGCCTTGTCGTACCAGCTGGCGGTGCTGACGCGGAACCCGGTGTTGCCCTGGTAGACCACATCCAGTTCGGTCAGCAGGTCTACCCGGTTGGTGATGTTGGTGCCGGCCTTGCGGAAGTTGTAGTCACCGTCGTTGCTGTTGGGCGTGCCCAGCATGCGCTTGTCGGCGCTTTCGGTGCGCACGCCGTAGTTGTACTTGACGGTGTTGTCGAAGCGCACGGCCCAGTTTTCATTGCCGGTATCGACTTCGAACGCCTGGGCGGCGGGCAGCGTGAGCAGGCCGATGGCGCAGGCGAGCAGGCAGCGCTGTGGTTTCACAGCACGGTAAATGCGGTGTTCTGGCATTACGATGGCTCCACGTATTGTTATTGTTTTTTTCGCCGCCCGTCTTTTGCGAGCGTGGCTGGGGCGTCCATGCGCTATTGCAGGTTGGGCTGGTCCAGTCGCTGGATGAACGCCTCGGCCTGCGGCCAGGGGCCGAAGCCGGAGGCCGGGTTGAGGTGGCCGACGGCCCCCAGTGCGACCAGTTCACTACCCCAGCCATGGGCCAGCGCGCTGGCTGCGGCAAAGCTGGCCAGGTGGTCGTTGCTGCTGGCCGCGACAATGCTGGGGAACGGCAGCGGCGCCTGGGGCAATGGCGACCAGCCGTGCTCGGCCAGGCTGGCCGGGCTTGGGTAGTGGGCCGGCCATGGCGCGTTCAGGTCGGGCGGCGCCGCCAGCAATGCACCCTTGATCGGCCGCCGGTAGCGCGCCGCCCAGTGGGCGACCATCAGCACGCCGGCGCTGTGCGCCACCAGGATCACTTCACCATCGATCTGGTCCAGTTCGCGCTGGATCGCCTCGACCCGGGCTGTGCAGCTCAGGCCGTCGACCTGCAGCGGCGGTACGCTGCGCACCTTGGCCAGGCGGCCTGCGAGCAGGGTCTGCCAGTGTTCGGCGACATTGTCGCGCAGGCCGGGGACGATCAGCACGGTGGCAGTGGTTTGCAGTTTTTCCACGGTGAACCTCGTGTGCGGTGTAGCTCTTGAGGTTCACAGTAAACAGCCCACCCACCGGGTGCTTCACATTGGGCGTCAGGGGCTTTTCATTTGATGACAATGGCCAACACAGGGCTTTGCTTTTCAATTCATGACACGCAGGCTATAAAATCAATCAGCCGCTCACTTTTTGTAGGAGCAGCAGATAGCCTGGAAAACATGGATAACAACAAAAAATGCCTGCCCTAGTCCGTGCCGCCAGCTTGACCAATTACCTTGAGGTGTCCCGCCACCTCGGCCTCAATCCCCATGCACTGTTGGCACAGGTTGGCCTCAGCGCCGCGTTGCTCGAAGACCCCAATCGGCGTATTCCGGTTGCCAGCGTCATCGCCTTGCTGGAAGCCTCCGCCAGCGCCACCCGCTGCGAAAGCTTCGGCCTGCGCATGGCCGAGTTGCGGCAACTGTCGGACTTCGGCGAAATAAGCCTGTTGCTCAGCCACCAGCGCACCCTGCGTGATGCGCTGCAGGTGATCGTGCAGTACCGTCACCTGCTCAATGACGCCCTGGCCATTCATATCGAGGAAGCCGGCAAGACCGTGGTCATTCGCGAGGAGGTGATCAACGAACGCGCGCCCTGCAGCCGCCAGGCCACCGAGCTGGCGATCGGCGTGATGATGCGCCTGTGCGCGGCGCTGCTAGGTGCGCATTGGCACCCGATCAGCGCCAACTTCACCCACGCGCCTCCCGCCGACCTGGCCACCCACCGGCGCATTTTCGGCTGCACGCTGGTGTTCGGCAGCGAGTTCAACGGTATCGTCTGCCCGGCCGCCGACCTCGACAGCGCCAGCCCGCAGGCCAACGAGGCCATGGCGCGCCTGGCGCAGCGCTATCTGGACAGCCTGCCGGCGGGCGGCACGCCGTCCCTGGAGCTGGAGTTGCGCAAGACCATCTACCTGCTGCTGCCCATGGGCCGCGCCACCATCGAACAGGTGGCACAGACCCAGGGCATGAACGTGCGCACCCTGCAGCGGCGCCTGGAAGAAAGCGGATTGACCTTCAAGGACCTGATCAACAGCGTGCGCCGTGACCTGGTGATGCGCTACCTGGAAAACCCCGGCTATTCGCTGGGGCGTATCGCCGACATGCTGGGTTATTCGATGCCCAGCTCGTTCACCCGCTGGTTCATCGCCCAGTTCGGCATGCCGCCGGCCAGTTGGCGGGCACAGAATTCTGATCAGATCGCGTCAGGGCCGCCAGGCGCCTGAGCTTGGATTTGCGGCGCCTGTGAGATCGAGCGCCGCCCGCGCGGCGCTTCGCAGCACAAGGCTGCTCCTACATCTGTTTTCGGGCCAGTTATTCCTGAGGCAGACGCGCGCGGGCCCTTGGTGCCCACCTAGATATTGTGCCGGGCAAACAAGGCGGTCGCGTGCATTGGAACAGGCGTTATTGGCCCGAAACAGATGTAGGAGCAGCCTTGTGCTGCGAAGCGCCGCGCGGGCGGCGCTCGATCTCACAGGCGCCACACATCTCAAGCCGAACCCACCCAATGCATCAACGCCAGAACCAAAAGCACAAGAAACACGCTCTCCCCCACCATCAGCGCAATGGGTTTCACCCCGACCGAGGCCAGCGCCTTGAGTTGGGTTTTCATGCCCAGGGCACTGATCGCCACCACCAGGCAGCCGCGCGACAGGTCGTTGATACCGCCCTGCACCGCGGCGGGTACCCAGCCTGTGCTGTTGACGCACGCCAGCAGCAGGAAGCCGACCGCGAACCATGGCAACAAGGGCGGCCGCTGCCCGCCTGCCTCGAGGCCCTGGCGCCGGGTGATCATGGCCGCGCAGACAATGACCGGCAACAACATGGCCACCCGCATCAGCTTGACCACCGTGGCGATGTCGCCGGTCTCGGTAGACATGCTGTAGCCCGCGCCCACCACCTGCGCCACGTCGTGGATGGTCGCACCGAGGAACACCCCGGCCTGCGCTGGGGACAGGTGCAGCCACTGGGCAATCATCGGGTACAGGATCATCGCCAGGGTCGACAGCGCCGACACGCCGATCACGGTAAACAGCGTTGCATGCTCCTTGCGCGGGTGCTGGGGCAAGGCAGCTGCCAGCGCCAGCGCCGCCGAGGCACCGCAAATGGCCGTGGCACCGCCGGTGAGCATGCCGAACAGCCGTGAAAACCCCAGCGCCTTGGCCACCACCACCGAAACCAGGATGGTCACCACCACCAGGGTCACGACCAGGGCCACGGGCTTCCAGCCCAGGCTGGCAATCTGGTCCAGGGTGATGCGCATGCCAAGTAGCGCCACGCCCAGGCGCAGTACCGTGCGGGCGGTGAACTCGATACCGGCTTTGCAGGGGCCATCGACCGCGAGAAAGTTCAGCGCCATCCCCAGTAACAAGGCAAACAGCATGACCGGCGCTGCGTAATGCTCACTGAGGAAACTGGCGGCCGCACCGACGATGAGGCTGACCACCACCCCCGGGGCGAGGGTGCGGATACGCTGATGGGTAGCGCCAAGTGCCAGTGTATTCATTGCCCCGCTTCCTCACAGTCAAACACGATGTAAACCTGCCCGCCCTGCTGCTCGACCGGGTAGCTGGCAACCTTCAAGGCCCTGGAATTGACCAGGTAGCCGCTGGCCAGGTCAAAGCGCAGGCCGTGCGCGCAGCACTGGATGACACGGCCTTCCAGCCGGCCGCCACACAACGACGCGCCCTGGTGCGGGCAGCTGTCGTCAATGGCATAGAGCGAGTCGGCAACGTTGAACAGCGCCACGCTGCGCCCTTCGCAGGCTAACAGCACACGGCCGTCACGCTCCGGCACCTGATGGGGGGCCAATACAATGCGCCGGGTCATGCCCTCTCAACCTCTTGCAGCGCTTCGGTCATGGCCGCATACAGCACCTCGGCAGGCTGCGCACCTGCCATGAGCGGCCCTTGATTGAAACGAAAACGAGGCACTGCACTGCCGGCGCGCCCTGCCCCATCGAGGAACGGGCTGCCGTCGTCACGCAGGCAGTCGACAACCTGCGCGGCATCCAGCCCGCAACATTGGGCGATGTCGAGCAAGGTGCGGCTATCCCCCAGGTCGCGCCCCTGGTGGAAATAGGCGATGAACAGCTGTGCCAGCAAGGCTTCCAGTTGCGCTGCTTCGAGCAACTGAGCAGCCCGTTGCAGCAGCCGATGGGCATTGCCGGTGTTGGGCATGCGGCGAATACGCGAGAAGTCGATGTCCTCGCCTACCACACGGGCAGCGGCGCGCACCTGGGCTTGGCGCTCACGTACCGCTTCCTCGCTGCCCAGGCGTTGCAGATAGAAGGCATGGAACGGCACGCCACTGGCTGGCAAGCCCGGCAACAACTGCACACCTCGCCATTGCAGTTGTACCTGCACTTGCGGTTGTTCACGCTGCAAGTGCAAGAGCGCGGCCTGCAGGTGTCGCTGGCCAATCAGGCACCACGGGCAGACGAAATCGAAGAACACTTCGACGGACAACAGCTGTTTCACGGTTTCAACTCCCGGGGTGCGGCAGCGTCGCCTGCCGGTGCATGCAGACGCTCCATGTCGCGGTGGTAATGACGTTTGGCGAGGAAAAACACCGCCGCCGCGCCGATGCTCATCAGCGGTACCAGCTGGAAGGCGGCATGCAAGCCGATCAGGTCGGAAACGCGCCCGGTGATCAACGGCCCGGTCGCCAGGCCCAACAGGTTGTTGGCCAGGGTCAGGGTGGCAAACGCGGTGCCGTGCACCGAGGCGTGGGTGAGGTTGGCGACCATGGCACTGGACGGGCCGTTGGTGCCGGCGGCGATCATCATGCCCAGGCAGATCAGTACCAGTTGGGCGGTGCCGGCCGGCAGTGCGAAGGCGATGGACAACAGCGCGCAACTGCCCAGGCAGTAGGCGATGGCAAGGCTGATCTTGCGGTCCGGGCGCTGCCGCCCGAGGCGGTCGCAGAGCATGGCGCAGAGGATCATGCCGATGCCGCTGCACAGCACGATGACTGCGGCAATCGCCCCGGCGCGGTCGGTGCCCATGGCGTAATAGCGGTTCAGGTAGCTTGGCATCCACACGATCACGGTGCCGCCGACGAACAGCTGCAGCCCGCTGCCGACGTAGGCCGCGATGACCGAACGGCTGCCGTACAGGGTGCGCAGCGGGCGCCCGGCCTTGCCTTGCGACTGCTGCGCGCACCGAGGCGCAATACGCGCCTCCTTGACGAACAGCGGGTACAGCATCGCCAGCACCAGGCCGAACAGCGCCATGCCGGCAAATGCCCAGCGCCAACCCAGGTGCTGGGCCAGTACACCGCCCAGGGCCATGCCCAGCACCGAGCCGAACATGCCACCGGCCATGAACGCGCCGGCCAGGGTCGAGCGCATGTCGCGGGGGAACACGGCGACCACCACGGCGATGCCGACACTGCCGTAGGCCGCCTCGCCTACCCCGACCAGAAACCGCGCGATGAACATTTGCGGGTAGTTTTCCGCCAGGGCGCAGCCGAGGGTGGCCAGGCTCCACAGTACTGCCATCAGCACCAGGCTGCGCACCCGGCCGAAGCGGTCGGCCAGCAGCGACAGCGGGAAGGTCAGCAGGCCGACCATCAGCGCGACGATACCGCTGAGCAGGCCGAGCTGGCTGTCGCTCAATGCCCATTCGCCCTTGAGCAGCGGGAAAACCGCATTGAGCACCTGGCGCGACATGTAGTCGGAGATCAACAGGCCAAAGGTCAGGGCGAAGACCACCCAGGCATAGCGCCGAGGGACGCTGTGGGCGGTGTCGGTGCCGGAATCTTCGGCACTGGCGAGATAGGTGGCCATGTTGCCTCCTTGGGTGCGGGGCGTGAGGTTGTTCTTGTTGTTATGGACTACAGCCAACATTCATGTTGCTTTTGCGGGCCTCTTCGCGGGCTCGCCCGCTCCCACAGGGACTGCGTCGACCTTTGGGCCAGTGCCGCACCTGTGGGAGCGGGCATGCCCGCGAAGAGGCCGGGCCTGCCGTAACAGCATCAGCCGCGCTGCGGCACGCCCTTCACACCCGGCTGGCGATTCGGCGCCATGCCGTTGGCCTCGAGGGTCTGCTCGATGCTGTCGTACTGCTGCCCGATGCGATAAATGGCGCGTGCTTCCTTGCCGCTGGCAATCTCGCGGCCCAGTTCATGGGCCACACGCACGGTCTGCTGGATCTGCTGCACCGAGGTGAAGCGCTTGCCATGCTGGTCGATGATGGTGTCTTCGTTGCCGCAGCGTGGGTGCAAGCCCATGGCCAGGGCCATGGTATTGAACGGCAGCACGTTCTTCAGCAACGATTCGGCGGTCAGGGTGCAGCCGTCCGGCGCGCGGTGAATGAAGTTGAAGAAGTTGAACGGGTTGGGGCCGTCGAAACCGCCGCCGATGCCGATCCAGGTCAGGTTCAGCGGGCCCATGTAGTCACCGCGACGCACGATGCGCTCGAGCGTCTCCAGGGCATGCATGCCGGTCAGCTGGAAATGCGGCTGGATGTTGCTGGCCTGCAGGCGGCGCAGGTGCTCGCGGACCCAGGCCGGGCCGGCCGGCACGGTCATTTCGCTGTAGGCAGCATGAATCGCCGGGCTGGCCAGCGAGGTGCCTTCCAGGTACTCGGGGTACAGCAACTCCATGATGTTCATCTGCGTGGTGTTGATGGCCACGGTCACCTGGTCGGGGCGTGGCGTCAGCTCGGCGAGCATGTGCCGGGTGTCGTCCGACAGCCACTTGGCCGCCTCGCCCTCGCTTTCCGGGGCAAAGGAAATCGATCCGCCAACCTGGATGATCATGTCCGGCACCGCTTCGCGCACCCCGGCGATCAGCTCGTTGAACTTGGACAGGCGCTTGGAGCCCTTGCCGTCCAGTTCGCGCACGTGCAGGTGCAGTACGGTGGCACCTGCATCAAAGCAGTCGACAGCCTTCTGCACCTGCTCGTCCATGGTCAGGGGAATGTCTTCAGGGAAGTCTTCGGGCATCCACTCCGGGCCATAGGGGGCCACGGTGATCACCACCTTTTCCATGTTTTCCGGGTGCAACGAATCGTCGAAGAATTGCATGCTGTAGTCCTCGCTATTGTTATTGTGCGGTTGCCGCCAGCGACGGCGACGAACTCAGAACGTGGGGCTGCCCTTGATCCCGGCGCGCTCCATCTTGCGATGGCACGGCGGGTAGTCCATGACGGCGTAATGCTGTGTGCTGCGGTTGTCCCAGATCGCCACGCTGTTGGGCTTCCAGCGCCAGCGCACCTGGTACTCCGGCAGGTAGGCCTGGCTGATGAGGTAGCGCAGCAGGTCGCTGGCGCCGGGGTTGGCGTCCTGGCCGAAGCGCACCCGCTGCGGGGTGTGGTAGTTGCTGAAATGGGTGGTGAAGGCGTTGACGAACAGCACCTGCTCGCCGGTTTCCGGGTGGGTGCGCACAACCGGGTGCTCGGCATCGGGGAACTGCGCCTTCAGCGCCAGGCGCTTTTCCAGCGGCATGGCGGCGCCAAAGCTCGCTTCGATGCTGTGGCGGGCGCGCAGGCCTTCGATCTTGGCCTTCACATCGCCTGGCAGGTTTTCATAGGCCAGCACCATGTTCGCCCACATCGTGTCACCGCCCACCGGCGGGCATTCGATGCAGCGCAGCACACAGCCCATCGGCGGGGCCTCGCGCCAGGTGGCGTCGGTGTGCCAGGCATTTTCATAGCGGTCGTTGGGCTGGTCCGGGCGCTTGTAGATCTGTACCAGGCCCGGATGCTCCGGGTCGCTACCGGCCACCGGGTGGTCCTCCAGGTCGCCGAAGCGGCGGGCGAACGCCACGTGTTCGGCGCGGCTGAAGTGCTGGTCGCGCAGGAACAGCACACGGTGCCGGAGCAACTGCGCGCGAAGCTGGGCGAACAGGTCGTCGTCGTGGATCGCGTCGGCCAGGTTGACCCCACTTACCTCGGCACCGATCGCGCAGGTCAGTTGTTCGATGTGCATGCTGTTGTCCTCTTCAGATGACGAAGATCGACGAGCCGGTGGTCTTGCGCGCTTCCAGGTCACGGTGGGCCTGGACGGCATCCTGCAGTGCGTAGTGCTGGTTGATCTCGATACGGATGCGCCCGCTGCCGACGTGATCGAACAGCTCACCGGCCAGGTCGGCCTTTTCCGCCGGGTCGGCGATGAAGTCGGCCAGTGCCGGGCGGGTGAGCTGCAGCGAGCCCTTGATCGCCAGCAACTGCGGGTCGAACGGCGGGATCGTGCCTGACGCCGTGCCGACGCACACCATCAGGCCGCGGCGCTTGAGCGAATCGAGCGAGCCCATGAAGGTGTTCTTGCCAACGCTGTCGAACACCACGTTCACCCCTACCCCGTCGGTCAGCTCACGCACGCGCGTGGCAACGTCCTCGACGCTGTAGTTGATGACGTGGTTGCAGCCATGGGCGCGCGCCACTTCGGCCTTGGCCTCGGTGGACACCGTGCCGATCACATTAAGCCCCAGCAGCTGCGCCCACTGCGCGACGATCAGGCCGACCCCGCCAGCAGCGGCATGCAGCAGCACGCTGTCGCCGGGTTTGAAGTCATGCAGCCGACGCAGCAGATAGGCCGCGGTCAGGCCGCGCATGGTCATGGCAGCGGCGGTTTCGAAGGCGATGGTATCGGGCAGCTTGATCAGCGCGGCCGCGGGGATCAGGCGCTCGGTGCAATAGGCGCCCAAGGTGTTGAGGAAACCGGTGTAGGTGACCCGGTCACCGACTGCCACCTGGGTCACACCCTCGCCCAGTGCCTCGACCACCCCGGCCGCTTCCACGCCAATGCCGTTGGGCAGCGGGATCGGGTAGGTGCCGTTGCGGAAATAGGTATCGGCGTAGTTCAGGCCCACAGCCACCTGGCGCAAACGCACCTGCCCCGGGCCGGGCTCGCCGACCTCGGCGTCCTCGTAGCGCAGCACCTCAGGGCCACCGGTCTGATGGAAACGTACGACTTTGGACATGCTTGTCTCTCCAATCATCGATCTGGACGCATGGCGTCAGTTCTGGGTAATTGGACTGTATGCCCTTGGTGTGTGGGGTGCTTCGCATCGGACGACAGAGGGTTTTCATTTGATGACAGTACGAGCGTAGACATGCCGATCACGAAAACCGTGTTTTATTCATGAGCCTCCTTGATGCTTGCCAATGGTCAGACTAATACTTAAGTCTCTGCCTGGGGAGGCACGAAAAATGCAACCAAGATTCGTTATCGTTCCCGCTGTGCCGATCGAAAAGGAGTCGTTCCGCGTGGGTAGCCGCTATTACGCCGCTACCGTATGTGGAGGTTTCGACATCTACGATAACCAAGCGAAGGAGCGGCTCAAGCCCAGTTATCCAAGCAGGACGGCTGCGCAGACGCAGTGTGAGCAGATGAACAAGCGCGGTGATGCAGGCTGATCGCACACGCAATAGCCCTGCTCGATCCCTGTGGGAGATCGCCCAACCCTTTGGGCTGCGCTTCCACGTAGAGAACTGAATTCGCAAGCAGTCCGCGGACCCTGTGGGAGCGGCTTTAGCCGCGAAGCATGCAACGCGGTGCATGGCACCGGCTGCGCCGGTGTTCGCGGCTAAAGCCGCTCCCACATGGGGGCACGTTACTGCGGGTGAGGCAGTGCAGGCGTATGATTGAAAGCCGAGCGAATTGATATCGCCGGTCGGCGTCCTCTACCGGAGCACTGCCATGAACAAACCCTTTCACGCGCTGATCCTTGCACTGGCAGCGCTGTCTGCCTGTTCGTCCAATTCCACGCTGTACCACGATCAGCCGCTGGTGGCGAAAGTCACCAACGGCATGAGCAGAGACCAAGTCATGCAGGTAGGCGGCAAGCCCGATGCCGAGACCGAACGCACCGTGGTGCCCGGCACCTGTTTCGACTACATGCTGACCAAGGCCGACAACCGGCAGCCCTACAGCGTAAGTTTCGACGGCACCGGCAAAGTGGACAATACCGCTTTCATGACCTGCGCCGAGTGGAGCAATGCTCAGCGCAGGGCCCGCCTGCCCAGCATGGGCGGCTCTAGCGGATCGGGTTACTGAGTCAGTCCAGGCATTCCCTTGCTGCCTGGCGCAATTTGTCGCCAGACAGGAAGCTGCCCTTGTAGAAGGTCGCGCGGCTGCCCTCGTGGGAATCGACTACGTCCAGCACATCATCGGATGCCACGGGGCTGGGTGCCGTCAGCCGGTAGCCGTGGGCGATCGATTTCTGCGTGGCTTGAGGCGCCAGTGCTTGCCATTTGGGTAGTACGCAAGCGGCGTATTGCTGGGGCGATTTGTGAGTCAGCTTGCTGGCAGTGGGTTTGCCAGGGGTTGCGCAGCCGGCAACACCGGTGACCAGCACGGCGAAGAGAAAGATACGAAACATAGACATTTGCAATTAGCCATCAAGGATACGCTGCATTCTAACGGGGGTTGTACTGGCTTACCAATCAACCAAAGTCTCGCAGCACAGGCCCACCTGATATTTCTGCCAGTAGCCTGGGTGCGTGAAGGCTGGGAAAGTGAACCCTGCCAATAGCCTTCGGAGCACGCACCATGCAAAAGAACACCAACAGAACGCAATTCTTCTATCAGAATGGAAAACTGATCACCCTGAGGGTTGGTGAACAAGGTCGCAGCATTTTCCGTACTACAGATGTGCCACTCGCCGAACTGCCAACGAAGGGCATGCACTCCAGCGGCTTGCTGGCGACGGATGATAAGGGTTCAGTACTGAACGTGCAGGAAAACACCTGATTCTGGAGGAACGGGCGCTATCGAGAACACCGGCGTAGCCGGTATCAGCCACCGCGTCGCCTGCTTCGCGGGTGAACCCGCTCCCACAGGGACCCCATCAGCCGAAAGAATGCACCGTTCCTGTGGGAGCGGGCGCGCCCGCGAACACCGGCGCAGCCGCTGCCAGCCACCGCGTCGCCTGCTTCGCGGGCATGCCCGCTCCCACAAGGACCCCACCTGCCGAAAGCATGCGCTGTACCTGTGGGAGCGGGTTTACCCGCGAACACCGGCGCAGCCGGTGCCAACCACCGCGTCGCCTGCTTCGCGGGCATGCCCGCTCCCACAAGGACCCCACCTGCCGAAAGCATGCGCTGTACCTGTGGGAGCGGGTTTACCCGCGAACACCGGCGCAGCCGGTGCCACCGCGTCGCCTGCCGGGGGCTGCTTTGCAGCCCATCGCGACACAAGGCCGCTCCTACAATTGACGGCGCTCGCTGACACCTGCGCCTGACGTCAATCCAGTGCGCCGTTCAACACTTCGTAGATGATCCCCGTAGCAACTGCCACCAGGATCAGGTCCGCACCCGCCTGCATCCATTCATAGCCATCGTAATGAGGCAACTGCCCCAGCAGCCTGCCATCCAGCTTCTTGGCGATACCCGGCGGCAGTGGTTTGCCACGGGCCAGGTTCTTCTGAATGCCCGGGGGCAGCGCCGGCCCTGCGCTCCAGTAACTGCGGTGCCCGTCAAGAATGCCAAGCACATCGCCACGGTTTATCGACGGCCCACCATACGAGCCCCCGTGACCTTGACCATGCTGCCCCTTGTCCTTGCCGTGGCCCTGCCCTTTACCATTACCCTGGTCGGCATAAGTGAGCGCCGGCCCCACTGCCAGCGCAATCGAGGTAGCGATAACTGCCCATCTACGCTTTGCCATAGCTGTTTCCTTACACGGAAGACGTCCCAGCACTGTAGACCAAAACCCGGTTCAGGGTGGAAGTCCCCAAACCCGGGTCAGGGCTTGGCACTCCGATAGAGCATGATGGCTGCCACATCGAGAGCCAACACGGCAACGGCGTAGAGAAACATGAAGTACAGATCTTCTGGAAACATGGCCGTATCCCCAAATGAGCAGGTTTTCAGGGATGCAGCAATTCCCGTTCCAAACGCCTGGCTGAACGAGCCTGCCCATCTGCTATCGAGATGATTGCTCCATAACCACGACATCAGCCGGTAATGTTCCAGCGCGGCTTTCCCATTTTGCGACCACGATCGGCGCCAGCGCATTGCCGAGTACGTTCAGTGCCGTAACGGGCATGTCCATCAATCGATACACCCCTGCAATCAAGGCCACGCCTTCCAAAGGCAAACCTGCCGCCGTCAGGGTTGCGGTGAGAATGACAAACATGAACCCGGGCACTCCGGCAGCGCCTTTGGACGTCAATACCATGATGAATACCAACATAACCTGGTCTGCCAAGGCCAGTTCAATATTGTAGGCCTGCGCGATAAACAGCGTACCCAGGCCCGCAAACAGCGACGCGCCATCCAGGTTGAATGAATAGCCCAACGGGATCACCAGCGAAGTGATCGTACGCGGTACACCCCGTGCTTCGGTCTTGGCCATCAATTGCGGCATGACGGTGGCAGAACTCGCGCTGCTGAACGCCAGTATCAGTTCACCCTTGAAGGCCTGGATGATCTCGAAGATATTCTCGCCAACAGCCCTGGCAACAAGGCCCAGCACGACAATTGCAAAGAACAGTACCGCCACATAAGTAATGGCTATCAGTTTTGCCAACGGCAGCAGTGAATCAATCCCGAAGGTCGACACCGTGACAGCTATCAGGGCAAAGATGCCGATCGGTGAGTAGGCCATGACCATATGAGTGACCTTGAACATGGTATCCACTACCGTCTGCAGCACTGCAACCAACGGCTGTTTCCTGGGTTCATCCAGCGTAGACAGTGCCACCCCGAACAAGATTGCGAAGAACAGTACCGATAACAGCTTAGCCTCCGCCATTGCCGCCACTACATTATCAGGAATGATGCCCAACAGTACCTTGCCGAGCCCTGCCGAAGCATTTTGCACAGCAGGCACTGCCCCACTCGCCGGTGTAACGGCGAACCCCGCACCGGCGCCTGGCTGGAGCACGTTACCGACCAACAAGCCGAAAATGATTGCGACCCCGGTCACGGCAAAGAAATAGACAAGGCTCTTTGTTCCCACCCGCCCCAGGGCGCGCTTGCCGGAGCCGGCTGTGCCTACCACCATGCAGGAAAACACCAGCGGCACGATGATCATTTTCATCAGTTTTATGAACGCATCACCCGCCGGTTGCAGCACTTGCTCGATCCACCAGCCCTTGTAATCTGGAAAATGATTCAATAGCAGGCCAACGCATATACCGAAAGCCAGACCAATTGCAATTTGCGTGATTAGATTTATTTTTATTCTCACGGGATTGATCTCTGTTTTTATAAAACCCTAGGAAGCAAAGATTGCACGAAAGTTCTTGAACCCTTTGATCTCGATCGGGTTACCACTGGGATCCAGGAAAAACATTGTCCTTTGTTCGCCAGGCTCACCTTCAAAACGAACAACCGGCGGGATTTCGAACTGCACGCCCAGAATTTCAAGGCGCTTAGCCAAGGCCTGCCATCGCTCCAGAGGCAATATCACTCCGATATGAGGCATCAATACAAGGTGCGGGCCGACCTTGCCAGTGCGACTGGTTTCAAAGGGCTTGCCCACATGCAGAGATATCTGGTGACCAAAAAACTCGAAGTCTACCCAGGTCTCAGTGCTACGTCCCTCGACGCAACCAAGAACTTCTTTATAGAATTTTCTTGCCACATCCAGATCGCTGACATGATAAGCAAGATGAAAGGGTGTCAACATGATGGTACTCCTCGAACGGAGCCACTATCCTCACACCGCCCGGCATCCATGTACACCAACTGACACTTGGCCTGAGCATAAGCATTACTTATGGACATTCAAAATCTGGAAAGCCTCATATCCGTTGTCGAATGCGGCTCCATTGCGGGTGCGGCAAAGAAAGCAAATGTTTCAGCCGCCGCAATAAGTTTGCGTATTCGCAATATGGAGAAACACCTGGGCTGTGCACTCTTCAATAGAGAGGCCCATGCGATCAGGCCGACAGACAAGCTGCTGGTATTGATGCCACGGATACGTTGCATTGTCGAACATGCCAGTCAGCTCAGGAATGACCTGAACGCCGACACGCTGACCGGGGAACTGCGCATTGGCGCCATATCAACTGCACTCACCGGCCTTGTACCGGCAGCACTGGAGCATTTGTCATCCTCCGCGCCCAACCTCAAGCTCACCATCACGCCCGGTGACTCCAAATTGCTCCATGACAAGCTGATCAATCAGGAACTGGATGCGGCAATTCTGGTTACGCCCCCCTTCAAGACAGCAAAATCGTTGAGAATGCTCACGTTGCGCAGCGAACCGCTGTGCTTGTTGGCACCTGCCACAGCCTCCCGCGCTGAAGCACACGCAATGCTGGCCACTGGGCCCTATATCCGGTATGCCGTCGACTCCTGGGGAGGCCTGATAACCCAGCGCTATCTGGACGATCTGGGCCTCGCACCCAACGTGGCTTGCGACCTGGATGCACTCGAGGCCATCAGCCTGCTGGTGTCCCTGGGGCAAGGCGTTTCCTTGGTCCCGCAATGGCCGTCATTGCTGGAGCAATCGCCAAACGCCCTGGTTCTGGCCGAAGAACCAAGGTACTGCCGCGACATAGTGTTGGCCTACAGTGCCGGCCATCACCGCACGTCGGCAATAAAGCTACTGGCAACCGTACTGATGGCCTGACGCTCCAGCTCAGTAGAGACGGGCCTTGATCAGCGGGCGCAGCAAGTGATTGAGCACGCTGCGCTTGCCGCTGAGGATATCCACCTCGGCAACCATGCCGGGGATGATCGGCAGTACTTCCTTGCCGCGCAGGAACCGGTTGCCGCCTGTTCGGCTCGGCAGTACCGCTGATGCTGCTGCCATCCGGGGCAAAATGCCTTGGGAGCGCTCCAACTTTGGCGAGAACGCCAGTCGCAATTGATTTCTTGATCGGAAATGGAATCTCGTGTTCGCTCTAGTTGAACTTGAGTTTGGCCACCTTGCTCAGTGCCCACCCACTGAACACGTAAAACGCATCCAGGTAAAAGCGCCCCTCGTAGTTGGGCAGCGGCTCACGATTCAACAACAGCTCGGGCATGTCGGACGAAGGGGGAAACAGCGCATAAAAACCATTGGGCAATACCGCCAACGCAATGAGCAGAAGGTAGGTCACGATCCGCAATGTGCTGGCGCGGCTACCGGATTGTTCGGCCCATTTCAGGCCGAACCAGGCGATCAGGCCGGCAACGGGCAACACCCAGAAATGCGTCGGCATCCCAATGAACATCTCAGCAACAACGCTTCTTTCTTCCAACTTGGTGTTCTCCTTCAAATGAGCGGATTATTGCGGCTGGGGTCGGCAAATGCAAAAAGCCCGCTCTCGAGGGCGGGCCTTTTGTATAAGGGGTCAGATGATCACGCTTTCGAACACATCAGCGCGGCATCCAGCAGCCTGCCATGGTCGTACCAGGCATCACGTTGATAGGCCGCGAACTGGCGCTGGGTCCCCGTGCCCCGCACTTCGACCAGGCCACCCGCCGTGTCGGGGTCGGTGCTATCAACGAACAGCCTGACCGAGTTATCGCCATCAACCTGGTACGTTTTCACATTACCTTGAAGTTCGCTTTTGACGCACCCCAGGTACGCCGACGTACTTCTTTCAGTGGCCCCGGCCGCATACCCATGGCCCTGACGCACATCGGGGTCATGTGCGCAGCCTGCCATGAACAGAGTGGCGAAAGTGGACATCAGTATTGCGCCTGCTACCGATCTTGGACTTTTCACGCGACACGCTCCTGCTGTCCCATCGAGTAACTTGGGAAAGTGTTGCCAAGCCGCATGCCTTTTTTTGGTTTTTGTTCGCTCATGGTACTGCTCGACGTTAGCCGGGCAATAGGCTTGTTTGCTATATCGGCTTCCGGGCGGGTTTTCCTTGCGAAGATAACCTACGTTCATGGATCAGTGGAAAAGTGCCAGACAGGCCAGCCTGGGCCGGGTTCACTCTGCCGATGTCCCCGATTTCGGGTACAACCGGACCCACAAACGGGGGTCAGGCGATGACCTTCAGAAACACAAATGTCGCTGCTAGATCCAGAACCAGCACAGCAACCACAACGAAGATCATGTAGTAGCGGTCATTCTGAGTCATTTCTGCGTACTCCGCATGAACGATGCACCAAGGGGTCATAGCAATTTGCATTCCACTTCCCTGGTGTGCTCGGAGCGGGCTCAGGCCGACCGGGCCTGATGGATGGGCAGTTCGACCCTGAATGTCGTACCGACTCCCACCTCGCTGTCTACGCGGATCTCGCCACCATGACGCTTGATGATTCCGTACGAAAGTGACAATCCCAGCCCGGTACCCTGGCCGATGGGCTTCGTCGTGTAGAACGGATCGAAGATCTTTTGCAGGCTTTCGCCAGGAATGCCACAACCATTGTCTGCGACTTCGATCCATACCCACTTGTCACTGGCACCGGTTCGCAGGGTAATTCTGCCACGCTCGGCCCCCATCGCCTGGGTGGCATTGACCAGCAGATTCATGATTACCTGATTGATCTGTGAAGGCAGGCATTCGACCGGCGGCAATGGGCTGTAATCCTTGACAAGGTCCGCCTTGTGCCTGAGTTCGCTGGCAACAATGTTCAGCGTTGACTCTATGCCTTGTTGCAGGTCTGCCACTTGCCAGTCATGGCTGCTCTCTACTCGCGAAAAGTCCTTGAGGTCCTTGACGATCCGCGCAACGCGGCTGATACCGTCCTTGGATTCGCGGATCAGCGCCGGAATATCCTCCAGCAAGTAATCCAGCTCGATTTCCGTGCGCAACTTCGCCAGCTCCGCGCCGAGCGCGTTCGGAAGCAGGGTATTTTCCGCGTCAGCATATGCCTTCAGCATGTCCTGCAAACGGCCGAAATAGTCGTCCAGTGCACCGAGGTTGGAAGAGACAAAACCAATCGGGTTGTTGACTTCATGGGCTACGCCGGCTGCCAGTTGACCGAGCGAGGCGAGCTTTTCGGACTGGACCAACTGGTTCTCGAGCAACCGGCGTTCGTCCACCTCGCGCTGCAGTGCTGCGCTGGCTTGGGTAAGTGCCTGGGTACGCCGTTCGACCCGCTGTTCCAATTCGTCGTTGGCACTCACCAGCGCTCGGTTTACACGGTTTATTTCGGCGTAGCTACGCATTAGCCGCATCCCCAGGTACAGTAATAGCAAAACCAGCAGGGTGGAAAACACCAACATATAAAAATGGTATCGCTGAGCCGTCAGCACTGCTGCTTGCTCGTCGTGGTCCAGCATCAGGGCAATGGCGTCCAGGTACTCGGCGATCGGAACCGCCTCGATCGCTTCAAGCAGTTGATCGACTTTGGGTTGCTCACGAAGAATCAACTCTATGTGTTTGCTGATGGTATCGATGGGCACCTGAAAATCGCCGGGCAAGCGCTCCTTGTTGACAGAAAGATTGTTCAGTCCGACAAGGATTTCGGCAGCTTTTTCATCGGTTGTGGTCTGGGCAAACTCAAGGCTGCTCAGCATCAAGTCGTAGGTATCGCTTGTGACTCTACGCAGACGCAGTGTATCGGCATCGACCAATTGCCGGAGGTGCACCTGTATTACATCAGCCGCAGCCGGGAGAAAAGCCAGGGAATTTCGCAGGATTGCATTGTGCGTCTTGAAGCGCGAGACCAGCAGGACCTTGTCGTCAAAGGCCTGTTGGTAATCGCGAAAAGCCTTTTGCCAAGCGAGCAGTTCCGTTTTTTGATGACGCCCTTCCAGCGTGCCGAATTCCCGCCATAGGCGCTTCATTTCAATCAACGGCAACACCAGCGGGTCGTAGTTGTAATTGGTAGTGGTGCGCGCCTTGAGCACTGCACCCTCCCACTGTGCATCGTACTGCTTGATCTGGCGTATCAGATCGCGCGCCTGAGCGTAGTCGCCACTCTCATCGGACCTGGACATCCAGTACAGGTAGACCAGCACGGAAGCCAGCAATATGGCGCACGCAGCCAACAGCAGCAGACTGCGCCGAGCGTTCAACCTCATAGCGGTTTACCCTCCCATTGGCCGGTGAGGGTCTGGAGAAACTTGATGATCAGCGCTTTATCATCGTCGCTCGGCGTACGTCCCAACTGATTGCGGATTCCACGGTCATCTGGCCACCCATTCCATAAGCATCTGACCACCGATTCCACGGTGATCCGGCCACCCATTCCACGCGTATCCGACCACTGATTCCACGGTCATCCGGCCACTCAACCG
>NZ_LQXW01000018.1:0-86068 GCF_001586765.1 Pseudomonas sp. ABFPK | reverse complement strand
CGAAAGTTCGCAACATCACAAATATCGCATATCCGAATTCGCTGGGCTGTCCATCTGGACATTCTGGCAACAGAATTTCTTGACGACCATAGAGCATTGGAACCACCTGATCCCATCCCGAACTCAGTAGTGAAACGATGCATCGCCGATGGTAGTGTGGGGTTTCCCCATGTGAGAGTAGGTCATCGTCAAGATTCATTTCGCAAAACCCCTATCTGCACATGCAGGTAGGGGTTTTGTCTTTCTGGCAAATAAGCCCCAGACCTGTACAACGCTCCCACAGGGGCCCGCGTAGCTCCGAAAGCAATCATGAAATGTGCGTCATTTATGCCTGACGAATCACAGGTCAATGCTACGCTCGCGGAAATACTCAGCACGGATACCCATCATGGAAATGAACTGGCACCAGGCCTTGCAAGAGAGCCTGAGCTGGCTGGCAATCGCCTCGTTCATCAGCCTTGTCTGCTTCATAGCAGCCGCCACACTGGCCGTACGTTGTACGCGCTGGGGCAGCCAGTTCTGGCAGCTTGCCGGGCCCTATTTCAGTTTCAGGCGCAGTTGGCGACCGTTACTGGTATTCGCCCTGCTGCTGGTTCTGACGCTATTCTCGGTGCGTCTGAACGTGCTGTTCTCATTCTGGTACAACGGCTTCTACAGCGCCTTGCAGGGCCTTGACCAAGCCGCCTTCTGGTACCTGCTCGGTGTCTTTGCAGTATTGGCCACCATCCATGTGCTGCGTTCGCTGTTCACCTTCTATGTAAGCCAGGCGTTCAGCATCCAATGGCGAGTCTGGCTGACCGAGCGCCTGACCCACGACTGGATGCACGGCGATGCCTACTACCGTGGCCAGTTCCTCGCCGAGCCCGTGGACAACCCTGACCAACGTATCGAACTGGACGTCAACGCCTTTGTCAGCAACTCGGTGACCCTCGCCCTGGGCGCAGTCAGTGCGCTGGTTTCGCTGGTGGCGTTCACCGGCATCCTCTGGGGGCTGTCGGCGCCGCTGGCCGTTGCCGGTGTGGAGATTCCCCGGGCTATGGTGTTTGCGGTGTACCTTTACGTCATCGTCGCCACCTGGATCGCCTTCCGTCTCGGGCGGCCGCTGATCCGCCTGAACTTCCTCAACGAAAAGCTCACCGCCAACTTCCGTTACGCGCTGATGCGTCTGCGCGAAAATGCCGAGAACATCGCTTTCTACCAGGGCGCGCAGGTCGAGCGGGGCACGTTGCTGGGTCGCTTTGGTGCCTTGATCGTGAATGCCTGGGCGCTGGTGTTCCGGAACCTGAAATTCAGCGGTTTCAACCTGGGCGTGAGCCAGGTCGCAGTGGTGTTCCCCTTCATTCTGCAGGCACCGCGCTTCTTCAGCGGGGCGATCAAGCTGGGCGACGTCATGCAGACCTCCCAGGCTTTTGGCCAGGTGCAGGATTCGTTGTCGTTCTTCCGCGAGTCGTATGATGCGTTTGCCCAGTACCGGGCCACCCTCGATCGTCTGACCGGCTTCCTCGATGCCAATGAGCAGGCGAGCGCTTTGCCGCGCGTCATCACCGAGGACCAGGAGCATGCCTTGGCGATCAGCCGCCTGCAGGTGCTGCGCCCGGACGGGCATGCCCTTATCACCGACCTGGACCTTGATCTGCATGCCGGCCAGGCGCTGTTGATCAAGGGGCCGTCGGGCAGCGGTAAAACCACGCTGCTGCGTGCGCTGGCGGGACTCTGGCCGTACGCCGAGGGTGAGGTCAGGCGCCCGCTGGGCCACCAGGCGCTGTTCTTGTCGCAGCGGCCGTACCTGCCGCTGGGCGATCTGCGCACGGTCATCGCCTACCCGGTGGCCAGCAGACCTGAGGATGAAACGCGGATGCAGCAGGCCTTGCGCCAGGTCAACCTGGCCCACTTGGCCGAGCGACTGGAAGTCCGCTGTGACTGGTCACACATTCTCTCGGTTGGTGAGCAGCAGCGCCTCGCATTTGCCCGGGTGCTATTCAACCGGCCGCAAGTGGTGTTCCTTGACGAGTCCACTTCGGCCATGGACGAAGGGCTCGAGCATGCCCTGTATTCTCTGCTGCGTACGGAAATGCCGGGGGCATTGCTGGTCAGTGTCGGGCACCGCAGTACACTGGCAGGTTTCCATACCCACCGGCTGGAGGTGGATGGACATGGCGGCTGGTCGCTACTGGAGCAGCAGCCAGCGCTGGCCTAGTTTGGATTGCCGGTGATCGGGGCCGGCCTGAGCAATACGACCCCGATCAGGGTGCCGCCGGCACATGCTGCGCCAAGCAGGAATGTCGCCTTGAAGCCGACCCCGTCCCACAGCAGCCCGGCCACCACGCTGGCCACCAGCAGCGCCACGCCGGTCAGCAGGTTGAACAGGCCGAAGGCTGTACCGCGCAGCTCCGCGGGGGCGCTGTCGGCGATCATGGCGGCAAAGATGCCTTGGCTGAAGCCCAGGTGCAGGCCCCAGGCAGCCACCCCCATGGCCAGCCCGGTCCAGCCCGGCAGCAGGGCCAGCAGCAGGTCGGCGGCGACCAGCAGCCCCAGCCCGGTCATCAGCACGCCCCGGCGGCCTACGCGGTCCGATAGTACCCCCGCTGGGTAGGCTGACAACGAGTAGGCCAGGGCCATGAGCACCAGCACTGCCGGCGCCCACAGCGGCGCCAGGCCCATGTCCTGGGCGCGCAGCAGCAGAAACGCCTCGCTGAAGCGGGCGAGGGTGAACAGTGTGGCCAGGCCGATCAGCCGCCAGTAGGCCGGGCCCAGGCGGGCCAGCTCGTGCAGGGCCAGCGGTGAGCGCACCGGCCGGGTGGTGGCCGGCGTTTCAGGTTCGCGCACGAAGGCGATGAGGATGTACATCGCCACGAACGCCGGAAGCACCGCCACCCAGAACACCGTCTGGAAATGGCTCGCGGTCAGCCACATCAGCACGATCGCCAGCAACGGCCCAAGGAAGGCGCCCACGGTATCCAGCGCCTGGCGCAGGCCGAAGGCTGCACCACGAAGTTCTGCGGGCGTGACGTCGGCCACCAGTGCATCGCGCGGCGCCCCACGAATGCCTTTGCCGACCCGGTCGACGAAGCGTGCTGCGGTTAACCACCCCAGCCCGGAGGCCATGGGGAACACCGGCTTGGTCAACGCACCCAGGCCATAGCCCAGCACCGTAAGCAGCTTGCGCTTGCCCAGCCGGTCGCTGAGGGCGCCGGAAAACACCTTGGTGATCGAAGCGGTCGCTTCGGCAACACCTTCGATAAAGCCCACCGCCACTACCGAGGTGCCAAGCACGGTGACCATGTACAGCGGCAGCAGGGCGTGAATCATTTCCGAGGAAATGTCCATGAACATCGATACGAAGCCCAACGCCCAGACGCTGCGAGGGATCTTCGACAGGGACCTGGTGGCGTTCATGGCGTGGCTTTCTTCGTGGCTGCGCATCAGGAGGCTCGGCAGAGGGCTACGTTCGAAACTGTAGGAGCCGTCACGCAGGATGCAAATCGGACAGGTGTATGCAAGCATCAGCGCGAATAGCCGGGCTGCGCCGGCAACGCTGTCGTGTCAGCAAAGTTCCGTTACAAACATGTAAACTTCGTAAATAAGATTTAAACTCATTTGCGAATCTCTATATTTACCATCCCTGTTGGCCACCAAACTGTGTTTGCGAGGCCGGTGGGCGAGGGCTCCCGGTTTCCGACAGGGATGTGCCGTTTCGCTCATGAATCGCAGGAGATGTACCCATGCAGTGCAAGACTTCACCCAAAAGCCTGGCCCTGGCGTTTGTCGCGCTGGCGTCATCGGCCATGGTGGTCACCGCGGCCCAGGCCGAAGAACAGCGTACGGGTGAGGTGCTGGAGATGCCGGTCGCCGACAACGCGCTGGTGATCCAGGACACCCTGGTCACCGCCGAGCGCGAGGCACGCCAGGCCTTGGGTACGTCGATCATCACCGCCGAAGACATCAAGCGCCACCCGCCGGCCAATGACCTGTCCGACATCATCCGCCGCGAGCCCGGGGTCAACCTGACCGGCAACAGCGCCAGCGGCGCGCGTGGCAACAACCGGCAGATCGACCTGCGCGGCATGGGCCCGGAAAACACCCTGATCCTCATCGACGGCAAGCCATCCAGCGCACGCAATGCCGTGCGCTATGGCTGGAACGGCGACCGCGATACCCGCGGTGAAACCAACTGGGTACCGGCAGAAGCGGTCGAGCGCATCGAGATCCTGCGTGGCCCGGCGGCCGCACGTTACGGCTCCGGCGCAATGGGCGGGGTGGTCAATATCATCACCAAACGGCCCACCGATGAACTCAAGGGCAGCGTCAGCCTGTACACCCAGCTGCCGGAAGACAGCGCCGAGGGCGCCAGCCGCCGGGCCAACTTCAACCTGGGCGGCGGCCTGACCGACAACCTCGGCTTCCGCCTGTACGGCGGTCTGGCCAAGACCGATGCCGACGACCTGGACATCAACGCCGGGCATGCCACCAGTGCGCTGGTGGCGGGCCGCGAAGGCGTACGCAACAAGGACATCAATGGCCTGCTGAGCTGGAAGCTGAACGACGAGCACCGCCTCGAGGCCAGTGCCGGCTACAGCCGCCAGGGCAATATCTTTGCCGGCGACACCATGAACAGCAACGGCGGTGGTGACGTCGAGTTCGTGTCCAGCCTGTACGGCCACGAAACCAATGTGATGCAGCGCAGTACCTACGACCTGACCCACCTGGGCGATTTCACCTGGGGTACCAGCAAGACCGTGCTGGCCTACGAGTACGTGCGTAACTGGCGTCTAAACGAGGGCCTGGCAGGCCGTACCGAAGGTGCTCCCAATGCTGAAGGCGCCGCCATGTCGCGCCTGCGCAACACGCGCCTGAGCAGCGAAGTGAACCTGCCGTTCGCCATGGGCAGCGCCGAGCATGTGCTGACCCTGGGCGGCGAGTACCTGTACGAAACGCTCAATGATCAGGGCTCGCTGCGCCCACAAAGCTCGGACCCCACGGGGAATGACGGGCTCGTCGGTTTCGACCGCAGCAGCTCGAAAACGACCGCCCGCAGCTATGCGCTGTTCGTCGAGGACAACATCATTGTCGGCGACACCACCATTACCCCGGGCCTGCGTTTCGACCACCACGAAACCTTTGGCGACAACTTCAGCCCCAGCCTGAACCTGTCGCACAAGCTGACCGAAGCACTGTCGGTCAAAGGCGGTATCGCGCGCGCCTACAAGACCCCGAACCTGTACCAGTCCAACCCCAACTATTTGCTGTACAGCCGCGGCAATGGTTGCAGCGTGCAGCAGACCAACAACGGTGGCTGCTACCTGCAGGGCAACGCCGACCTCAAGCCCGAGATCAGCGTCAACAAGGAAATCGGCCTGATGTATGACCGGGGTACCTGGCGCACCAGTGCCACCTACTTTCGCAACGACTACAAGAACAAGATCGTCGGTGATACCGATGTGTTGTACACCATCGGCACCGGCAGCCGCGTGACCCAATGGGACAACGCCGGCAAGGCGCGGGTGGAGGGTATCGAAGGCAACCTGTTCATCGAGCTGACCCCGGCCCTGGACTGGAACACCAACCTGACCTGGATGCTCGACAACGACAACCGCGAGACCGGCGAGCCGCTGTCGGTGATCCCGGAATACACCGTCAACACCACCCTCGACTGGCGCGCCACCGAGAAGCTGTCGTTCCAGGTGGCGGGTACCTATTTCGGCAAGCAGAAGTCGCCGACCTTCAACGACCGCACCCAGCAAAGCTACGACAAGGCCGCGCAACAGGATGTGGAAGCCTACGGCCTGGTGGACGTGAGCGCCGGGTACAAGTTCAACGCCAACTACGACGTGCGGGTGGGGGTGAACAACGTGTTCGACAAGCAGATCCTGCGTGGTGGCAACGCCAGTACTTCGGGCGCCAATACCTATAACCAGCCAGGCAGGGCGGTGTTCGCTGCGCTGAATATCACCTTCTGACATCGGGGTGCTGTACGGCCCATTCACCGGCAAACCGGGAAACACTGGCGCAGGCGGTGCCATATTTGTTGCGGCAAAAAGTGCCGCAGCATGCTAAACCTTGCGCCTCAACCCGCCATGAGAAAATCCGGTGAAAGCCGTCCGCCTGACGCTGATCTGCCATGCCCTGACCCAAGCCCAGAAGTCCGGGCGACTGCACCATGCCGAAGACGGCATTCTTCCACTGGGCCAACAGCCTTTCGCCGACCTTGCCGGTGTGCCGGTGCTGACTGCACCAGAGCGGCGAGCCTGCGAGACAGCGGCGTGGTTTTCTGGGCCGGTGCAGGTCGAGCCGGCATTGGCCGATTGCGACCTGGGGCGTTGGCAAGGGCTGACACTGAAGCAACTGCAGGCCGAGCAATCGCAGGCGTTGACCGAATGGCTTCAGGACCCGGCCAGTGATGTTCACGGCGGCGAGTCGTTCGCCGTGCTTTGCCAGCGCATCGCCGCCTGGCTGGCGGCCTTCGACAGGCCTGGTGAATGGCTGGCAGTTACCCACCCGATGGTGATGCGCGCCGTGCTTGTACAAGTACTTGGCTGCCCGATGAGCGCCAGCCAGCGGGTCGACGTGTTGCCCCTGTCGCGTCTGGAGCTGAGCTTTACCGGGCAGTGGCGCCTGCGCCTGGGCTGAAGGTCAGAACGCCAGCTTGTAGCCAATCAGCAACAGCATCGCCGCCAGGCACGGGCGCAGCACGCGGTCGGAAATCCGCCCGGTGAGGTGGCTGCCCAGGTAGATGCCTGGCAGCGAGCCCAGCAGCAGGTAACCCAGCAGCGACCAGTCCATGTTGCCCATCCCCGCATGGCCCAGCCCTGCCACCAGGGTCAGCGGCACCGCGTGGGCGATTTCGGTACCGACCAGGCGGCGGGTGACCAGGAACGGGTACAGCAGGAACAGCGCCACGGTACCCAGTGCGCCAGCGCCGATGGAAGTAAGGGTGACCATCACCCCCAGCACCACGCCGGTAAGCACGGTAAGGGTATTCAGGCTGCGGTCGCTGAGGTGATAGTGGTCACCGGCATGGCGACTGGCGAAGGCCTGCAGACGCGATTTGAACAGGATGGCCAGCGCGGTCAGGATCAGGACCACCGCCAGGCCTTGCTTGATGACGGCGTTGAGCGCCGATGTGTCGGTGTGCAGGGTGCTGAGGAACCACA
Organism: Pseudomonas sp. ABFPK; assembly: GCF_001586765.1. Lineage (NCBI taxonomy): Bacteria > Pseudomonadati > Pseudomonadota > Gammaproteobacteria > Pseudomonadales > Pseudomonadaceae > Pseudomonas > Pseudomonas sp. ABFPK. The sequence goes on along the minus strand of NZ_LQXW01000018.1, from coordinate 78,917 downwards.
GGGTCAGCGCCGCGGCGGGCACGCTACCCAGGCTGAGCAGGCCGGTGATCTTCCAGTCGACGTTCTTGTTGCTCGCATGCACCCAGACGCCACTGGCCTTGGTGATGGCGGCATAGAGCAGGTCGGTACCGACGGCCGTTGCCGGGCTGATGCCGAACCACAACAGGATCGGGGTCATCAGCGAGCCGCCACCGACGCCGGTCATGCCGACGATGAAACCCACGACCAGGCCTGCAATGGTGAAACCGAAAGAACCTACATCCATACGCTACTCGACCGCCCAACTTTGCCCGTTATCGGATGCAGCCAGCATATAGATTTTTTTATAGCCAAATAGACTTGTTCGTTATTAGGTTATAACCAGGTGCTGCCTGCCAGGGCTCTATCAAGCCGGCTCCCACACCCACCGCATCAACCTCAAGACCTGTGCCTACCTGTGGGAGCTGGCTTGCCGGCGATAGGCCCTGGCAGGCAGCACCGGGTCAGCGATCAGTCATCACCACCATCACATGCGCATCTGCACCATCGTCACTTTCCGACAGGTAGATATGTCCCACCTGGCTGTCGAAATACGCCGTCTCCTGCGGCCCGATGCTCACCGCTTCCCCGGTTTCGAACTCGATACGAACGCGCCCGCTCAGTACCAGCGCGAACTCTTGGCCCGGGTGGCGGATAAAATCGTCGAACTCGCCACGTTCACGGGCAATGATGCGGGCATAGGCGGGTGTCATGCGCCGTTCAGGGAAGTCGCCGGCAATCGGGTGATAGTCATAGGTGCCGGTCGAGTAGCCAGCCGCCGCTGGCAGTGAATCGACCACCACCGTCACCGGCACTGGTGCGGTTACCGTGCCGCTGGCGCGCAACAGCTGGGCAATGTCGACGTTCAGCGCCCGGGCGGCGGCGGCGAGTTTTTCGTAGCTGACCGAGACCTGCGCCAGCTCCATCTTTGACAAGGTGGACAGCGGTACGCCACTGGCTTCGGACAATTGCTTGAGTGTCATCTGGCGCGCCTTGCGCACCTGGCGCAGGCGCTGGCCGACTACGGCACGGTCCAGCAAGGGTAGGGCAGCGGGCATTCGGGGGTCTCGGCATGCGGCGTTGGTCGGGCATCTTACCTTGGACTCTTGCGTATTCGTAAATTCTCATATATTAGAATTCTCATATGTGAAAATTCCCTGGCAGGAGCGTGCATGATCCCGATCTACGACACCCTCATCATCGGCGCGGGCATCGCTGGTGCATCCCTCGGTTATCGCCTGGCCGGCCGGCAGAAGGTGCTGCTGCTCGAGCGCGAGGCGCAGCCTGGCTACCATTCCACCGGGCGTTCGGCAGCCATGTTCATGGAGGCCTACGGCACTCCGCAGATACAGGCGCTGACCCGTGCCAGCCGGGCCTTCTACGAAGCACCACCGCAAGGGTTCTGCGAGCACCCGCTGCTGGAACCGCGCGGCTGCCTGTACGTCGCCAGCCTGGAACAGCGCACGCTGCTCGAGCAGACCCACGCACAGAACCTGGCCAACGGCACCGAAGTCAGCCTGCTCGACCGCGACGCAGCCCTGGCCCTGGTACCGAGCCTGCGTGCCGAGAACCTGGCCGGCGCGGTGCTTGAAGCGGGCGCAATGGACCTGGACGTACATGCCCTGCACCAGGGCTTCTTGCGCGGCTATCGCGCCGCTGGCGGTGAACTGCGCTGTAACGCCGAGCTGATCCAGGCCTGGTACCTGGATGACCTGTGGCAGGTGCAGCTGGGCGATGGCAGCCGGGTACAGACGCGCCAGCTGGTAAATGCCGCTGGCGCTTGGGCCGACCGAGTGGCTGAGCAGTGCGGGGTGGCGCGCATCGGCCTGCAACCCTGCCGGCGCAGTGCCTTCACTTTCCCAGGCCCGGCAGACAAGGATTTCGCCCGCTGGCCGGCGGTGGTCGGCGTAGACGAAAGCTTCTACTTCAAGCCCGACGCCGGCCAGCTGTTGGGGTCGCCGGCCAATGCCGACCCGGTCGAACCCCAGGACGCCGCGCCCGAGGAGCTCGACGTGGCTTTGGGCATCTACAACATCGAAGCCATGACCACCCTGTCGATCCGCCGCCCGAGCCACACCTGGGCCGGGCTGCGTTCGTTCGTCGCCGACGGCGACCTGGTGATCGGTTTCGATGTGCACGCGCCAGCGTTCTTCTGGCTGGCGGCACAAGGTGGCTATGGCATCCAGTCGGCTGCGGGCGCCTCGCGCCTGGCTGCCGACCTGCTGCTGGGCCTGCCCCTGTGTCCCGGCCTTGTCAGCCAGGGGGTGGTGCCCGAGCGCCTGTCCCCGGCCCGTTTCCAGCAACCCTGAAAGGAGCATCCCATGAGCAATGATATCCAGCGTTTCCCCAGCAGCCTGCCGTTCCCGTTCTCCCGTGCGGTGAAAGCCGGCGGCTTCCTGTTCCTTTCCGGCCAGGTGCCGATGAGTGCTGGCGGTGAAGTGGTGCGCGGCGACATCCAGACCCAGACCCGCGCCGCCTGCGAGCGTATCGCCGAAAGCCTGGCGGCCTGCGGCGCGCGTTTCGACCAGGTAGTCAAGGCCACGGTGTGGCTCTCGGACATGAGCCACTTCGGCGGCTTCAACGAGGTGTACAAGGAATTCTTCGGCGCAGCGCTACCGGTGCGCTCGACCGTGGCCTCGGCATTGGCGCTGGGGGTGGATGTGGAGATCGAAGTGCAGGCGTTCGTCGGCGACGCCTGAGCGCTTCTGTAGGAGCAGCCTTGCGCTGCGAAGAGGCCAGTAAAACCCATGCATTTGCAACAGTCATACCGGCCTCTTCGCAGCGCAAGGCTGCTCCTACAAAAAGTATGCGGTGGCAGTGAGACAACAACAATAAATCCAGAGGTTCACATGCAAGAGCAGCTGAAGATTGCCGGCGCGTTTGTCGGCGTGATCGTGGGGGCGGGGTTCGCTTCGGGGCGGGAACTGTTGTTGTTCTTTGTCGATTTCGGTGTGTGGGGGCTGGTCGGTGCGCTGGTCAGCGCAGCCTTGTTCACCTTCCTCGGCATGGCCCTGGCGGGGCTGGGCAATCGGCAGCAGGCCACTTCGCACAAGGATGTGATCCAGGCCATCTGCGGCCGTCACCTGGGCCTGTTCGTCGACTGGCTGATTACCTTTTTCATGTTTGCCGTCACCGTGGTCATGCTGGCCGGTGGTGGTGCCTTGCTGGAGCAGCAGTTCGGTATCCCGGCGTTGGCCGGCAGCGTGTTGGTGACGCTGGTCGTGGTGGGCATCGTGTGCCTGGATGTGCGCAGGGTGATCCTCGCCATTGGTGCCATCACGCCGTTACTGATCCTGGTGGCCTCGGCGATTGCGTTGTACGCCGTGTTCAGCCGGGAACAGAGCTTCGCCCAGCTCGACCAGCTGGCCAGCCAGCAACAGGCGGGCGCCCGTCACTGGCTGCTGGGGGCGTTCCTGTACGTGTCGTACAACATCGTTGCCGGCGCGCCGATCCTGGCCATCCTGGGTGGGTCGGCCAAGGGCGAGCGAACCGCTGTATGGGGTGGGTTGCTTGGTGGCGCAGCACTGGGTGGCCTGATGCTGGTGATGAGTGCCGGGCTGTTGTCGCGCCTGGACAGCGTGGCTGACCTGCCGATGCCGATGCTGTCGATCGCCAACGAAGTATCGCCACTGCTGGGGCTGGTGATGTGCCTGATTATCTTCGGCATGATCGTCAACACTGCGGTGGGTACGTTGTTCTCGTTTCTCTCGCGGCTGATGCCGGCGGGTACGGTGAGGTTTCGCTGGGGCTCGGTGGTGGCCGGCGTGGCGGCGTTCGGATGCAGCCTGGTGGGGTTCATCAGCCTGGTGGGTGAGGTGTACCCGCTGTTCGGCTACCTGGGTTTCGTGCTGATGGCGGCGGTGCTGCTGGCCTGGGTCCGGCGGAGCAAAGTGGTTAAAGCGGCGGTGGCGTAGGGGGCTGCTGCGCAGCCCGATCGCGACACAAGGCCGCTCCCACAAGGATCGCATGGCACCTGTGGGAGCGGCCTTGCGTCGCGATTGGGGCGCAGAGCGCCCCCCCTGGGCCATCAGATCCTGAAGCTGCCTACCAGCTGCTTCAGGCGCCCGGCCTGCTGGGCCAGTTGGTCACAATGGCGCAGGGTCTCGTTGAGGTTCTCCACCCCTTGCTGGTTCAGGGCGTTGATCTGGGTGATGTCCAGGTTGAGGCTCTCGACCACGGCGGTCTGTTCTTCGGTAGCGGTAGCCACCGACTGGTTCATGCCATCGATCTCGCCAATACGCTGGGTCACGCTGGCCAGGCGCTCGCCGGCCTGGTTGGCCACCTGCACGGTCTGCTCGCTGGAAACCTGGCTGGTGTTCATGGTGTGCACCGCTTCGCGCGAGCCTACCTGCAGGCTGGTGATCATGCGGTGGATTTCTTCCGCCGATTCCTGGGTGCGGTGCGCCAGGTTGCGTACCTCGTCGGCCACCACGGCAAAGCCACGGCCGGCCTCACCGGCACGCGCCGCTTCGATGGCGGCGTTCAGCGCCAGCAGGTTGGTCTGCTGCGAGATGCCCTTGATCACGTCGAGGATCTTGCCGATTTCGTCAGTGCTGGCGTTGAGTGTTTCGATTTGCGCGCAGGACTCGCTGATGCGCTGCGACAGGGCGGTCATGGCGCTGATCGCTTCTTCGACCACTTCACGGCCACCGTGGGCCTGCTCGCTGGCACCGCTGGCATGCTGCGAGGCATCGGCGGCGTTGCGGGCGATCTCCTGGGTGGCAGCACCCAGCTCGTTGATCGCTGCGGCCACGCTGTTGGTGCGCATGCTTTGCTCTTCGGAACCGATGATCGACGCATTGGAGGCATTGACCACCTTCTCCGACAGGTCGTGCACCAGGCGGGTTGCCGAGGACACTTCGCTGATCGAGGCATGAATGCGCTCGACGAAGCGGTTGAACGAAGTGGCCAGTTCGCCGAACTCGTCCTTGTTCTGCACGGTCAGGCGGCGGGTAAGGTCACCTTCGCCCTCGGCGATGTCGCGCATGGCGCGGCCCATGGTGGTCAGCGGGCTCATCAGTATCGGGATCAGCAGGCCGAGCAGGCCGGCGATGGCAGCCACCGCAATCAGCATCGCGATGATCGCCGAGGTGCGGAACTGGCTGAGCGCAGCGTAGGCCTTGTCCTTGTCGATCGACAGGCCGATGTACCACTGTGCCGAAGGCAGGCCGGCCACCGGGGCGAAGGAAATGATGCGGTCCTGGCCATTGAGGGTGACATCCTGCATGCCGGCGGCGACTCGCAGGTTGCTGCCGGGGTAGATGTCCTTGAGGTTCTTCATCACCTGGTCTTTGTCGGGGCTGACGATCACCTGGCCATTGCTGTCGGCCAGGAAGGCGTGGCCGATGCCGCCGAAATCGACCGAGTTGATGATCTCGACCAGGGTGTCGAGGGTGACGTCACCGCCGACCACGCCGATCAGCTCGCCATTGTTCTTGCTTTTCACTGGCGTGGCGATGGTTACCATCAGGCCGCCGACAGCCCCCTGGTACGGGGCAGTCAGCACGGTCTGCCCGGCGCTGGCCGCGGCGCCGTACCACGGGCGCTGACGTGGGTCGTAACCGGCGGGCATCTGCGCATTGGGGCGTTGGGTGAACGCACCGGTGGCCTGGCCCAGGTAAGTGAACAGGAAATTACGCGTATAGGATGGCTGCTCGATCAGTCCTTCCAGGGTATCGCCAGCGCCTTGCTGGGCGATGTCCTGGGCCAGGTTTTCCAGCACCAGGATGCGCCCGCTCATCCAGTTCTGCACACTACTGGCGGTCAGTGCGCCCGACTGCTGCACCGAAGCTTCGATGTTCTGGCGGATGGTATTGCGTTGCAGGTAGTCGTTGTAGAGCGTGAACAGGGCAAATGCCAGGACCACGACACCGCAGGCGCTGAGCAGGATCTTGTGGCGAAATTTCAGGTTCATGTTTCGAGACCTTGGGCCAATGAGGGGAGGGCGCAGCGCGCTCATGACGCATTGCGGAACCTATCGTTCGGGATATCGGCTCAAGGGTTAAAAGATTGAAGTGCTTACAGAAATTTCTTACGGTCATTTCGACGGACGGCATTCACTGGCTACACAACTGCTCGATCAACAGGCGTGCAGCCTGCTGCAACGGTTGTTGTTTGCGCCAGAAGATGTGTACCGGCAACTGCAGCTCGTTGCGGGTGTTGCGAAAATCCAGGCGCACCAGGCGCCCGCTGGCCAGCAGTGGCGCGACCCTCGACAGCGGCAAGTCGCCCCAGCCCAGGCCGGCCTCGACCATCTGCAGGGCGAGGTCGAAGCTGTCGGTTGACCAGTGCGTGGCGCCTATCAACGGGCGTGGGTCTGTCAGCGGAAGATCATGGCTACGCACCAGGATCTGGCGCACTCGGGTCAGGTCTTCGAGGTAGTGGATACGCCCCTCGCGCAAGGCCGGGTGAGCGGGGGACAGTGTGGCCACCAGCGATTCCATGCCGATGTGCTGGAAGCCGCGACGGGCATCGACCTGCAACCCGGCAAAAGCCACGCAGAGGTCGGCGCGGCCACTGTCCAGCAGGTGTACGGCCTCTTCCTGTGGGGCGCTGAGCAGGGCGATGTCCAGCAGCGGGTGCCGCTCACCCAGGTGAGCGATGGCCGCCAGCAGCGGGCGGTGGTCGATGTCCGGCACCACGGCCAGGGTCAGGCTGCTCTCCAGCCCCTGGGAAAGTTCCAGGGCATGCACCTGCAGCAGCCCCAGTTGTTCGGCGATCAACCGGGCATGAGGTTCCAGCGCCTTGGCCTCGGCGGAGGGGCGGACTTCCCGTGGGCCGCGCTCGAACAGGGTGTAGCCCAGTTCTGCCTCGAGGTTGCCGATGGCCATGCTCACGGCCGAAGGCACCCGCTGCAGGGCCCGCGCAGCGGCGGAAAACGAACCGCGGTCGAGCACGGCGAGAAACAGCTGGATATTGTCGCTGGAAAAGTTCATGGCAGCCTCCTGTCAGAAGATCTGACAGCTGCTGACTTTTGCTGTCAAGCACGATGAAGCATGATCGCGCCCCATCGCTTTGTCATTTGAGGTAATCCCGGGTGCAGAGACTCAAACGCAAACTCGTCTACGTGACTTTCTATGAACTGATCGGGCTGTGCATGTCGACCCTCGGGCTGGCCTACCTGTCGGACACCCAGGCATCGCATACCGGGCCTCTGGCGGTGATGATCACTACCATCGCCATGCTCTGGAACCTGATCTACAACACCCTGTTCGAGTGGTGGGAAAGCCGCCAGGCCACGCGCGGGCGCAGTGTGGCACGGCGGGTGGCGCATGCCATCGGCTTCCAGCTGACCCTGGTGGTGTACCTGATCCCGCTGATTGCCTGGTGGCTGGACATGACATTGCTGGAGGCGTTGCTGGTGGACATGGCGTTCATCGTGCTGGTGCCGTGCTACACCTTTGCCTACAACTGGGCGTTCGACCGGATCTTTGGCTTGCCCAGCTCAGCCTTGGCAGCAGCCTGATTCAACCTGTTCCGGCCTCTTCGCAGCACAAGGCTGCTCCTACAGCGACCGCACAACCTTCAGGCGGGAGCTGCGAAAAGGCCGACACAGTCAACCACTAAGGCGGCAGGCGAATGATCAAAGGCTCCTGCTGCTGCTTCACCTGCTGCTCAACCGGTTGTTCCTCCGTCCTCGGTGCACTGGCCAGCAAGCTGTCCTCGACCTGCCCCGAAAGGTAGTACACCCCCGACATGGCCCCGCTCTGGCGGTTCTCCATCAGCTCCTGCCATTCCTGGTTCAGCGCCACGTTGAGGATCACCCGCAACTGCTCGACCATCTGCGGGTGTTCGCGGTCATGGGTCATGACCCCATAGCCGGCCGCCGCAATCGAAATCATCGCCCCCGCCACTTTGCCCACTGCCGACGCCACGGCACTGGCGATGCCGCGCGGAGCCAGGGTGGCGCCGAGCTTTTCGCTGGCCTGGTTGGCCACCGAGTTCAGCCCGACATCGGTCTTGCCCGGGCCTTTGCTGGCCTGCTGGTGCAGATGCTGGCGCATGGCTTGCCAGGCAGGTTGCTGGGCCAGCGACTTGGCCCGCAGCAGCTGGTAAAGGCTGGCATTGCGCGCATCCGGTGGCCCCAGGGCGATGGCGGGAATGCGGTTGAGGCGTTGGCTGAACTGCTCGGGGGGAGCGTTGTATCGGCTGATGATGGCCGGCAGCTGCTGGCCGAGCAGTTGCAGGTACAGCTCGCTGGCGCGGTCGCGAATGCCTTCGGGGTTGATCTGCTCGGCCACCGGTTCGATCACCCGCTTGTGGTACTGCTCCTGCAGGTACAGCGCCAGGCGCTTTTCCGCCGGCTCCCGGCCTTCACCGCTGTCGATCTTGTACCAGGCCACCTTGAGGGTCAGCCACTGCTGGGTCCAGTAGCCGGTAAACCAAGGGATGAAGTCGCTTTCGGTACGCTGCTGTACCTGTTCCTTCCACACCCGCATGGAACGGCGTGCATAGTCGTTGGCCGAGCTGCCGGCGCCGACCGAGGCTTCGATCAGTTCCTGGTCGATGCGTTGCCAGACGGCGGGGGTGAGCACCACCGGTGGTGGTGGGACAGGTGGGGGCTTGCCTGCGCAGCCGGCCAGGGCCAGCAGCAGGCACAGCAGCAGGAGGACTCGAGTGCTCACGCAACCGCCTCCCTGATAGAGGCTGGGGTGGTTCTCGGAGTATAGGGTGGGGTTGAGAGAGCTGCCGTGCAGCCCATCGACGCGGTTCGTCGCCACGACAAGCCAGCTCCCACAGGGGCCGCGATGACCTCAAGAACAGCGCGAAACCAGTGGGAGCTGGCTTGCCGGCGATGGGGCGCGCAGCGTCCCCATTTACTCCAGGTCGAGCTTTTCTTCCAGGCGGTCGAGGTGCTTGTGCATCAGCCCCAGCGCCGCCTCGGCATCGCCATGCTCCACGGCATCGATGATCGCCGCATGTTCCTCCCACGCGCAGTGGTCGCAGCAAGGCGACTCGTAACGGGCGATGATCAGCGAGGTCATCGGCACCAGCCCATTGAGAAACCGCGCCAGTGGCGCATTGGCAGCCACCTGCGCCAGTTTCAGGTGAAACTCGCCGCCCAGGCGGATCGCCGCACAACGCTCGCCGTTTTCATGGTGCTGGCGCTCGCGCGCCACCAGTTGCCGCAGCTGGCGAATCTGTACCGGCCGGGCGCGTTGCGCGGCCAGGGTGATCAGCGTGGTTTCGGCCAGACGCCGGGCGCTGAGCACCTGGCGTGCCTGCTCCGGGTCGGGCACGGCCAGATGCGCAGTGTGGCTGGGGCGTTGCACCACCACCTGCTGGTCGGACAGGCGCCCGAGCACACGGCGGATCACTGTACGGCTGACACCAAAGGCATGGCCCAGCGCCTGTTCGGGCAACAGGCTGCCAGGTGGCAAGCGCTGTTCGAGGATGGCATCGAACAGCCGCGGGTAGATCTGCTCGGCCGACAGGCGGGTTTCGCCGGCCGCGAGCAGGGCCGGCAAGTGAGGGGCGGCGTTCATGGTCGCTCTCCTGGGGTCATGGATGCGGGTGTTCGTCCGGGATGTTCAACGGGATGCCCATGCGCAACCCTTCGGCCAGGATGTGCTGGCGCATCTGGGCACTGGCCTGGGCGCTGCTGCGCTCACGTATGGCGCGCACCACCGCTTCGTTTTCCTTCAGCCGCGCGGCCAGGTGCTCTGGCGAATTGCGCAGCATGTCAGCGCTTTGCTTGAGGGCATTGCCGGTCTGTTGCACCACGCTCTGGAAGATCGGGTTGGTGGTCAGGGCGAACAGCGCTTCATGAAAGGCGATGTAGGCCCTGACGCCGGCTTCGCTGTCATCGGCCTCCAGCGCTTCACGCATGTCCATCAGGGTAAGGCGCAGCTGGCCGATGTCCTGGCTGTTGGCCGACTGCGCCACCAGGCCGACGATGAAAGGCTCAAGGGTGTAGCGCAGCTCCAGCACGTCGGCCAGGCTGGCTGCGGCGCTGGTGTCCAGGCCCGGTTCCTGGGTGGCGGCATCGACATCCAGTACCAGCACACCCTTGCCTGGCAGCGAACGCACCAGGCCCAGGGTTTCCAGCACGGTCACCGCTTCGCGCAGGCTGGGGCGGCTGATGCCCAGTTGTTCGGCCAGTTCGCGCTGGCCTGGCAGCATGTCGCCGGTACGCCATTGGCCTCGGGCCAGGGCCTGGCGCAGTTTTTCCACCACTGAGTTGACGACGGTAGATGAGCTGATCACGGTTCGCTCCTGGAAGGGCCGGCATCAGTGCCGGCCACGTTCGCTCAGAATTCCTGTTGATGGGGGTTGGGCTGCTTGCGTGGCGTGGGGGCGAAGCCGGGTTTGCCGTCGAGCACGTTGTGCGCGCGTTCCAGGTCGATGTCCTTCTCCCAGCGGGCGATGGCCACGGTGGCCACGCAGTTGCCGATCAGGTTGGTCAGCGCCCGGCCGATGCCCATGAACCAGTCCACCGCCAGTACCAGTACCAGGCCGACCACCGGGATCGCCGGCACGGCGGTCAGGGTAGCGGCAAGGATCACCAGCGCCGAGCCTGGGATGCCGTGAGCGCCCTTGGAAGTCACCAGCGACACCAGCAGGATGGTCAGCAGGTCGGTCATTGCCAGTGGCGTGCCGGTGGCGTTGGCAATGAACACGATGGCCAGGGTCAGGTAGATGGAGAAGCCATCGAGGTTGAACGAATAACCGGTGGGGATCACCAGGCCGACGGTGGAGCTGCCGATGCCCAGATGCTCGAGCTTGCGCATGATCTGTGGCAGTACGGCGTCGGACGAGGCGGTGCCCAGCACGATGGTCAGTTCTTCACGCAGGTACTTGATCAGCGGCAGCAGCTTCAGCCCCGACAGGCGCATGACCGTGCCCAGCACGATCAGTACAAAGCCGGCACAGGTCAGGTAGAACAGCGCCACCAACCCGCCCAGGTGCTGCAGCGATTCCAGGCCGTACTTGCTGGTGGTGAAGGCGATGGCGCCGAACACGCCGATCGGTGCCAGGCGCACGATCATGCCCATGATGCGGAAGATCACGTGGCTCAGTTCGTTGATCAGCCGCGAGATGCCGGCTGCCGAGTCACCCACCAGGTTCAGCGCGCTACCAAACAGTACCGAGAACAGCAGCACCTGGAGGATGTTGTTGTCGGCAAAGGCGCCGATCACCGAGGTGGGGATCAGGTCCATGAAGAACGCCGTGGCACCGTGGATGTGCTGGCCGCGCTCGGCCAGGCTGCTGGCGTCGGCGCTGGACAGTTGGTCCAGGTGGATGTTGGCGCCGCTGCCGATGCCGCTGGTGAAGGCGAACACCAGGCCGATCACCAGCGCCAGGGTGGTCAGTATCTCGAAGTAGATCACCGACTTCAGGCCGATGCGCCCGACCTTTTTCAGGTCACCGGCGCCCGAGATACCGCTGACCACCACGCAGAACACGATCAGGCCGATGAGCATCTTGATCAGCTTGATGAAGCCGTCGCCAAGGGGTTTGAGTTGCAGGGAAAGGTCGGGGAAGCTGAGACCGCAGGCGATGCCGAGGGCAAGGCCGAGCACGACTTGAAGGAAGATCGAACGCGAGCACCATTTGAGCATGGGAGGGATCTCTGATCGGTGTCCTTGCTTCGGTAGCCGCACGGGGCGAAAGAGCGCAGGACTTAATTATTGTGGTCTTACCGGTTTGTTCAGCGCGAAGCCATGAAAGCGCGAAAAATCCGACATTGCAAGGTTTTTTGGCCTTACCGGTCTGACCAGTTGTGGGGCAATCCAGCGTCTCTGGCTCTAATTCGGTGCATCTGGTTGGGTCGAGCCGCAGTGCGGCCGTTCACAGGTGAATCGCAGCGGGGAACCGCGTGCGCACATGAATCAGATCAGGCTTTGGCCAGTGCCTCGTGCAACATTGCAATCAGCTTGCCAAGCGCCATGCCGACCTCGATATTTTCGATAACGCCATGATTCGTAAGGTTTATTTGCATTCCTTGGCTGACCTCGTAGAATCCGCGCCCGACCGGGAAGTCACCAAAGGGTCGATTGCAGGGGTTCATCCTGATAATCGCCTCGCAAGCAGGCTCCCGGCGTTTGAATGAATGGAGTCTCATAGTGCGTCTCAACCTTCCGGTCACCCCGGTAGAGCAACGTTTTCCCCCCGATCAGCGATTGATTTCTGCTACCGACACCAGCAGCCTGATCACCTACTGCAACCCCGAATTCGCCGCCATCAGCGGTTACAGCGAGGCAGAGCTGATCGGCAGCCCACACAACCTGGTACGCCACCCGGACATGCCGCCGGCGGTGTACCAGTTGATGTGGAATTACCTGAAGGCCGGCAAGAGCTGGATGGGCATCGTCAAGAACCGCTGCCGCAACGGCGATTACTATTGGGTCAACGCCTACGTCACGCCTATTCTCGAAGCCGGGCGGGTGGTGGGCTATGAATCGGTACGGGTGTGCCCGACGCGTGAGCAGGTGGCCCGTGCCGAGGCCCTGTATGCACGCATGCGCAACGGTCAGGCTGTTTTGCCCTGGTCACGGCGCGCGACCATGCTGGCGCATGACCTGGCGGTACCGCTCGTGGGCGGGGGGCTGGCTTTGGGGGCCAACAAACTGTGGCCCGGCCTGGTCGCGCAGGGGCTGACCCTGGGGCTGTTCCTGGCCTATGGCCTGTTGGCACGCAATGCCGTTGGGCGGCAGATGGAGCGCGTAGTGCAGGGCGCAGGCGGCACCTTCGCCGACCCGATCGCCGCCTTGACCTACAGCGACCTGCCCGGTGCTGGCGGACAACTGCAATTGATGCTGATCAGCGAGGAGGCGCGGCTGAAAACCGCGCTGACCCGGTTAAGTGACCTGGCGGCCCAGATGGCCGTGGCTGCACATGATGCCGGGGCGTTGTCGCGCAGCACCGAGGCGGCATTGCTGGAGCAGCGTGCGGAAACCGACCTGAGCGCCACTGCCATGAACCAGATGGCCGCTTCCATCGGTGAGGTTGCCAACCATGTGCAACTGACTGCTGCCGAAGCCCACACTGCGCACCTACTGGCCGAGCAGGGCAGCCTGGTGGCCGACGCCAGCGGAACTGCAATCCGCACCTTGGCCGGTACCGTAGCCCAGATCAACCAGGCGGTCAGCCACCTGGCTGGTCAGACCGGTGCTATCGCCGAAGCCACCGGGATGATCCGCGGCATCGCCGAGCAGACCAACCTGCTGGCGCTAAATGCCGCCATCGAGGCGGCCCGTGCCGGTGAGCAAGGCCGTGGCTTTGCCGTGGTCGCCGATGAAGTGCGGGCACTGGCCGACAAGACCCGGCAGTCGACACTGCACATCCAGGCTATCATCGATGCTCTGCGCAGTGGCGCAGAAGAGGCCGTGGCGATTGCCAGCCAGGGCATCGACGGTGCCGAGCAGGGCGTTGCCCAGGTGCAGGAAGCGCGGCAGGCGTTGCATGGCATTCGTGATGCGGTGCAGCGCATCAGTGACATGAGCCAGCAGATGGCTACGGCTTCGCAGCAGCAGTCGGCCGTCGCCGAAGACGTCTCGAGGCAGATCAATGGTGTGGCCGGCATAGCCCAGCACAGCGCACACAGCGCCAACGCCGCAGCCTCTCGCGGCGCCGAACTGGAAGAGGTGTGCGCCGGACTGCGTGCCCTTGTGGAGCGCTTCAACCGTTAAGGCAGGATGCTTTATGGATGACAACTATCGTGCAGCCGTTGACGCGGCTGCGATCTTTTCCGAAACCGACCTGCGTGGAACCATCACTTACGTCAACCAGCAGTTCTGCAGCATCTCGGGCTACAGCCGCGAGGAGCTGCTAGGCGCCAACCACCGCATCCTCAATTCCGGCCTACACGAGCCGGAGTTCTTCGTCGGCATGTGGCGGGCGCTGGCCGCCGGCCGGGTGTGGAAGGGCGAGATCTGCAACCGCGCCAGGGACGGCTCGCTGTACTGGGTCGACAGCACCATGGTGCCACTGGTCGACCCGCTCACCGGAGAGGTGCGCAAGTACGTGTCGATCCGTTTCGACGTCACCGAGAAGCGCCAGCTGCTGCATACCTTGCAATGGCGTGTGGGCCATGACGTGCTAACCGGCCTGCCCAACCGCGCTTACCTGTCCGACCTGCTGAACCAGGCCCTGGCCTACTCGCGCCGTGAAGACATTCCGCTGGCTGTGTGCATGCTCGACCTGGATGGCTTCAAGGCAGTCAACGACGGCTACGGGCATGCCATGGGCGACCTGCTGTTAGTCGAGGTGGCGCAGCGGCTGAAGCACATCCTGCGCGATGGCGACGCAGTGGCCCGGTTGTCGGGGGACGAATTCGTGCTGATCCTGCGCAACGTCGAAGACCGCCAGTTGCATGCTGCGCTGCGCCGAGTGCTGCGGGCACTGGCGGCGCCCTATGTGGTACGCGAGCAGCGCCTGTCGCTCAGCGCCAGTATCGGCGTGACCCTGTACCCGCAGGACGACGAAGACGCCGACACCTTGGTGCGCCATGCCGACCAGGCCATGTATGTGGCCAAGCAGCGTGGACGCAACCGCTATCACCTGTTCGATGTGTCACAGGAACAGGAACTCAAGGCTACCCACCAGACCGTGGCGCGGGTGCGCCGGGCCCTGCACAACGGCGAGCTGTGCCTGTATTACCAGCCCAAGGTCAACCTGCGCAGCGGCCAGGTGCTGGGCTTCGAGGGCTTGCTGCGCTGGCAGCGGCCAGGCCGCGGGCTGGTGCCGCCTGGTGATTTCCTGCCGGCGGTGGAGCAGACCGACCTGATCGTGGAAATCGGCGAATGGGTGCTCGACCAGGCGCTGAACCAGTTGCAGGCATGGCAACGTCAGGGGCAGCCCTGGTCACTGAGCGTGAACATCGCCGCGCGGCATTTGCAGCGTGGTGACTTTGTCGAGCGCCTGCAGCAGTTGCTGGCGGCGCACCCGGAGGTGGACCCGGCGCGGCTGGACCTGGAAATCGTCGAGTCGGTGGCCATCGATAACCTGCAGCATGTCAGCTGCTGTCTCGATGCCTGCCGCGCACTGGGTGTGCGCTTCTCCCTGGACGACTTTGGCACTGGCTATTCGTCGCTGAGCTACCTGAAGCGCTTGCCGACACAGACGATCAAGATCGATCAGTCATTCGTGCGCGACATCCTGCATGACCAGGACGACCTGGCGCTGACCGAAGCGGTGATCGGCCTGGCCCGGGCGTTTGGCCGCGAGGTGATTGCCGAAGGGCTGGAGAGTGTCGAGCACGGCCGCGTGCTGATGGGCCTGGGCTGCGAACTGGCACAGGGTTACTGCATCGCCCGGCCGATGCCGGCCAGTGCGGTGCAAGCCTGGGCGCAGGCCTACCGGCAGCCGGTGCAATGGCGTGACCCTTGATGCCGCGTCAGCGGGCCATTGGCTTGACCTCGGCCAGCACCGGGTGGGCCACCAGCTTGTCGATGTGCAGGGCGTCGTCGTTCATCCAGCTTTCGCTGAGCAGCCGGTAGTGTTCCATGTCGCGGCAACGCAGGCGCAGGCTGTAGTCGAAGTGGCCGCTGATCAGCTGGCACTCGTGCACTTCCGGGCAGTTGCGCAGGGTGGCTTCGAAGGCCTTCTGCGCGGCCCGCCCGCTTTGGTTGGACAGGGCGACCAGCACCAGCAGCGACACCCCGGGCGCGACCTTCTGCAGGTCGATGATCGCCCCGTAGCCGCGGATCACGCCACGGCGCTCCAGCTTGCGTACACGCTCCAGGCAGGGGCGCGGGGTGAGGTGGACGAGGCTGGAGAGTTTTTCGAAAGTGATGCGGCCGTCATGGCGCAGGATGTCGATGATCGTTTCGTCGATGCGGTCGAGGGGGTGGG
Organism: Pseudomonas sp. ABFPK; assembly: GCF_001586765.1. Lineage (NCBI taxonomy): Bacteria > Pseudomonadati > Pseudomonadota > Gammaproteobacteria > Pseudomonadales > Pseudomonadaceae > Pseudomonas > Pseudomonas sp. ABFPK. Next base: position 63,104 of record NZ_LQXW01000018.1, on the reverse strand, counting down.
CGTTGGCGTCCTTGGTGTCCATGCGCTTGGGCTTCTTTCAGAAGAGGGCATGGGACAGGTTAGGCGGTAAAGGGGGACGCTGCGCGGCCCCAGCATCTATCAGGCGCAGACAGAACCAGCCTTGGGCACCGCCCGCAACTCCACCACCTGCGGCTGCAACAGCCCATACAAATCCTTCGGATCTTCCAACACCGGCACCAGCCCGATGTCCGTGCCGATACCCAGTGCCTGCGCTGTGTCCAGCACATAGCGCAATGCCGAGTAATCCTCCAGGGCAAACCCTACCGAGTCGAACAGCGTCACCTGTTCGGTGCGCTCACGCCCCTTGGCTTCCCCGGCGACCACACGCCAGAACTCGGTCACTGGCGAGTCTGCAGGCATCTGCTGGATCTCGCCTTCCACCCGGCTTTGCGGTTCGTACTCGACGATCACCCGGGCCCGCTCGACAATCGCCCGATGCAGCTCGGTCTTGCCCGGGCAGTCACCACCCACGGCATTGAGGTGCATGCCCGGCTCGATCATCTCCGGGGTGAGGATGGTGGCGCAAGCCTTGTCGGCGGTTACCGTGGTGACGATATCGGCCCCGCGCACCGCTTCGGCCACGGAGCTGGCGATGCTCAGCTTGAGGCCGGGGCGGTTGGCCAGGTTGGCGACCAGCTTGGCCGAGGCAGCCGGGTCGATGTCATACAGGCGGATTTCATCGATGCCCAGCAGGGCATTGAAGGCGATGGCCTGGAACTCGCTCTGCGAGCCATTGCCGATCAATGCCATGCTGCGGCTGTCTTCGCGCGCCAGGTAGCGGGCGGCCAGGGCCGAGGTGGCGGCGGTGCGAATGGCGGTGGTCAGGGTCATTTCGCTGAGCAGCAACGGTGCACCGGTATCGACGCTGGCCAGGGCGCCAAAGGCCATCACCGTGGGCAGGCCATGGCGAGTGTTCTTCGGATGGCCGTTGACGTACTTGAAGGCGTAGCGGCTGGCGTCCGAGATTGGCATCAGCTCGATCACGCCGTCCGCTGAATGGTTGGCCACCCGGGCGCATTTTTCGAAGGCGGGCCAGCGCAGGTAGTCCTGGCGGATGTACTCGGCCATTTCCAGCAGGCACGTGGGCAGGCCTTTGCGGTTGACCAGGCGGGCCAGGTCTTGCACATCGATATAACGGGTCATGAGGGGTCTCCCTGCGGTCGACGCTTCCAGAGTGGGCTCTGGTTTCATTGTGCGGCGGGTAGGGAGGCAAAGCTGGCTGTAATGGGCTGTGGCGGCAGCGGCTTTGGCTGATTTCGCTGCGCTGGCAGCCGAATCGGCTGTGGCTGGGCCGGCCCTATCGCCGGTAAGCCGGCTCCCACAGGGTCCCTGCTAATTCAATGAGTTATGTGCAGTTCTATGAGAGCTGGCTTGCCGGCGATGAGGCCAGTACAGGCCAGGGCAATCATCGCTCACGCAGCCGCTTGTACAGCGTGGTGCGGCTGATCCCGAGCCCGCGCGCCACCGCTGAGAGGTTGCCATTGGCTTGTTCCACCAGCTCGCGCAGGTCCGCCTCTTCGGGCGCAATCGGCACAGGCACCTGCGCCTCGGCGAGAAAACCCGCAGGCAGGTGTTCCAGGCCAACCGGATCATTACCCGCCAAGGCCAGCGCCACCTGCAGCACACTCACCAGTTCACGCATGTTCCCTGGCCAGGGGTGCCGGTCAAGCAGCTCGATAATGGCCGCAGGCAGCCGCGCAGGCTGCCCGGGGTCACGGTAGCGCGCATGCACCTGCTCGATCAGCTGCCGGCGGTCATTGCGCTCGCGCAGCGGCGGCAACACCACCGCCAGCCCGGCGATGCGGTAATACAAGTCCTGGCGAAAGCGCCCGGCGCGCACTTCTTCGGCCAGGTCGCGGTTGCTCGCCGACACCACGCGAATATCCACCGCCACCGGTTCGCCGCTGCCCAATGGCTGGATGCTGCGCGTCTGCAGCACGCGCAGCAGGCGGGCCTGGGTGGGCAATGGCATGTCGCCGATTTCGTCGAGGAACAGGATGCCGTGGTGGGCCTTGCGAATTAGCCCCGGGTTGCCCTTCTGATGGGCGCCGGTGAACGCGCCCTTGTCGTAGCCGAACAGTTCCGACTCCACCAGCTCGGCCGGGATCGCCGCGCAGTTGACGGCTATGAGCGGCTGGCTGGCGCGGCTGCTGGCCCGGTGCAGGGTATCGACGAATACCTCCTTGCCTACGCCGGTTTCGCCCTGCACCAGGACCGGGATGTCCTTTTCCAGCAGCAGGCCGGCCTGCGCCAGGGCTTTCTCCAGGCGTGGCTCGGCGCTGTTGGCGGCAGCGCGGGCGGGGGCCCCGCGCGGCGGCTGCCACTGGCAATGGAAGCGGTTGCGCCCGGTGGCTTGCAGGGCAAAGGGCTGTTGCCGGGGATGGCTGAGCAGTTGTTGCAGGGGCAACTGGAACAGTTGCTCGATGTTCTGCTGCAGCGGGTTGCCCCCGAGCAGGGTGTCGGCCCGGTGATTGGCGGCCAGCACCTGCCCCTGCTCATCGAACACCAGCAGGCCGGCCCAGGGGCTGTCGAGGTTGTCGGAGGCGCTGTTGAAGATCAATTGCGCATGCTGGTCGGCATGCTCGGCGAGGATCAGGCGGTTCTCCAGGCTCTGACCCATCATGCGTACCAGGCCCAAGGTCTGGCTGGCGGGCAGGTAGCCGTCGCTGGCCACATCGAGCACCCCGACCAGCTGCCGTTCGGCGTCGAACAGTGGCGCGGCGGCGCTGGACATATAGCGGTTCTGGCGCAGGAAGTGCTCGTCCTGGCCCACGTGGATCGCCTCGGCGCAGACCAGCGCGGTGCCCAGCGCATTGGTGCCGACACCGCGCTCGTGCCAGTGGGCCCCGGCGCTGAAACCATGCTGCTGGCGCGGCTCGATGAACCGCCGCGAGCCCCAGCTGTCGAGCAGGCAGCCGCTGGCATCGGCCAGCATCACCAGGTAGCTGGCATTGCCCAGCAGGTGGGCATATTGCGGCAGCACCGCTTCGCGGGTCAGGCGCAGCAGGGCCTGGCGCCGCTCCAGCAGGGCGCTCAGCTCGGCGCGGGTCAGGCAGTCGAAGTCCGGGGCGTGCTGGGGTTGCAGGCCGTGGTCGCGGCAGCGGGCCCAGGAGGCCTGGATCAGTTGGGCATGGGGCGAAGCGGATGCGGCCATGGGCCTGTCCTGTGTGATTGTTGTCATGGGGCCGACCGCTGTTCAGTGTCGTGCACGGTTGTTCAATGTCAAACCGGCAAGTGTTCAGTTGTTCAGTGCTTGTGTTCAGTTGTGAACCTGCGATTGACCGGCATTGCCGGCCAGGCCCCGGGCCAGACGGTTGCGGCGCATCTGGCACGAAACTGGCTGTGTCCGGCAGACAAAAACCACAAGAAGGCCACGCCATGTCCCTGGTGCTGGAACAGGTCAGCCGCAGCGTCGACAACCAGGCCTGGATCGTCGATGCCTCACTGCGTTTCGAACCCGGCTCGTTCAACGTGCTGCTGGGCCGCACCCTGGCCGGCAAGACCAGCCTGATGCGCCTGATGGCCGGGCTCGATCGCCCGGACCGGGGGCGGGTGCTGATGGATGGCCAGGACGTGACTGGCGTGCCGGTGCGCCAACGCAATGTGTCGATGGTGTATCAGCAGTTCATCAATTACCCGACCCTCAGCGTGTACGAGAACATTGCGTCACCGCTGCGTCAGGCACGCATGGACGAGCCCCAGATTCGCCGACGGGTGCAGGAAACCGCCGAGATGCTGCGCATCGAGGCCTACCTGCAGCGCCTGCCGCTGGAGCTGTCCGGTGGCCAGCAGCAACGCACGGCAATGGCCCGGGCGCTGGTCAAGGATGCTTCGCTGATCCTGTTCGACGAGCCACTGGTCAACCTCGACTACAAGCTGCGCGAGGGCTTGCGTCAGGAGCTGCGCGAGCTGTTCGCGGCGCGCCATTGCATTGCCGTGTATGCCACCACCGAGCCCAACGAGGCGCTGGCTCTGGGCGGCACCACCACCTTGGTTCATGAGGGCCGTATCGTCCAGAGCGGGCCTACCGCCGAGGTCTACCAGCGCCCGGGCAGCGTGCTGGCTGCCGAGCTGTTTTCCGAGCCGCCGATCAACCTGGTGCCTGGCCGTATCAGCGGCAACGACGTGAGCCTGGCCCAGGCCGTACACTTTGCCCGCAATGCCGACTTGCAGCCACTTGCCGAGGGTGACTACCGCTTTGGCGTGCGGCCCAGCCACATCAGCCTGGTGCCGGCGCACGACGACGACCTGGAATTGTCGGTGCTGGTGGAACTCGCCGAGATCAGTGGTTCAGAGACCTTCCTGCATGTACGCAACGAACACTGGCGCATGATCCTGCACCTGCCAGGGGTACACGAATACCAGGTGGACACGCCGATCCGCGTGTTCATCCCCACCCACAAGCTGTTCGTGTTCGACAGTACCGGGGCGCTGGTGCAGGCCCCGGGGCTGCGCCAGGCAAGGAGAGGTTGATGGCCGAGATCCGCCTGCGCCAACTGGCGCACAGCTACAGCCGCCAGCCCGCCAGCGAGGCGGACTATGCCCTGCACGCGCTGGAGCATGTGTGGGAGCAGGGCGGTGCCTACGCCTTGCTCGGGCCGTCGGGCTGCGGCAAGTCGACCTTGCTCAACATCATCTCCGGGCTGCTGACTCCTTCCCACGGCGAGGTGCTGTTCGACGGCAAGCCGGTCAACCAGCTGTCACCGCAGGCGCGCAACATTGCCCAGGTCTTCCAGTTCCCGGTGGTTTACGACACCATGACGGTGTTCGACAACCTGGCGTTTCCCTTGCGCAACCAAGGGTTGGACGAAGCCCGGGTGCAGGCCCGGGTGGAAGAGATTGCCGAGGTGCTCGACCTGTCGGCCGTGCTGCGCAAGAAGGCGCGCAACCTCAGTGCCGACGAAAAGCAGAAGGTCTCCATGGGACGGGGCCTGGTGCGCGATGACGTGTCGGCGATCCTGTTCGACGAGCCGCTGACGGTGATCGACCCGCACCTGAAGTGGAAGCTGCGGCGCAAGCTCAAGCAGATCCACGAGCAGTTCAACATCACCATGATCTACGTCACCCATGACCAGCTGGAGGCCTCGACGTTCGCCGACAAGATCGCGGTGATGCACGGCGGGCGCATCGTCCAGTTCGGTACCCCGCGCGAACTGTTCGAGCGGCCGCGGCATACCTTCGTCGGTTACTTCATCGGCAGCCCGGGGATGAACCTGATCGAGGTGCACGCCGAAGCGGACGGGGTGGCGTTCGGCGATATTCACCTGGTGCTGCCCGGGCAAGTGCGAGAGCACCTGCGAGAGCGCCTGGCGGCCACAGGCGGTGGTCGCCTGCAGCTGGGCATCCGCCCGGAATTCGTGCAGCTGTGGGACAGCCCGTTCGATGATGCCTACCCGGCACGGGTGCTGGACGTCGAGGACCTGGGCACCTACCGCATCGTCACCCTCGAGCTGGGAGGTGTCGCGCTCAAGGCACGCCTGGGCGAGGACCGCCCGTTGCCGGTGGCCCAGGCCTGGGTCAGCCTGCCGGCGCAGTGGCTGATGCTGTACCTCGACGATGTGCTGCTGGAGGCCGGGCCATGAACAAGGTGCCGAGCAACAAGGCCTGGTGGCTGGTGCTGCCGGTGTTCCTGCTGGTGGCATTCAGTGCGGTGGTGCCGATGATGACGGTGGTCAACTACTCGGTGCAGGACATCTTCGACCAGTCCAACCGCTACTTCGTCGGCGCCGACTGGTACCGTCAGGTGCTGCGCGACCCGGCGCTGCACGATGCGCTGCTGCGTCAGTTCATCTATTCCGCCTGCGTGCTACTGATCGAAATCCCGCTGGGTATCGCCATTGCCCTGACCATGCCGACCAAGGGGCGCATGGCGTCGGTGTGCCTGATCGTCATGGCCATCCCGCTGCTGATCCCATGGAATGTGGTCGGCACCATCTGGCAGATTTTCGGCCGCGCCGACATCGGCCTGCTCGGCGCCACACTGGCCAGGCTCGGGGTCAGCTACAACTACGCCGGCGACCCGTTCGACGCCTGGCTGACCGTGCTGGTGATGGACGTGTGGCACTGGACATCGCTGGTGGCGTTGCTCTGTTACTCGGGGCTGCGCGCCATCCCCGACGTGTACTACCAGGCCGCTCGCATCGACCGCGCCTCGGGCTGGGCGGTGTTTCGCCATATCCAGTTGCCCAAGCTGAAGAACGTGCTGCTGATCGCGGTGATGCTGCGCTTCATGGACAGCTTCATGATCTACACCGAGCCCTTCGTGCTGACCGGTGGCGGGCCCGGCAATGCCACCACCTTCCTCAGCCAGACCCTCACGCGCATGGCCGTGGGGCAGTTCGACCTGGGCCCGGCGGCGGCGTTCTCGCTGGTGTACTTCCTGATCATCCTGCTGGTTTCCTGGCTGTTCTACACAGCCATGACCCATGCCGACAAGGACTAGGCCATGAGCACGCGCAAATCGCTGGCCCTGCTGCTGTACTTCTTCTTCCTGCTGGTGCCGATCTACTGGCTGCTGAACATGTCGTTCAAGAGCAACACCGAGATCCTCGGCGGCCTGACCCTGTGGCCACAGGCGTTCACCCTCGACAACTACCGGGTGATCTTCACCGATGCCAGCTGGTACAGCGGCTACATCAATTCGCTGTACTACGTGTGCCTGAACACGCTGATTTCGCTGCTGGTGGCGCTGCCAGCAGCATATGCCTTCTCGCGTTACCGCTTCCTCGGTGACCGGCACCTGTTCTTCTGGCTGCTGACCAACCGCATGGCGCCACCGGCGGTGTTCCTGCTGCCGTTCTTCCAGCTGTATTCGTCGATCGGCCTGTTCGATACCCATATCGCCGTGGCCCTGGCCCACTGCCTGTTCAACGTGCCGCTGGCAGTGTGGATCCTCGAGGGGTTCATGTCTGGTGTGCCGAAGGAGATCGACGAAACGGCCTATATCGACGGCTACAGCTTCCCACGCTTCTTCGTGAAGATCTTCATTCCGCTGATTGGCTCCGGCATCGGCGTGACGGCGTTTTTCTGTTTCATGTTCTCCTGGGTCGAGTTGCTGCTGGCGCGCACCCTGACCTCGGTGAATGCCAAACCGATCGCCGCGGTGATGACCCGTACCGTGTCGGCCTCGGGCATCGATTGGGGCGTGTTGGCGGCGGCGGGGGTACTGACCATCTTGCCGGGCATGCTGGTGATCTGGTTCGTGCGCAACCATGTGGCCAAGGGCTTCGCCCTGGGCCGAGTGTGAGGAGGGCAAGGCATGGAGTGGATGGCCTGGACCTTGCCGACGGCGCTGTTCTTCGCCGCCGTTGGCGTGCTGCTGCTGGGCATGACCCTGCTCGAGCTACGCCGCCCCTGCGTGGAGCGACGCGGCTTCCTGCCGCTGGTCACCAGCCGTGGCGACCGTTTGTTCATCGGCCTGCTGGCCAGCGCCTACCTGCATTTGCTGGTGGTTGGCGTCAGCGAGTGGCCATTGTGGGTGGCCTCGCTGCTGTCGGTGGCGTGGCTGGTGGTGGTGCTGCGCTGGGGCTGAGCGAGCGGCCCTGTGGGATAACTGAAACGGGAGATCACAATGTTCGACAACAAGTACAACAGGCGACATTTGACCCTGGCCGCGTTGCTGGTACTGGCCAGCGTGCAGGGCACAGCCTGGGCCGACCAGTACGAGGATGCGGCAAGGAAGTGGCTCGGCAGTGAGTTCAAGCCTTCGACCCTTACCCCTGAACAGCAGCTGGCCGAGTTGAAGTGGTTCATCAAGGCTGCCGAGCCGTTCCGCGGCATGAAGATCAACGTGGTGTCGGAAACCATCACCACCCATGAATACGAGTCCAAGGTGCTGGCCAAGGCCTTCAGCGAGATCACCGGTATACAGCTGACCCACGACCTGTTGCAGGAAGGCGACGTGGTGGAAAAGCTGCAGACACAGATGCAGTCGGACAAGAACATCTATGACGGCTGGGTCAACGACTCCGACCTGATCGGTACGCACTTTCGCTACGGCAAGGTGGAATCGATCACCGACCTGATGGCCAACGAAGGCAAGGACTACACTTCGCCGACCCTGGACCTGAAGGACTTCATCGGCATTTCCTTCACCACCGCGCCGGATGGCAAGGTCTACCAACTGCCCGACCAGCAGTTCGCCAACCTCTACTGGTTCCGTGCCGACTGGTTCGAGCGGCCCGAGCTGAAGGCTAGGTTCAAGGAAAAGTACGGCTACGAGCTGGGCGTACCGGTGAACTGGTCGGCCTACGAGGACATTGCCAGGTTCTTCACCGAAGACGTCAAGGAAATCGACGGCAAACGCGTTTATGGCCACATGGACTACGGCAAGAAAGACCCGTCGCTGGGCTGGCGCTTCACCGATGCCTGGTTCTCCATGGCGGGTGGCGGCGACAAAGGCCTGCCCAATGGTTTGCCGGTGGACGAATGGGGCATTCGCGTGGAGGACTGCCACCCGGTGGGGTCCAGCGTGACCCGTGGCGGCGACACCAACGGCCCGGCCGCTGTGTATGCCACGCAGAAGTACGTGGACTGGATGCGTGCCTATGCGCCCAAGGAAGCCCAGGGCATGACCTTCTCCGAAGCCGGCCCGGTGCCGGCCCAGGGCAATATCGCCCAGCAGATCTTCTGGTACACCGCGTTTACCGCCGACATGACCAAGCCCGGTTTGCCGGTGGTGAACGCCGACGGCACGCCGAAGTGGCGCATGGCGCCCTCGCCGAAGGGGCCGTACTGGGAGGAGGGGATGAAGCTGGGCTACCAGGACACCGGTTCGTGGACCTTCTTCAAGTCCACCCCCGAGAAGCAACGCCTGGCTGCTTGGCTGTACGCCCAGTTCGTCACCTCCAAGACCGTGTCGCTGAAAAAGACCATCGTCGGCCTCACGCCGATTCGCGAGTCGGACATCAATTCCCAGGCCATGACCGAACTGGCGCCCAAGTTGGGCGGGCTGGTGGAGTTCTACCGCAGCCCGGCGCGGGTACAGTGGACACCGACCGGCACCAACGTGCCGGATTACCCGCGGTTGGCGCAGTTGTGGTGGAGCCACATCGCCGAAGTGGCCAGTGGCGAGAAGACCCCGCAGGAAGCGCTGGACGGCCTGGCCCGCGACCAGGACCGGATGATGGAGCGCTTGCAGCGGTCCAACGCCCAGGCCACCTGCGCACCGAAGCTGAACCCGGAGAAGGACGCCCAGTACTGGTTCGACCAGCCCGGGGCGCCAAAACCGAAACTCGCCAACGAAAAGCCCAAGGGCGAGACGGTCAGCTACAACGAACTGCTGAAGTCGTGGGAGGCGGCCAGGAAGTGATCGGCTGAGCACCGCGCCGGCTTCTTCGCGGGTAAACCCGCTCCCACAGAGATATCGCCATCTTCTGGGACGGCGCGCAACCTGTGGGAGCGGGTTCACCCGCGAAGAGGCCGGTGAAGCCAATGCATTGATCATGGGCAAAAAAAACGGCACCTGCCAGAGGTGCCGTTTTCATATCACGCGGTATTACTTGTGCAGCTCTTCAGCCGCATACAGCGTGTTCTCCAGCAGGCATGCGCGGGTCATCGGCCCGACGCCGCCCGGCACCGGCGTGATCCAGCCGGCGCGCGGCAGGGCGGTCTCGTAGACCACGTCGCCGACCAGCTTGCCGTCTTCCTGGCGGTTGATGCCCACGTCGATAACGATGGCACCTTCCTTGATCCATTCACCCTTGACCAGGCCAGGCTTGCCGGCGGCCACTACCACCAGGTCGGCGCGGCCTACATGGCCGGCGAGGTCCTTGGTGAAGCGGTGGCAGACGGTCACGGTGCAGCCGGCCAGCAGCAGCTCCATGGCCATCGGGCGACCAACGATGTTGGACGCGCCGACGATGACCGCGTTCATGCCGTACAGGTCCTGGCCGGTGCTTTCCAGCAGGGTCATGATGCCCTTCGGTGTGCACGGGCGCAGCAGCGGGATGCGCTGGGCCAGACGACCGATGTTGTAGGGGTGGAAGCCATCCACGTCCTTGTCCGGGCGGATGCGCTCGAGCAGCAGCGAGGCGTCCAGGTGCGCCGGCAGCGGCAACTGCAGCAGGATACCGTCGACGGCCGGATCGTCATTGAGGCGGTCGATCAGCTCGGTCAGGGCCTGCTGCGTGGTTTCGCTGGGCAGGTCGAACGCCTGCGAAATGAAGCCGACCTCTTCGCAGTCCTTGCGCTTGTGCGAGACATAGACTTGGGAGGCGGGGTCGGTGCCGACCAGGATCACCGCCAGGCCCGGCGTACGCAGGCCTTGCTGGCGACGCTCCACGACACGTTGAGCGATCTGCTGGCGCAGGCTGGCGGCGATCGCCTTGCCATCGATTAGGTGTGCAGTCATAGACGCGTGATTAACCATCGAGAAGGAAACAATTAAAGAGGGCGCATTCTCGCACGACATGGGCCAAGGGCAAAGGCGGGTGGTCGGGCAAATCCCCTAAGCCCTTAAATAATTTAAATTTTTTTGAGAAAGGTGTTGACGACTTTCAGGCTCGCCTATAAGATTCGCCGCACTTGTCGGGCACAGCCTAGCACTGGTTGGCGAAGTCGGGCAGAATGAGTGGTTTAGCAGTTACCTGTTAAAGGTCTCGTTCGGTTAGGCTTCAAGCTTAAGCGCCCGTAGCTCAGCTGGATAGAGCATCCGCCTTCTAAGCGGATGGTCGCAGGTTCGAGTCCTGCCGGGTGCGCCATTTAGGCAGCTTTGGCAAGCAAGTAGGCTGTAATGCAATATGGTGGGCGTAGCTCAGTTGGTAGAGCGCTGGATTGTGATTCCAGTTGTCGTGGGTTCGATTCCCATCGTCCACCCCATATTCTTCAAAGGCGCCTCGATAGCATCTGGCGCCTTTGTTTTAAGCGTTACGCGGACGTGGTGAAATTGGTAGACACACTGGATTTAGGTTCCAGCGGCGCAAGCTGTAAGAGTTCGAGTCTCTTCGTCCGCACCATGCTTCTGTAAGGTTGTACCGCAACATCGCAACACCGCAATATGGTGGGCGTAGCTCAGTTGGTAGAGCGCTGGATTGTGATTCCAGTTGTCGTGGGTTCGATTCCCATCGTCCACCCCATATTTCTTCGAAGGCGCCTTGATCGTGAGATCGGGCGCCTTTTTGTTTTTCGGGGTGGCTGTGGTGTGCATGTCTTGGGTGTTCTGGCGCCTGTGAGAACGAGCGCCGCGCGGGCGGCGCTTCGCAGCACAAGGCTGCTCCTACATCTGTTTCGGGCCAGTTATTCCTGAGGTGACGGCGCGCGGCCCTTTGGCGTCCACCGCGATATCGCGCCAGGCAAACAAAGCGGTCGCGTGCGTTGGCACAGGCGTGATTGTTCCGAAACAGATGTAGGAGCAGCCTTGTGCTGCGAAGCGCCGCGCGGGCGGCGCTCGATCTCGCAGGCGCTGAAAGCGTCATGGCGAGCTCGCTGAAAATGTCATGGCGAACCACCTCCCGGTCAAATCGCATCCCGGGCCTTGCAATCCTCTGGTGACGCCCCAATAAAAGCTGTTAGATTTCAGCCGGTTGAAACGCCGGCCCATTTGGCCGGCAGAGGAACAACCCGATGATTGCAAAAGAAGCCCGTCAGGCACTGGCGCTACAGCGCTTTGCCGAGGCCAACCCGCAGCTGCTCGAAGAGATCCGTGAGCTGGATGCGCGCGAGCAGGCTCAGCAGATCGAGTGGGCGTTCGAGGATGCGGCCGAGGAGCAGGGTATTCAGCCTTGGGAGTTGGCCCTGCAACTGATCGCCGAAACCCCCGAGCAACTGCAGGCCATGCGCCTGGAGACGCACCGTGAGGTAGCCGAGGCGCTGGGGATGAAGTGGGAGGAGTACTGCCAGTTCAACGAAATCGAACCTGAATAAAGGAAGCGAATTCGTTGGTGGCAGTTGTTTGACAAGGTATTTCGGCTGCAGGTCGCCTGGTGGCGTCGTGCGGCCCCATTGAAGCAGGCCCGGCGCTATGTCGTGCGGGCCGTGAAAGTTAATCGACCGGCGTGGTTTCCCGTCGTCCCGAGTGGGGTGACTTCTGCTGCGCGACTCACTAGAATGCTTGCCCTTGATTCTGGAGTCGGGCTAACGCCGGCTAACGTCTGTGCAACGAGGAATATCCATGCAAGTTTCTGTTGAAAACACTTCCGCTCTCGAGCGTCGCATGACCATCGCCGTTCCGGCCGAGCGCGTCGAGAACGAAGTCAACAAGCGTCTGCAACAGACTGCCAAGCGCGCCAAGGTTGCCGGCTTCCGCCCAGGCAAAGTGCCGATGAGCGTGATTCGTCAGCGTTTCGAAGCCGATGCCCGTCAAGAGGCGTTCGGTGACCTCGTCCAGGCTTCCTTCTACGAAGCCATCGTCGAGCAGAAGCTGAACCCGGCTGGCGCCCCTGCGGTAGAGCCGAAGTCCTTCGAAAAGGGCAAGGACCTGGAGTTCGTCGCCATCTTCGAAGTGTTCCCGGAGTTCACCGTTGGCGGCCTCGAGTCGATCAACGTCGAGCGCCTGAGCGCCGAAGTGGCTGATGCCGACCTGGACAACATGCTGGAAGTGCTGCGCAAGCAGAACACCCGCTTCGAGGCCGTCGAGCGCGCCGCGCAGAACGACGACCAGGTCAACATCGACTTCGTCGGCAAGGTCGACGGTGAAGTGTTCGCCGGTGGTTCGGCCAAGGGCACCCAGCTGGTACTGGGCTCCGGCCGCATGATCCCAGGCTTCGAAGACGGCCTGGTTGGCGCCAAGGCTGGCGAAGAGCGCGTTGTGAACGTGACCTTCCCAGAGGACTACCAGAACCTGGACCTGGCTGGCAAAGCCGCCGAGTTCACCATCACCGTCAACAGCGTTGCCGCTCCTGTGCTGCCAGAGCTGAACGAAGAGTTCTTCGCCCAGTTCGGCATCAAGGAATCGACCCTGGAAGGCTTCCGCACCGAAGTTCGCAAGAACATGGAGCGTGAACTGCGCCAGGCCATCAAGGCCAAGGTGAAGAACCAGGTCATGGACGGTCTGCTGGCTGCCAACCCGATCGAAGTGCCGAAAGCCCTGCTGGAAAACGAAGTCAACCGTCTGCGCGTGCAGGCTGTTCAGCAGTTCGGTGGCAACATCAAGCCTGAGCAACTGCCGGCCGAGCTGTTCGAAGAACAAGCCAAGCGCCGTGTGGTCCTGGGCCTGATCGTGGCCGAAGTGGTCAAGCAGTTCGAGCTGAAGCCGGACGAAGGCAAGGTTCGCGAAATGATCGAAGAAATGGCTTCGGCTTACCAAGAGCCTGAGCAGGTCATCGCCTGGTACTACAAGAACGACCAGCAACTGAACGAAGTCCGTTCGGTTGTGCTGGAAGAACAAGTTGTAGATACTGTTCTGCAGAAAGCGACTGTGACCGACAAGTCGGTCTCGTACGAAGATGCCGTTAAACCAGCACAGGCTCCAGCCGCCGCTGAGTAACAGGCTTCTCTCGTAGGAAACCCCCACAAGCCAGCCTTCGAGCTGGCTTGTGCGTATTCAAGCCATGACTATTTGGGAGTGAGCGCAGGACATGTCCCGCAATTCTTATATTCAGCAGAGCTCTGACATCCAGGCCGCAGGCGGTCTGGTCCCGATGGTTATCGAGCAGTCCGCCCGTGGCGAACGCGCTTACGACATCTACTCGCGCCTGTTGAAGGAGCGTGTGATCTTCCTGGTTGGCCCGGTAGAGGACTACATGGCCAACCTCGTCGTTGCGCAACTGCTGTTCCTTGAAGCGGAAAACCCGGACAAGGATATCCATCTGTACATCAACTCGCCGGGCGGTTCCGTCACCGCCGGCATGTCGATCTACGACACCATGCAGTTCATCAAGCCGGACGTCTCGACCATCTGCATCGGCCAGGCCTGCAGCATGGGCGCCTTCCTGCTGGCTGCTGGTGCCAAGGGCAAGCGTCACTGCCTGCCCAACTCGCGCGTGATGATCCACCAGCCGCTGGGCGGCTTCCAGGGTCAGGCCACCGATATCGAGATCCACGCCCAGGAAATCCTCAATATCAAGGCCCGCCTGAACGAGCTGCTGGCCTACCACACCGGCCAGGATCTCGAGACCATCAAGCGCGACACTGAACGTGACAACTTCATGAGCGCCTCGCGCGCGGCCGAGTACGGCCTGATCGACTCGGTCTACGACAAGCGGCAACTGGCCTCCTGAACCGGGGTGCCAGAGCAGGTAGGCGCGGAAAGCGCCTACCTGCGGACTTGAAAAAGCCCGCAATTGCCTTCATCTTGTGTTGCAAGCCTACCGGATTGGATCGATCGAATGACTGACACCCGTAACGGCGAGGACAGCGGCAAATTGCTTTATTGCTCCTTCTGCGGCAAAAGCCAGCACGAAGTGCGCAAACTGATTGCCGGGCCCTCGGTATTTATCTGCGACGAGTGCGTCGACCTGTGCAACGACATCATCCGTGAGGAGGTGCAGGAAGCCCAGGCCGAGAGCAGCGCGCACAAATTGCCTTCGCCGAAAGAAATCAGCGGTATCCTGGACCAGTACGTCATTGGTCAGGAACGCGCGAAGAAGGTGCTTGCCGTAGCGGTGTACAACCACTACAAGCGCCTGAACCAGCGTGACAAGAAGGGTGACGAAGTCGAACTCGGCAAGAGCAACATCCTGCTCATCGGGCCGACCGGCTCGGGCAAGACCCTGCTCGCCGAAACCCTTGCACGCCTGTTGAACGTACCGTTCACCATTGCTGACGCCACCACCCTGACCGAAGCCGGTTACGTGGGTGAGGACGTCGAGAACATCATCCAGAAGCTGTTGCAGAAGTGCGACTACGACGTGGAAAAGGCCCAGATGGGCATCGTCTACATCGACGAGATCGACAAGATTTCGCGCAAGTCGGACAACCCGTCCATCACCCGTGACGTATCGGGCGAGGGCGTGCAGCAGGCACTGCTGAAGCTGATCGAAGGCACCGTGGCCTCGGTTCCGCCGCAAGGCGGCCGCAAACACCCGCAACAGGAATTCCTGCAGGTCGATACCCGCAACATCCTGTTCATCTGCGGTGGTGCCTTCTCGGGCCTGGAAAAGGTCATCCAGAACCGCTCCACCAAGGGTGGCATCGGTTTTGGCGCCGAAGTACGCAGCAAGGAAGAGGGCAAGAAGGTTGGCGAGTCCCTGCGTGAGGTCGAGCCGGACGATCTGGTCAAGTTTGGCCTGATCCCGGAATTCGTCGGCCGCCTGCCGGTGCTGGCAACCCTCGACGAGCTGGACGAGGCCGCGCTGATGCAGATCCTCACCGAGCCGAAGAACGCCCTGACCAAGCAGTATGCCAAGCTGTTCGAGATGGAAAACGTCGACCTCGAGTTCCGCAGCGATGCGCTCAAGGCCGTGGCGCGCAAGGCCCTGGAGCGCAAGACCGGCGCCCGTGGCCTGCGTTCGATCCTCGAAGGCGTTTTGCTCGACACCATGTACGAGATTCCTTCGAAGAAGGATGTCAGCAAGGTGGTGATCGACGAGAGCGTCATCGATGGCACTTCGCAGCCGCTGATGATCTACGAAAACAGCGAGCCGCAAGCCAAGGCCGCGCCGGACGCCTGATCCAGGTAATGGCCGGTTGATGGTTGCAAGCAAGAAGGGGCCTACGGGCCCCTTTCTGCTTTTCCTGCGCTAGCGCTTGTAATTTCCCAAGCCTGCCCCCACATTAGGTCCAAGCATCATTTCCACCGGTTTCCGGCCATAAGGCCGCTGTAGAGGCGAAATCATGAAGACCACCCTCGACTTGCCTCTTTTGCCATTGCGCGATGTCGTTGTTTACCCGCACATGGTCATCCCGCTGTTCGTGGGGCGCGAAAAGTCCATCGAAGCCCTTGAGGCGGCGATGACGGGCGAAAAGCAGATTCTTCTGCTGGCCCAGAAAAACCCGGCCGACGATGATCCGGGCGAAGACGCCCTGTACCGCGTCGGTACCGTTGCCACCGTGCTGCAATTGCTGAAACTGCCCGATGGTACCGTCAAGGTGCTGGTCGAGGGCGAGCAACGCGGCGCCGTGGAGCGTTTCAGCGAAGTAGAAGGGCACATCCGTGCCGAAGTTTCCCTGATCGACGAAGTCGACGCCGCCGAGCGCGAGTCGGAAGTGTTCGTGCGCACGCTGCTGTCGCAGTTCGAGCAATACGTGCAACTGGGCAAGAAAGTCCCAGCCGAAGTGCTATCGTCGCTGAACAGCATCGAAGAGCCAGGGCGCCTGGTCGATACCATGGCCGCACACATGGCCCTGAAGATCGAGCAGAAACAGGAAATTCTCGAAATCGTCGACCTGCCGACCCGTGTCGAGCACGTACTGGCGCTGCTGGATGCCGAAATCGACCTGCTGCAGGTCGAAAAGCGCATTCGCGGTCGGGTCAAGAAGCAGATGGAGCGCAGCCAGCGCGAGTACTACCTGAATGAGCAGATGAAGGCCATTCAGAAGGAACTCGGTGATGGCGACGAAGGCCACAACGAAGTCGAAGAGCTGAAAAAGCGCATCGAAGCCGCTGGCCTGCCCAAGGATGCACTGGCCAAGGCCCAGGCCGAGCTGAACAAGCTCAAGCAGATGTCGCCGATGTCGGCCGAGGCCACTGTGGTCCGTTCCTATCTCGACTGGTTGGTGCAGGTGCCGTGGAAGGCCCAGAGCAAGGTGCGTCTGGACCTGGCCAAGGCCGAGGAAATCCTCGATGCCGACCACTACGGCCTGGAAGAGGTCAAGGAACGCATCCTCGAGTACCTTGCCGTGCAAAAGCGCGTCAAGAAGATCCGCGGGCCGGTACTGTGCCTGGTCGGCCCACCCGGCGTCGGCAAGACCTCGCTGGCCGAGTCGATCGCCGCTGCCACCAACCGCAAGTTCGTGCGCATGGCCCTGGGTGGTGTGCGTGACGAGGCCGAGATCCGTGGTCACCGCCGAACCTACATCGGTTCCATGCCTGGCCGCCTGATCCAGAAGATGACCAAGGTGGGGGTGCGCAACCCGCTGTTCCTGCTGGACGAAATCGACAAGATGGGCAGCGACATGCGTGGCGACCCGGCCTCGGCACTGCTCGAAGTGCTCGACCCGGAGCAGAACCACAACTTCAACGACCACTACCTGGAGGTCGACTACGACCTCTCGGACGTGATGTTCCTGTGCACCTCGAACTCGATGAACATCCCGCCGGCGCTGCTCGACCGGATGGAAGTCATCCGCCTGCCGGGCTACACCGAGGACGAGAAGATCAACATCGCGGTCAAGTACCTGGTGCCCAAGCAGGTCAAGGCCAACGGCTTGAAGAAGGACGAGCTGGAAGTCGATGTCTCGGCGATCCGCGACATCATCCGCTTCTACACCCGCGAAGCCGGTGTGCGCGGCCTGGAGCGGCAAATCGCCAAGGTCTGCCGCAAGGTGGTCAAGGAACATACCGGGCAGAAGCAGGTCAAGGTCAAGGTAGCCAGCGAGCAGCTGGAGCACCTGCTGGGCGTGCGCAAGTTCCGCTACGGCCTGGCCGAGCAGCAGGACCAGATCGGCCAGGTTACCGGCCTGGCCTGGACCCAGGTGGGCGGCGAACTGCTGACCATCGAAGCCGTGGTCATCCCCGGCAAGGGCCAGCTGATCAAGACCGGCTCGCTGGGCGACGTCATGGTCGAGTCGATCACCGCCGCGCAGACCGTGGTGCGCAGCCGTGCCCGCAGCCTGGGTATCGCCGCCGACTTCCACGAGAAGCACGACGTGCATATCCACATGCCTGAGGGCGCCACGCCGAAGGATGGCCCAAGTGCCGGTATCGGCATGTGCACCGCGCTGGTGTCGGCGCTGACGCAGATTCCGGTACGTGCCGATGTGGCCATGACCGGCGAAATCACCCTGCGTGGCCAAGTGCTGGCCATTGGCGGGTTGAAGGAAAAACTGCTGGCGGCACACCGTGGCGGGATCAAGACGGTGATCATTCCCGAGGAGAATGTTCGCGATCTGAAGGAGATTCCGGAAAATATCAAACAGGATCTGCAGATCAAACCGGTCAAATGGATTGACGAAGTCCTGCAAGTTGCGCTGCAATACGCCCCGGAGCCCTTGCCAGATGTGGCTCCGGAGATTGTCGCGAAAGATGAAAAGCGCGACGGCGATGCTAAGGAAAGAATTAGCACGCACTAGTAGTTTTTGGCTGGGGGGCTTTCCTTGACAGTTTTTTCGGGGCCTTGCTATAAAGCGGCACGCTATTGTCATCAGGCCACCCAGCGCACGTTTCATAAGCTTTTCATTACATACTTAGAAACAAACTCAATAGAGAAATAAGGGGACTTAGAGTGAACAAGTCGGAACTGATTGACGCTATCGCCGCATCTGCTGACATCCCGAAAGCTGTAGCCGGCCGTGCGCTGGACGCAGTCATCGAATCCGTCACCGGCGCCCTGAAGCAAGGTGACGATGTGGTACTGGTTGGCTTCGGTACCTTCTCGGTCAAGGAGCGTGCAGAGCGCACCGGCCGCAACCCGCAAACCGGTAACGCGATCAAGATCGCTGCCGCCAAGGTTCCAGGCTTCAAGGCTGGCAAAGGCCTGAAAGACGCCGTCAACTAAGTCGTCTCTTTCAGCCGGACCCGGCCTGGCCAGGTCCGAGCACGGTGATGGCGGGGCGCAAACGTTCCCGCCTGACACGTTTGCTAAGAAAAGGCGCATCCTCGGATGCGCCTTTCTTTTATCAGGTTTCTACCCACGCTCCGCGGTTGTCGACGCAGTGGTACAGCCGTTTCTGGGGGACGCATGCTGCAAAATATCAGGGACAATTCACAAGGTTGGATTGCCAAGACCATCATCGGCCTTATCGTCGTGTTGATGGCGTTGACCGGCTTCGAAGCCATTTTCCAGGCCGCCACCCATAGCCAGGACGCCGCCAAGGTGAACGGCCAGACCATCAGCCAGAACGAGCTGAGCCAGGCGGCCGACATGCAGCGCCGTCAGCTGATGCAACAGTTGGGCAAGGATTTCGACCCGGCGCTGCTGGATGACAAAATGCTGCGCGAAGAGGCACTTAAGGGCCTGATCAGCCGCAAGCTGCTGCTGCAAGGCGCCGAAGATGCCAAATTCGCCTTCTCCGAGGCCGCACTGGATCAGGTGATCCTGCAGACGCCGGAGTTTCAGGTGGACGGCAAATTCAGTGCCGACCGTTTCGACCAGGTCATTCGCCAGATGGGCTATGGCCGCATGCAGTTCCGCGACATGCTCGCCGAGGAAATGCTCATCGGCCAACTGCGCACCGGCCTGGCCGGCAGCAGCTTCGTGACCGACCAGCAGGTCGATGCCTTTGCCCGCCTCGAGAAGCAGACCCGTGACTTCGCTTCCCTGACCTTCAAGGCCGACCCGGCCGCGGTCAAGGTCAGCGATGAAGAGGTCAAGGCGCACTACGACCAGCACGCCAAGGAGTTCATGTCGCCAGACCAGGTGGTGATCGACTACATCGAGCTGAAGAAGTCGGCGTTCTTCGATCAGGTCAAGGTGACCGACGAAGAGCTCAAGGCCCAGTATGAGAAGGAAATCGCCAACCTCGCCGAGCAGCGCCATGCCGCGCACATCCTCATCGAGGTCAACGACAAGGTCACCGACGCCCAGGCCAAGGCCCGCGCCGAAGAGATCGAGCAGCGCCTGGCCAAGGGCGAAGACTTTGCCGCGCTGGCCAAGGAGTTCTCCCAGGACCCGGGTTCGGCCAATAGCGGCGGTGACCTTGGCTTCGCCGGCCCGGGCGTTTACGACCCGGCGTTCGAGGATGCGCTGTACAAGCTGCAGGACGGCCAGGTCTCGGCGCCGGTTCGCACCGAGTTCGGCTACCACCTTATCAAGCTGCTGGGCGTGCAGGCGCCGGAAGTGCCGAGCTTCGCCAGCCTGAAGGACAAGCTGACCCGTGACCTGAAGATCCCGCTGGTCGAGCAGCGTTACGTAGATGCCAGCAAGCAGCTGCAGGATGCTGCCTACGAGGCTTCCGACCTGGCCCAGCCGGCCCAGGACCTGAACCTGAAGGTGCAAACCTCCGCAGCGTTCGGCCGCGAGGGTGGCGAAGGCATCACTGCCAACCGTTCGGTCGTGCAGGCCGCATTCTCCGAAGAAGTGCTGGAGGAGGGTGCCAACAGCACCGCCATCGAGCTCGACCCGGAAACCACCGTGGTGCTGCGCGTCAAGGAGCACCGCAAGCCTGAGCAGCTGCCGCTGGAAGCCGTGGCCAAGAACATCAGCGAGCACCTGGCCAAGGAGAAGGCAACTGCCGAGCTCAAGGCCAAGGCGGACAAGCTGATTGCCGGCCTGCGTGACGGTTCCATCGCAGCTGGCAGTGTGCACGAAGGGCAGGGCTGGAAGGCCTATGAAGCAGTTACCCGCGGGGAGGACGGTATCGACCCGGCCGAGCTGCAGGCGCTGTTCCGCCTGGGCAAGCCACAGGCCAAGGACAAGCCGGTTTATGGCAGCGTCGTGCTGCGTGACGGTAGCCTGGTGGTTCTGCAGCTCAAGGGTGTCAACGAAGGCGCTGCTGCCACCGACGAAGAGAAGCAGCAGATCCGCCGCTACCTCGCGTCGCGTGCTGGCCAGCAGGACTTCGCGGCATACCGCAAGCAACTTGAAGCCAAGGCGGACATCACCCGTTACTAAGATGATGGATGCATGAACGAACAGGCCGCCTTGAGCGGCCTGTTTCGTTTCTGTTGCTCATCGCCGCGCTTTAGGCCTGTTCGATACCCCTGTAGGAGCAGCCTTGTGCTGCGAAGAGGCCAGCAGAACAATAGATTCTCTTCGGCCCTGATGGCCTCTTCGCAGCGCAAGGCTGCTCCTACATGTGCTTCGCATGTCTTGACGTCGATGCCGGCAATGAGGCCAGTACAGGCCGTGTTAGCGTTTCACCCCTTCATGGATATCCAGCGTATCCCGCGCAATCTCCCGCCCCAGGGCAATCAGCTCCGGCGCCTTGTAGAACTCGAAAAACCGGCACACTCGTTTGGGCACGTTGATCAGCACATCCGGTGGATAGCCTGCGATCTTGTACTGTGCCAACGAGGTCTGCATGACCTCGAAGCTCTGGTTGATCAAGTCCAGCAGCGAAGCGGGCCCCACGTTGTCGATGATGAACGAGCCGGTCGCAGACTTTGGCGCACCCTCGCGCTCCGGTGCCGCCGCCGGTTGCTGGCCTTCCGGGTTGGCGGCATCGGCCAGCCACGGATTAGGCGGCGCCAGCCCTTCGGCGACGATTTCCTGCTCGATGCGTATCAGCTCCTCCGCCGGCTTGCGCCGGAACGGCAAGCGCGAACCCAGCGAACTGAGTAGCGCATCGAAGCGCATCTTGAACGCCGCTGGGCGTTCGATCACCGGTAGCTGGTACTGCTTCTGGTTGGTGGCATTGAGGTTGACCGCGATGATCAGGTCGCAGTGGCTGGACACCACCGGCACGATCGGCAGCGGGTTGAGGATGCCGCCGTCGACCAGCATGCGGTTGCCTTGCATCACCGGGGTGAACAGGCTGGGGATGGCTGCCGAGGCGCGCATGGCCTGGTGCAGGCAGCCCTCCTGGAACCAGATTTCCTGCTGGTTGGTGAGGTCGGCTGCAACCGCGGTGTAGGGGATGCGCAATTCCTCGATGTTGATCTCGCCGACGATCTTGCGGATTTGCCCGAACACCTTGTCGCCGCGAATTGCGCCTAGGCGAAAGCTGACATCGACCAGGCGCAACACATCCAGGTAGTCGAGGCTCTCGATCCAGTTGCGGTAGTCTTCCAGCTTGCCGGCGGCATAAATGCCGCCGATCACCGCACCCATCGAGCAGCCGGCGATACAGGCAATGTCGTAGCCGCGGCGCTCGATTTCCTCGATCACGCCGATGTGTGCATACCCCCGGGCTCCGCCCGATCCCAGTACCAGTGCCACGCGTTTGCTCATGAACATTCCCCGGCCAGTGCAACCATGGTCCTACAATGCACCCATCGCCACCTGTGCTTCAATGTGCATCGTGCTGAGCTACTGTAATAAAACTGGCTGGGCCAAGCTGGCTGGGCAGGGCACTTTTCAGCTGCCGGGGCGTCGAACAGCCAATGTTTTTTCCATTGAGGTATTACCGATGAAAGCCTGGATCTGCCTTCCACTGATCGCCTTGGCCCTTGCTGGCTGCGCGGGCAAGACGGCCTACCGCGAGAGTTGCGCAACCCAACTGGATGCCGCCTGGAAGGAGCTGGACCTGGCCAAGGCCGAAGGCTTTGCCGGTGCCGTGAGCTACTCCAAGGCCTTGTCGCTGCTGACCGGTGCCAAGACCCAACAGCAGTTCGAAGGTTATGAAAGCTGTACCAGAAAAGCCGAAAAGGCCCGTTTCTACATTCGTGAGTCTCGCGCCGGGCGCTGACCAAGGAGCGTCTTTCAATGTCTGCCATGCTCGATCATGTGGTTGCCCAGATAGTGGCCTTGCAGGTGCGCCTGCTGGCCTGCCGCGAGCGCCTGGCTGCCGATACCGACAGCGAGGCCTTGCATGACCTGCGCACCACCCTGCGGCGCCTGCGCAGCCTGCTGCGGCCGCTGCGAGGGCTGCCGGGGGTGGAGCAGCTGGAGGAGGCCGCCAGGTCGTTGGGTGCCCTCACCACGCCGTTGCGCGACCGTGAGGTGCTGGCGGCCGAATTGATCGGGCATGGTTTTGCCGAGGCCGGGCAGCGGCGCCTGGAAGGGCGTGCCAGGACATTCGCCAGTGTTGCCGCCAGCCCCGAGCTGACGCGGGTGCTCGCGATTGTCGACGCGTTTCCGCTGTTCATGCGTGCAGCCGGTCGCGAGGGCCTGGTCAAGGCGCTGGAAAAGCGCATCGACAAACGCCTGGGCAAGCAGTGGCGCAAATTGTACCAGGCGCTGCAGGACCCGGCCCACGACCGCCACCGCCTGCGTTTGCTGATCAAGCGTGCGCGCTATGGCGATGAGGCCTATCCGCAGCTCGACCATGCGGGCAAGCAGTTGCGGCGCTTGCTGAAGCAGGCCCAGGGCGACCTGGGTGACTGGCATGATCGCCTGCAATGGCTGCTGCAGGCGCGCGAGCATGCCGACCTGGCGCCGTGCAGGGTCGCCTGGGAGCAGGAATTGCATGAGGCCGAGCGCCATTCGGATGCGACGCTGGATGCACTGCAGCAGGCGTTGGCGCGGCGAAAGCCCGAAAAATGACCGAAATGCGGGCTGATCGGCATGGGTTTGCTGGCTAGGATGGGCAGACCTTATTCGCAGCAGGCAGGAGCCGGCCAATGAATTTCAACCAACTGCTCGACGCCGTGCGGGCCAACCCCGAAGCTGTATGTGTCCCGCCAAACTGGGCCCAGGGGCGCGCCGCCTTTGGCGGGCTGATGGCGGCCATGGTGTATGAAGCCATGCGCCAGAAAATCTCCGATGACCGCCCCGTGCGTTCTTTGGCCATCAGCTTTGTGGCGCCAGCCGCGGCAGATGTGCCAATCCGCTTCGATGTAGAGGTGCTGCGTGAAGGCAAGGCTGTCAGCACCTTGCTGGGCCGTGCTGTTCAACACGGCCAGGTAGTGACGCTGGTGCAGGGCAATTTCGGTGCAGGGCGGCCGTCGGTGGTCGATGTGCCAGCCTTGCCGGCCGAGGAAATGAAAGCGCTCGACGATGCAGCTCCCGAGCTACCCCATATCAAAGGCGTTACTCCGGAGTTCATGCAGCATGTGGCCTTGCGCTGGGCGGTGGGTGGATTGCCGTTCAGTGGCAATCAGTCGCGGCAAATGGGCGGTTGGGTACGTTTGCGCGGGGTGGCCGAAGAACCGGTCAACGAGGCGCACCTGCTGGCGCTGGTCGATGCCTGGCCGCCAAGCCTGATGCCGTTTCTCAAGCAGCCGGCTGCCGGCAGCACGTTGACCTGGACCATCGAATTCATGCAGCCCAGGGCGCAGCTGTCGACCCTGGATTGGTGCCGTTATTGCGTGGAAACCGAGCACGCGCGGGATGGTTACGGGCACGCTGCCGCTGCGTTGAGGACGGCGCAGGGCGAGTTGCTGGCCTTGAGCCGGCAGACGGTTACCGTGTTTGCCTAGCAGATACCTGCAGGCCTGCACGCTTTCCTGTAGGAGCGGCCTTGTGTCGCGAAAGGGCCGCAAAGCGGCCCCGGCAATCCTCGCGGCGAAGCTGTAAATCCGGGGCTGCTGCGCAGCCCTTTCGCGACACAAGGCCGCTCCTACAAAAGATTGCGCGTGATTGGAGCATCAATGGCGATGCTTGTGTCGTTCCCGCCAGGCCTTCCACCAGGCCCCGCTCAGCAAGAAGCGCGGAAACGTGATGAACTGCTCGGTCAGCAGGCGTTGCACGGCATCCTTGCGGTTGGCGAAGGGTTCGGGTTGCTCGGCTTCCAGTCGATGGCCCTGGCGTTGCAGGCCCAGGCCGGCGATCAGCGCAATGATGCCAACGGCAATCTGGCCCAGGTCCAGACCGAACAGGCCGGACAGAATCAGCAACGTGCCAAGGATGAACAAAGGCACGGCGATCAGGTGCAGCACCAGGTTGGCCGGGTGGCGGTGGTTGTGGTGGTAGCCGCGCCATTGCCAGGCGGGCAGGTTGGGCAGGCGTTTGCTCATGGGCATTTCCTCTCGGTCATGCCCAAAGCTTAGTGCGCCCCCCAGGCGGGGGCCAATCGAGGCTGGCTATGGTGACTATAGCTTGAGCTGGCCAATGGCCTTGTTCAGTTCACCGGCCAGGGTTGCCAGTTCGCTGCTGGTGGTTGCCGAGCCCACGGTCTGTTGCACGGTCTGTTCGGTGACATCGCGGATACTCACCACGGCGCGGTTCATTTCCTCGGCCACCTGGCTTTGCTGCTCGGCTGCCACGGCAATCTGGGTGTTGCTTTCGCGCATCTGCGCCACGGCACCGGTAATCTCGGCCAGTGCTTCGCCGGCCTCCTGGGCTTGGCGGACGCAGTCGTCGGCCTTGTACGAGCTTTCCTGCATGAACTCCACTGCATCCCGGGTGCCCGACTGCAGGGCCGAAACCATGGTAGTGATCTCGTCGGTGGAGTTTTGCACGCGCTTGGCCAGGTTGCGCACTTCATCGGCCACCACGGCAAAGCCGCGGCCCAGGTCGCCGGCGCGCGCAGCTTCGATGGCGGCATTGAGCGCCAGCAGGTTGGTCTGCTCGGCGATGCTGTGGATCACACTGACCACGCCATTGATCTTCTGACTGTCTTCGGCCAGTTGACGAATCATCTCGGCAGTTTGCTGCACGCCGCTGGACAGCCCGGAGATCGAGTCCTGTACCCGGCTGACCACCTCCTGGCCGCTACCGGCCAGGGCGTCGGCTGTTTGTGACAGGTCACGGGTGGCGCCGGCATGCTGGGCGATGTGGTGCACCGTTGCTGACATTTCGTTGATGGCGGTAGCGGCCTGGTCGGTCTCGCTCTGCTGGCCGAGCATGCCGTGGCGCACGTCGCTCATGCTCGCGGCCAGGCGCGCGGCACCGGAGTCCAGTTGCGCAGCGGTGTGGGCGACAGTACTGACCACCCGGTGGTAGGTCGCCTGCATGGCATTGAAGGCCCCGGCCATCTGGCCGACCTCGTCACCACAGGCCAACGGCACGCGTGCCGACAGGTCGCCGGTCTTTTCCACGTGCAGCATCACATCCTTGAGGGTGTTGAGCTGGCTGAGCAGGAAGCGGATCAGCAACTGCGAGGCGCCGAGCATGGCCAGCATCAGGATCAGTACGCATACCGCGTAGTTGCTGAATCGGTCGAAGAACACCTGGCGCAGGCTTGGCGACTGGGCCAGCACGGCCATTTGCTGATCACCGTTGCGTAGTACCTGCGCGCCCTGTAGCGGGTTGTTGCCCAAGAGTCGGGCGGCAGGCAGTTCGACCCAGCCTTGGGCATTGCGCAGGGCCTCCAGGGGTTCGCCCGCGAAGGTGGGCGTTTGCCCGGCTGACCAGCTGATGACGTTGGCCGGGCGGGGCAGCGGCTGGCCGGCCGGCCAGGCAGCAAGCAGTTGCGCCTGCGCGGCCGCCTGGGCCTGCGCGGCCTCGGCGCGGGCGCGCTGCTCCAGGTGCACGGCATAGAGCACCAGCAGCAAGGTCGTGACAAAGGCCACCGCGTTGACGGCCCAGAACTTGTACTTCAGGGAAACATTGCTAAGCCAGGCACCCATGGGCAGGTCTTCTCTGAGTTGAGCGGGAACAATATTGGCAAGGTGCCATCATTGTGCCTGCGTGCGCCATGGAGTTTGTTGATGCATATCAACACCAAGCACAAGCCCGTGTAGGAGCAGCCTTGTGCTGCGAAGGGCCAGGTAAGGCCAACCGAATGTAGTAGCTGTTATGGCCTCTTCGCAGCACAAGGCTGCTCCTACAAAGGGTCGCGTCGGGTTCAGGGGAGTTGGAAAAACGCCCGCGCCGTTGCCGTGGTATGTGCCGCCGTGTGTTCGGTCGACTCACCCCGGTGCAAGGCCACTTCACGCAACACCTCTGGCAGGAACGCTGGTTCGTTGCGCCCGTTCTTCGGCTTGGGCCGCAGGCTGCGTGGTAGCAGGTAAGGCGCATCGCTCTCCAGCATCAGCCGCCCCTCGGCAATGTTGCCCACCAGCGGATGCAGGTGGGTGCCACGGCGTTCGTCGCAGATCCAGCCGGTAATACCGATGTGCAGGTCCATGTCCAGGTAGGCGAACAGCGCGTCGCGCTCGCCGGTAAAGCAGTGCACCACTGCGCCGGTCAGATGGTCGCGGTAATCCTTGAGGATCGCCAGCAGGCGTTCGCTGGCGTCGCGTTCGTGCAGGAACACCGGCAGACGCAGCTCGGCAGCCAGTGCCAGTTGTGCCTCCAGAGCTTTTTCCTGCAGCGGGCGAGGGGAGAAGTCCCGGTTGAAGTCCAGGCCGCATTCACCCACGGCGCGTACACGTGGTTCACTCAACAGCTGGCGCAACTGGCGCTCGCTGCCGGCATCCCAGGTTTTGGCATCATGAGGGTGTACGCCTGCCGTGGCGAACAGGTGCGCGCCGCTCGCATCCAGTTGCTGGCACAGCTCCAGCGCCTGTTCGCTGACCGCCAGGCTGGTGCCCGTCAGCACCATTTGCGTGACCCCGGCCTCAAGGGCGCGCTCGACGATTGCCGCCTGCTGGTCGTGGAAACTGCTGTTGGTCAGGTTGACGCCGATATCGATCAGTTGCATGGTGCTACCTCGTGCCGCGGGACGGCCAGCATAGCAAAAACCTTGTTTTTCTGAAAAAGCCAAGAACTTCATGCTGTTGCCGTGGTCTTTTGCCGTCATTTCTCTTGGCGGCACAACCCACGGATGCCGCCCACCGACAACGGACACGTTTTCGCATGCAGCGATGCTGGCTCATTTTCCTGCTGACGCTTGGGCTGACCCTGACCGGGCCTGCCCATGCGCGCGCGCCGGGGCCGCAGCAGAACATCGCGCCTGCCAAGGTCCGTGACCTGCAACAGATTCGCACCAGCCAGGTGCTGCGGGTGCTGGTCAACCAGAGCCGCAACAGCTCCGGTGAGGTCAAGGGCGAGCCGGTCGGTATTGAATACTACCGCCTGCGTGCCCTGGAGCATTACCTCAATGCCCGCGCCGACGATGGCCAGGAGATCCAGCTAAAGCTGATCCCGCGGGCCAAGGAGCAGTTGCTGGGCGCCCTGGCCCGTGGCGAGGGCGACCTGGCCGCGCCGGGCGAGCTGCTCGACCCCGCCGTGGTGCGCGGGGTCAGCAGTAGCGCACCAGTGCTCGACCAGGTGCCGCTGCTGCTGGTGGGGCGCAAGGGCGAGCGCAGTTTCAGCCATGTCGAGCAGTTGTCCGGGCGTACCGTGGCCCTGACCAGCGCCAGCGCGGCCGGCCCGTTAATCCAGCAGGTCAACCAGCAGCTGGCGCTGCGCAAGCGCGCGCCGATCAAGGTGGAGTGGGTCGACTCGACCTTGGCGGTGGAAGATGTGCTGGAAATGGTCCAGGCCGGCATCTATCACCTGACCGTGGTCGAGCAGCCGATCGCCCGGCGCTGGGCCCGGGTGATGCCGCGCCTGAGGCTGGACAGCCGCGTAAAACTGGGGGCGCCGCAAGCCATGCGTTGGTATGTGGGGCGCGATGCGCCGCAGTTGCTGGCCACGGTCGATCGCTTTCTGCAGGGCTACCGGGCGCCGGACAACCAGGACGCCGCGTTCGAGCGCATCTACCGTCGCCAGTACCGGGTGCACGACCCCTTGGTCCGCAAGAATCGCCAGCGCCTCACCGCGCTGCGGGGGGTGCTGCAGAAACACGGCGAGGCGCAGCAGATCGACTGGCTCAACCTGGCCGCGCTGGCCTTCAAGGAGTCGACGCTCAACCCGGCAGCGCGCGGCACCGGAGGGGCCCATGGCCTGATGCAGATCACCCCTTCGGCGGCGCAGCGCGTGGGGGTGAGCAACACCGCCTCGGTGGATGGCAATGTCCAGGCCAGCGCCCGTTACCTGGCGCTGATCCGGCGCAAGTTCTTTGCCAGCCCCAAGATTAACGAGCGCGAGCGCATGGCCTTCGTCCTGGCGGCCTACAACCTGGGGCCCGAGCGGGTCCAGGCCATGCGTGCGGAGGCGCGGCGTCGCGGGCTGAATGGCGACCAGTGGTTCTTCCAGACCGAACGCATTGCCATGGAGCAGGTGGGCATGGGGCCAGTCAACTTCGTCAACAGCGTCAACAAGTACTTTGTAGCGTTCAATCGGGAACGTGCTGCGCTGGAGCGCGTAGCTAAGCGCTAACAAATCGATTTTGTCGATTGTTATGTTGGGTTTTTTGCGATTTTCATATCTATTAGATCGATTATGATGGCGCCCATCCCAACACAACTTTCCTCGCTTCAAGGAGTCTTCGACATGAACAACGCTACCCTCAACGCTCTGTTCTCCACCCGCGCCGGCGCTGGCCTGAGCGTCATCCGTATTCTGGTCGGCATCATCTTCATTGCCCATGGTGCGCAGAAACTGTTCGGCATGTTCGGTGGCTATGGCCTGGAAGGCACCGGCCAGTGGATGGAGAGCATCGGCCTGGCCCCGGGTTACCTGATGGCCCTGTTGTCTGGTAGTGCCGAGTTCTTCGGCGGCCTGGCCCTGGTGATCGGCCTGCTGGCCCGCCCGGCGGCCCTGGTGCTGGCGGTAACCCTGGTGGTGGCGATCCTCTCGGTGCACATCGGCAACGGCCTGTTCATGTCCAACAACGGCTATGAGTTTGGCCTGGCCCTGCTGGCTGGCACCGTCGCGGTGCTGATCGAAGGCGCTGGCCGCTTCTCGCTGGACCGCCTGATCGCCCGCTGATACACCGCAAATGCCAAGATACGAGCCTTAGGCCGATCACTTTCGGCTTGAGGCTTGTATCTTGCCGCTTGTAGCTCTAGCATACCGTCTGCGCCGATTTAAACAGCTACTTGCGGGGCGCAGGAAAGCCCCTCTCCGGGTCATCCGAAATACCGCTAAAGCGCTGGTTCGGTGACGCCTCCCACCGCTGCCCAGCGGGATTCGCGAGGCGGAGAGAAGCTCCATGAGTTGCCCACGTACCAGTGTCTGTTTGAGCCCCTTGCCTGCCAGCCAGGCGTCCCGCACACCGCGCATCCTGCTCGGCGGCCAGCATCAACCCACTCTTTTGCGTCACCTTGAAGGCCTGTCCAGGCGCAAGGGCCAGGCGCGTGCCTTTCTGATCCAGTTCGCCGATACCGGCTGCCACCTCGCGCAGTATGGCAATGACCGTTTCGACCTGGCCGTGATCCAGGCCCCGGCGCCGGACGAGGCCGCCGATATCATCGGCCACCTCACCCGTATCGCGCGCCAAGGCCTGATTACCCGCCGCTGAGGAGCGCGCTGTTGAGTACCAATATCATCACCACGGAAGGCCATGAGGCGCTGAAGAAAGAACTGGACCACCTGTGGCGGGTGTACCGCCCGGAGATTACCCAGAAGGTTACCTGGGCGGCCTCGCTGGGCGACCGCAGCGAGAATGCCGACTACCAGTACAACAAGAAGCTGCTGCGCGAGATCGACCGTCGGGTGCGTTATCTGCGCAAGCGTCTTGAAGATGTGAAGGTGGTGGCCTACTCGCCGCAGCAGGAGGGCAAGGTGTTTTTCGGTGCCTGGGTGGAGATCGAGAACGACGATGGCGAGACCATGAAGTTTCGCATTGTCGGGTATGACGAGATCTATGGGCGCAATGACTACATCTCGATCGACTCGCCCATGGCTCGTGCCCTGCTGAAGAAGGAGGAGGGTGATGAGGTGGTGGTGCACACGCCTACCGGGGAAGCGACCTGGTATGTGAACAGCATCAGCTACGGGCAGTGATGTGATGTTGCCTGTGCCGGCCTTTCGCGGGTAAACCCGCTCCCACAGGTTCACCACAGTCCTTGAAACCTGTGTCGGACCTGTGGGAGCGGGTTTACCCGCGAAAAGGCCGGCACAGGCTGTCATCAACTCTCGCGTAAAACCGCCAACGGGCTCGCATTCAACGCCCGTCGCGTCCCCAGCACCCCCGCACCACCCACCAGCAGCGCCCCTGCCAGGGGCAACAGCAGCAACCACACATGCGGGCTCCATTGCAGGTCGAAGGCATAGCGGTACAGCACCAAGGTAATCAGCTCACACCCTACCGCCGCCAGCAAGCCGCTGGCCGCACCCTGCAAGCCGAACTCGATCCGCCGCGCTTTGACCAGCAATGGCCGCGCCGCGCCCAGCGCACGCAGCAAGGCGCCTTGGCGGATGCGCTCGTCCAGCGTCGCCTGCAAGCCAGCGAACAGCACCGCCAGCCCGGCTGCCAGCACGAACAGCAACACATACTCGACCGCCAGGGTCACCTGGGCGAGGATGCTGCGCAGCTGATCGAGCAGGGCGTCCACCTGCAGGATGGTCACTGCCGGGAATGCCCGTGACAGCGCCACCACATCAAGGTCATGGCCCGGTGCCAGATAGAAGCTGGTCAGGTAGGTGGTCGGGAGCCCCTGCAGCGTGCCGGGTTGGAAGATCATGTAGAAGTTCGGCTGGAAGCTGTCCCAGTGCACGCTGCGCAGGCTGCTGACCCGTGCCTGGCGTTGCTGGCCGCCGATGTCGAAGGTAAGCAGGTCGCCCAGTTGCAGCTTCAGGCTGTTGGCCAGTTCCGCCTCCACCGACACACCGGGGATTTCATCTTCGGCGGGCAACGCCTGCCACCAGTTGCCGCCTGTCAGTGCGTTGCCTTCGGGCAGCTCGGCCGCCCACGTCAGGCTGAGGTCGCGCTGCACGGCGCGCTCACCTGCCGAGTCCTTGCTGACCACCTGCTGCACCGGTTGCTCGTTGATTTTTACCAGGCGGCCGGGTGTCACCGGGTACAGCGGCGCCGAGGTGGCATTGACCTGCTGCAGGTGTTGGGCGAAGGGCTCACGATCATCCGGCAGGATGTTCAGGGCGAAATGGTTGGGTGCATCCTTGGGCAACTGCGCTTGCCAGGTGTCGAGCAGTTCCGCGCGCAGCAGCGCGACCAGAGCCATGGCCAGCAGGATCAGGCCGAAGGCCAGGGCCTGGCCGGCAGCGGCCATGGGGTGGCGCAGCAGTTGGCCCAGCCCCAGTCGCCAGGTCAGTGGTGCCCCGGCCAGCAATTGGCGCAGGCTGCGCAAACCGAGCAGTAGCAGGCCGCCGAGCAGCAGCGCGGCGACCAGGCCGCCACCGAGCAGGGCGAAGGTGAGCAGCAGGTCGAGGCTCAGGCGCCACATGATCAGGCCTAGTGCAAACAGGGCCGCGCCGTACACCAGCCAGCTGCTGGGCGGTATCGGCAGCAGGTCGCGGCGCAGCACGCGAAGCGGCGGTACCTGGCCCAGCGCGGCAATTGGCGGCAGGGCGAAACCGGCCAGGGCTACCAGCCCGGTAGCGATGCCGGCCAGGGCTGGGACGATGCCGCCTGCAGGCACCACGCTTGGCAACAGGCCATGCAGCAGGCGGAACAGGCCCAGTTGCGCCAACCAGCCGAGCAGGGCGCCGGCCAGCGCGGCGACCAGGCCGAGCATGGCCAGCTGCAGGCAGTACAGGCCCAGTGCCTGGCGGCGCGAAAGGCCCAGGCAGCGCAGCAGGGCGCTGGCGTCCAGGCGGCGTGCGGCATAGCGGCTAGCCGACAGGGCCACGGCAACGCCTGCCAGCAGCACCGCCACCAGGCTGGCCATGTTCAGGTAGCGCTCGGCCTTGCCCAGCGCGCCGCCGACCTGCTGGTTGCCGTCGCGGGTGTCGCGCAGGCGCTGGTTGGCGGCCAGGTCCTTTTTCAGTGCCCCGCGGTACTGGGCCAGCGCTTCGGCATCACCGCGCCACAGGTCGCGGTAGGTGACCCGGCTGCCCGGCTGGATCACGCCGGTGGCTTGCAGGTCGGCCAGGTTCATCATTACCCGTGGGGTAAGGCTGTAGAAGTTGTTGGCGCGGTCCGGTTCGTAGGTCAGTACGCGGCTCATGCGCAGCGTCTTCATGCCCACGTCGATGCTGTCGCCAACCTTCAGCCCCAATGCCGCCAACAGGCGTGGTTCGACCCATGCTTCGCCAGGTGCCGGGCCGCCGCCCGGGGTTTCTGTGGCATAGGGCTGCGCAGCACTGCGCACTTGCCCGCGCAATGGGTAGGCACCGTCGGCAGCCTTGACGCTGGACAGCTGGATGCCGTTGTCGCCGCCGACCACGCTGGTGAACTCGACGACCTGGGCGTGGCGCAGACCCAGCGCCTTGCCGGCCTCGATCTGCTGGTCGCGGGCCGGGGCGCTGCCCTGCAGCACCAGGTCGGCACCAAGGAACTCGCTGGCGCGCAGTTGCATGGCGCCGTTGAGGCGGGCACCGAAATAGCCGATGGCAGTGCTGGCCGCGACCGCCACAAGCAGGGCGAAGAACAGCACGCGCACTTCGCTTGCGCGAATGTCGCGCAGCAACTGGCGCAGGGCCAGGCCGCACAGGCGGGACAGCGGCATGTGGGTCATCAGGCCTCCGCCGGGGCCACCAGGCGGCCCGCATCCAGGCGAATCTGGCGGCGGCAGCGCCGGGCCAGGCGTTCGTCATGGGTAACCAGCACCAGGGTGGTGCCGCGCTCCTTGTTCAGTTCGAACAGCAGATCGCTGATGCGCTCGCCGGTGTGGCTGTCGAGATTGCCGGTGGGTTCGTCGGCGAACAGCACTGCCGGTTGCGCGGCGAAGGCGCGGGCGATGGCCACCCGTTGTTGTTCGCCGCCCGAAAGCTGGCGCGGAGTGTGGCTCAGGCGCTTGCCCAGACCGACCCGTTCGAGCAGGGTGCGCGCGTGTTCGCGGGCATCGCGGCGGCCATCCAGCTCCAGCGGCAGCATGACGTTCTCCAGGGCATTGAGGCTGTCGAGCAACTGGAACGACTGGAACACGAAACCCACATGTTCGGCGCGCACCCGCGCGCGCTGGTCTTCATCCAGCGGCCCCAGGTCGTGGCCAGCAAGGATGACCTTGCCGGCACTGGGCTGGTCGAGGCCGGCGAGCAGGCCAAGCAGGGTCGACTTGCCCGAACCCGAGGCGCCGACGATGGCCAGGCTGTCGCCTTGGGCCAGGTCGAGGGACAGGGCGTGCAGGATGGTCAGGTCACCTTCCGCGCTGGGGACCACTTTGCTAAGGTTCTGCGCAACGAGAATGCTGGGGCCCATGGAGAATCCGATGCGAGTGTGGTGGTTGAGTGCCGGTCTGGCCCTGTATTGCCTGGCCCAGAGCGCGGCGGCGGGAACACTGCTGGTTGTCGGCGATAGTATCAGCGCCGGTTTTGGCCTGGATACCCGCCAGGGCTGGGTTTCCCTGTTGCAGACCCGCCTGCGGGACGAAGGTTTCGACGACAAGGTGGTCAATGCATCGATCAGCGGCGACACCAGTGCAGGTGGCCAGGCGCGGCTGCCGGCGCTGCTTGCAGCGCACAAACCGAGCCTGGTGGTACTGGAACTGGGCGGCAACGATGGCCTGCGTGGGCAGCCGCCAGCGCAATTGCAACAAAATCTTGCCTCGATGATCGAGAGCTCGCGCAAGGCCGGTGCCAAGGTGGTGCTGCTGGGCATGCGCCTGCCACCCAATTATGGCGTGCGCTACACAACCGCCTTCGCCCAGGTGTATGAGCAGCTGGCGACGGAAAAACAGGTGCCGCTGGTGCCGTTTTTCCTCGACGGGGTAGGGGGCGTGCCTGAGTTGATGCAGGCGGATGGCATTCACCCGGCCCAGGCCGCCCAGCAGCGCCTGCTGGAAAATGCCTGGCCGGCGATAAAACCCTTGCTGTGACGCTTTAAACGGCGCCGGCTTTCGGCTAATGTTGCGCCCCCCGTTTCGAGTGCCACCGATGCCGCGCCCTGCCTGGTCCCTGTATGCCTACCAACTGATCGAGCCTGATGAGCAGCTCGACCTGTTCGCCTGCCAGGAAATCCGCGTCCACCTCGTGGCCCGCCAGCTGGAGCTGGGCGTACCGGCCGACCGCACTTTGTGCGGTGGCCTGCTGCCGGCGCAACCGCGCTGGTCGGGGGTGCCGCGCTCGATCTACCGCGACGGTCGTCTGTGCGACCTGTGCCGCGCCATCCTCGATGCCCAGCGGCGCGGCATGCGCCCGGTGTGGCCGGAGCTGCAGGGCGGCTGAACGCCGCACCTTTCATCATCTGAAACGCTTGCATGGCGCCAATGCCTCCCGCTTGCATCGGCGCGGGTGTACAATCGATTCTCTTGACCCACCTTTCGAAGGATTTACCGGATGTTGCCGCGCTTTCCTGCCGTCACCCGTAGCCTGTCCCTGGCCGCCCTGCTGGTAGCAGGCCCCGCTGCTGCGCTGGAGCTGCCACTGCCACCACCCGGTGAAGACATCATCGGCCAGGTGCATGTGATCAAGGCAAAGTACGAGGACACGTTTGCCGATATCGGCACTGCCAACGACCTCGGCTACCTGGAAATGATCGCCGCCAACCCGGGCGTGGACCCGTGGTTGCCAGGTGCCGGCACCGAGATCATCCTGCCGACCCGCTACATCCTGCCGCCTGGCCCGCGTGAGGGTATCGTCATCAACCTGGCCGAATACCGTATGTACTACTTCCCGAAAGGGCAGAACGTGGTGCATACATTCCCGCTGGGCATCGGTCGTGAAGGCTGGGGTTCGCCGATCGCCAATACCAAGATCACCGCCAAGACGCCAAACCCGACCTGGACCCCGCCAGCGTCCATCCGTGCCGAGCACGCGGCAGACGGCGACATCCTGCCGAGCGTGGTGCCGGCCGGCCCGGACAACCCGCTGGGGCCGTTCAAGTTCACCCTCGGCGTGCCGGGCTACCTGATCCACGGTTCGAACAAGAAGTTCGGCATTGGCATGCGTACCAGCCACGGTTGCTTCCGCATGCTCAACAACAACGTGCTGGAACTGTCGAAGATGGTGCCGGTGGGTACGCCGGTGCGCATCATCAACGAGCCCTACAAGTTCGGTATCAGTGGTGGCAAGGTCTATCTGGAGGCGCACACGCCGCTGGACGACCAGGGTAATCCGTCGGTGGTCGATAAACACACTGCTGTTATCAATGCCTTGCTCAAGCGAGAAGACCTGGCCAATAACCTACGCATGAACTGGGACATGGTGCGTGATGTGGTGGCCGCGGAAGATGGCATGCCGGTGGAAATTGCCGTACCGACCGAAAACCAGGGTGGTGCGCCGATGGTTTCGAGCATTCCACCCGAACTGCAGTAAGGTAATTGCGACACACCCGGGCCTGCCTTAGTGCAGGCCTTTTCGTTTCTGCCTGGCGCGTTTGCCTTGTGCGCAGGCAATAAAAAAGCCGACCCACAAGTGGGTCGGCTTCATAACAATCCGTGAGGATTATTACTTGCGGCTGGCTTTGTCCAGCATACGCAGAGCGCGCTCGTTGGCTTCGTCAGCGGTCTGCTGAGCCTTCTGAGCGGCTGCCAGTGCGTCGTCAGCCTTACGGTAGGCTTCGTCAGCACGAGCTTGAGCGCGAGCTGCTGCGTCTTCAGTCGCAGTCAGACGAGCTTCGGTTTCTTTGGATACGCTGCTGCAACCGGTAGCCAGAACTGCGGCCAGAGCCAGAGCAGAGAATTTCAGAACGTTGTTCATCGTGTTCCCCTTCAAGGACTTTCTATTAAATAGCCATCTCTCGGAAAAGAGAAACTGGCCGGCGTACATAGTACCCATTACTTGTAGTAAGTAAACTGACTAAGCGCAAGAACTGCAAAAAAAATGTTGCTTGACGCCTTTTCGACAAGATTTGCGGCACGCTCCGTGAAAAAAACGTGCAGGGCTCGCAAGCGACTGTAGTACAGGAACTTTTTTGTTGAACTAAGGGTGACTCTAACTGTCTGCCAGCGTCTTAAGCCCTAGTACATCCGGTTGCTGCAGGGCGTGCGGTCAAGAATGGCATTTGGCTGCATTTTCGCCATTTTTAACCGCCACCACCTTGAGCAATCCTGCCTGCGGCGCCTACTATCTTGTGAGTGCCGGAAGATCCGAACGATTGCAATCGTCCAGTGGTCGAAGTGGGCAACAGGTGGCGTAGAGGATTCTGTGCCGGATAAACCACCATCGGTTAAGGTATGGGTCTGCCGAGAAGACCTGCGAGGAGTAGTGATGAGCGAAGCGCTGACCATCCATCATGACCAGGCCGGTCATCAGTTCGAGACCAGCGTGGACGGTCATCGTGCCTATCTGACGTACATGGACCTGGGCAAACAGACGCTGGACATCTATCGCACCTTCGTACCCAACGCCCTGCGCGGCCGCGGGATTGCTGCCGCCCTGACCGAGCGGGCCCTGGAGTATGCTGAGCAGATGGGCTACACGGTGATTCCGTCCTGCTCGTACGTGGAACGCTACATGGAGCGCCAGCAGCGGCATTCGAGCAAGGTCTGATTCTGTAAAAAAGAGCGGGGCCGCTTCGCGCCCCATTCGCGGCACAAGGCCGCTCCTACAGGAAATCGCATAACCCTGTAGGAGCGGCCTTGTGCCGCGAATGGGGCGCGAAGCGGCCCCGCTCTTTTATTGCATCAGCCGCGCTTACGCTGCGGCAGCACATCCTTAAGCTTGGCACGCATGCTGCGCAGGGTCTTCTCGGTAGCCGACCAGTCGATGCAGGCATCGGTAATCGACACGCCATACTGCAGCTCGTCCAGGTTCTTCGGAATCGACTGGCAGCCCCAGTTCAGGTGGCTCTCGACCATCAGGCCGATGATCGACTGGTTGCCTTCGAGGATCTGGTTGGCAACGTTCTCCATCACCAGTGGTTGCAGGGCCGGGTCCTTGTTGGAGTTGGCGTGGCTGCAGTCGACCATGATATTGGCCTTGATCTTGGCCTTGGCCAGGTCCTGTTCGCAGAGGGCGACGCTGACCGAGTCGTAGTTCGGCTTGCCGTTGCCGCCGCGCAGTACCACGTGGCCGTACGGGTTGCCCTTGGTGGTGACGATCGACACGCCGCCTTCCTGGTTGATGCCGAGGAAGCGGTGCGGCTTGGATACCGACTGCAGGGCGTTGATGGCAACGGTCAGGCCGCCGTCTGTGCCGTTCTTGAAACCGACTGCCGAGGACAGACCCGAAGCCATCTCGCGGTGGGTCTGCGATTCGGTGGTACGGGCGCCGATGGCCGACCAGCTGATCAGGTCCTGCAGGTACTGCGGGGAAATCGGGTCGAGCGCTTCGGTGGCGGTCGGCAGGCCCATTTCGGCCAGGTCCAGCAGCAGCTTGCGGCCGATGTGCAGGCCATCCTGGATCTTGAACGAGTCATCCAGGTACGGGTCGTTGATCAGGCCTTTCCAGCCGACGGTGGTGCGCGGTTTTTCGAAATACACGCGCATGACCAGGTACAGCGTGTCGGACACTTCCTCGGCCAGCACTTTCAGGCGCTCGGCGTACTCGTGGGCGGCCTTGATGTCGTGGATCGAGCAAGGGCCGACCACGACGAACAGGCGATGGTCCTTGCCGTCGAGAATATTGCGCACCACTTCACGGCCGGCAGTCACGGTCTGCAGGGCCTTGGCGCTGAGGGGGATTTCCTTCTTGAGCTGATCGGGTGTGATCAGGGTCTCGTTGGAGGCAACGTTCAAGTCATCGATCGGTAAATCAGCCATCGTGTTACTCGTCAGGTCACGGGTGCCGGCCGCCAACTATCCCCGTGCGGCCCAGCAGCAAGAATAATCGCAGCGGGGAGCCGAACCTTAGCGCGTTACAGGTGGCGCGACAATGGGCTGGGCCCAGTCCGTGTGGGGTTTTTCCGAGATGGCAGGTGTTTGCCGTGCATGGGCTGCCCAGCGCCGCGCAACCTGTGTAAAAAGAAGGCTGACTTTTACCAGGAGATCGGCATGCACCCGCACACACCACGTATCGGCATCATCGGCAGTGGCGCCATCGGCGGCTTCTATGGGTTGATGCTGGCCCGGGCCGGCTTCGATGTGCATTTTCTTTTGCGCAGCGAGTACGAGGTTGTCCGCGAGCAGGGGTTGACCCTGGAAAGTGCCGAGCATGGCAAACTGCAGATAAAGGTGCAGGCCTATTCCAGTGCCGCCGGCATGCCGCCCTGCGACTGGCTGCTGGTGGGTGCCAAGGCCACCAGCAATGACCAGTTGGCGCCGCTGATCGTGCAGGCGGCCGCACCGGGCGCCAAGGTGGTGCTGCTGCAGAACGGCCTGGGCGTGGAGGAGCAGTTGCGCCCGGCCTTGCGCAGCGACATGCACCTGCTCGGCGGCCTGTGTTTCATCTGCGTCAACCGCCAGGCGCCCGGCGTGATCCGCCACCAGGCCCTGGGCGCGGTCAACCTTGGCTACCACAGCGGGCCGGCAAACGATGGCGGTGCCGCGCTGGTCAATGAAGGTGCTGAGCTGTTCCGGGCTGCGGGCATCGACTCGCAGGCCATGCCCGACCTGGCCCAGGCACGCTGGCAGAAGCTGGTATGGAATGTACCCTATAACGGCCTGTCGGTGCTGCTCGGAGCCAGCACCACGCCGTTGATGGCCGACAGTAATGGCCGTGCCCTGATCCAGGCCTTGATGGCGGAGGTAGTACAAGGCGCGGCGGCATGTGGCCATGTGTTGCCCGAGGGGTATGCCGAGCACCTGTTCCAGGTGACCGAGCGCATGCCCGACTACTGGCCCAGCATGTACCACGACCATGTCCACAAGCGCCCGCTGGAGCTGCAGGCCATCTATGGCGAGCCGTTGGCACGGGCGCGTGCGGCAGGCTGCCGCTTGCCGCGCATGGAGATGCTGTACCAGGCGTTGGCTTTCATCGACCGGGGCGAACAGCCCCGCTGAGGGTGGCTCTGGCCCCGTCGGGGCGCTCCAGCCCGCATCGGCAGCGCGCCGGACGGCAAAGCGTGCGTCCGGCGCGCTGCTAAGCTGAAGCTTGCTCTGCCGCAGCGGCAGTCGAGGAGGTCGAATGATCCACTCCATGCTGTATGCCACCGACCTCGGTGTCTACGCCCCTTTTGTCATGCAACACGCGCTGGCGCTGGCGCGCACATTTGGCGCCGAGTTGTATGTGATCCATGCGGTGGAGCCCATGGGCCAGTTCGCTGAATCTCTCCTGCAGAGCTACCTCGATGAACAGACGCTCGACCAGTTGCACAGCCAGGGGGTGAATACGGTGATGGCCAATATCGAGCAGCGTGTGCTGGAAAACTTTCGCGACGAACTTGGCGAGGAGGCTGACCTGGCAGTGATCAAGGCAGTGCGGGTACGCCAGGGCGACCCAGCGCAGGTGATCCTGGACCAGGCACAGCGGCTGAGCGTCGATCTGCTGATTTTCGGTAGCCACAGTACCGGCGCCGGCGTGGATGTTCCATTGGGGCGCACGGCGGTACGGCTGCTGCAGCTGTCGCCGGTACCGGTATACATGGTGCCGCTGGCGCAGCATTTGGGGCGTAGGAAAGCATGAAGATGGCCGTAGGCCATTTCGGGGTGGTATGTAACAAAATAGTTCTAGATTTATTTCCAGAACCACTAATATAGTTATATATCGTCGCCGCCTGCTGCCGCGGACTCATCGCTGAACCGAGGGAAACCTATGAAGCTTCAACAACTGCGCTACATCTGGGAAGTGGCGCACCATGACCTCAACGTCTCCGCGACGGCGCAGAGCCTGTATACCTCCCAGCCAGGTATCAGCAAGCAGATCCGCCTGCTTGAGGATGAGCTTGGTGTTGAAGTCTTTGCCCGCAGCGGCAAGCACCTGACCCGCGTTACCCCGGCGGGTGAGCGCATCATCAATACCGCCGGCGAAATCCTGCGCAAGGTCGAAAGCATCAAGCAGATTGCCCAGGAGTTCTCCAACGAGAAGAAAGGCACGCTGTCCATCGCCACCACCCACACCCAGGCGCGTTATGCCTTGCCGCCGGTGATCAGCAACTTCATCAAGCAGTACCCGGAAGTGTCCTTGCACATGCACCAGGGTTCGCCCATGCAGATTGCCGAAATGGCCGCGGACGGTACGGTCGACTTTGCCATCGCCACCGAGGCGCTGGAGCTGTTCGGCGACCTGATCATGATGCCGTGCTACAAGTGGAACCGCTGCGTGGTGGTGCCGCAGGGCCATCCGTTGACCAAGCTGCCAAAGCTTACCCTGGAAGCGGTCGCCGAATACCCGATCGTTACCTACGTGTTCGGTTTCACCGGGCGTTCGAAGCTGGACGAAGCGTTCAACCACCGCGGCCTCACGCCGAAAGTGGTGTTTACCGCGGCTGACGCCGACGTGATCAAAACTTATGTGCGCCTGGGGCTGGGCGTGGGGATCGTCGCCAAGATGGCGGTGGACACCAAACTCGACAGCGACCTGGTGGCCCTGGATGCCAGCGAGCTGTTCGAAGCCAGCATTACCAAGATCGGCTTCCGTCGCGGCACTTTCCTGCGTGGTTTCATGTGCGACTTCATTGAAAAGTTCGCCCCGCACCTGACCCGTGAAGTGATGGCCAAGGCCATCCAGTGCCACAACAAGCAGGAGCTGGAAGACCTGTTCGAAGGCGTCGAGCTGCCGGTGCACTGATCCGGAATTGCAGGGGCCTGACGGCCCCTGTGGGAGCGGGTTTACCCGCGAAGAAGGCGACGCGGTGTATGGCACCGGCTTCGCCGGTGTTCGCGGCGGTTCGACGCCTCGATGAACCCGCTCCCACAACGGCCCAGCTGTTTATGCCTTGCTGATCAGGTTGCCCGCGTGCAACCCGCATTCCTTCTGCGTCGACTCTTCCCACCACCAACGCCCTTCGCGCTCATGCTGGTTTGGCAGCACCGGGCGGGTGCAGGGCTCGCAGCCGATGCTGATGAAGCCGCGCTCGTGCAGGCTGTTGTACGGCAGCTCCAGCATGCGGATATAACCCCACACCTCCTCGCTGGTCATCTGCGCCAGTGGGTTGAACTTGTACAGGGTGCGTTCGGGCGTGGAGAACGCGCTGTCGATTTCCACTGCAGCCACCTGGCTGCGGGTGCCCGGGCTCTGGTCGCGGCGCTGGCCGGTGGCCCAGGCGCTAACCGTGGCCAGCTTGCGGCGCAGCGGCTCGATCTTGCGGATGCCGCAGCACTCGCCGTGGCCGTCCTTGTAGAAGCTGAACAGGCCCTTTTCCTTGACGAACGGGTCGAGCTTGGCGCGGTCGGGGCTGAGGATTTCGATCGGCAGGTTGTACTGCTCGCGGACCTGGTCGATGAACCGGTAAGTCTCCGGGTGCAGGCGGCCGGTGTCGAGGCTGAACACCTTGACCTGCTTGTTCAGCTTCCAGGCCATGTCCACCAGCACCACGTCCTCGGCGCCGCTGAAGGAGATCCACAGGTCATCACCGAAGTGCTCGAAGGCAAGCTTGAGGATGTCCTGCGGGGACTTGTTGGCATAGGTCGCGGCCAGGGCGGCGACGTCGAAGGGTTGGCTCATCAGGCGGTTTCCATCTTGGCTGTGGCGCTGTGCGCTCGTAGTGAGGTGATGGTAACAAAAAATGCCGGGTTAGGCGGGCCTGGAGTCGGTGACGCCTGCGCCCACAGGTACAGCGCACATCTGCCAGTTGTGGGAGCGGGCGAGCCCGCGAAGCAGGCGCCGCCGATCACAAGCCCTGCAAGGTCTCCATCAACACCCGCACCTTGGCAATCGACTCTTCATATTCGGCCTGCCACTCGGAGTCGGCCACCACCGCGCCGCCGCCCCAGCAACTGACTTGTCCGCCCTTGACCAGCAAGCTGCGAATGGCAATCGAACTGTCCATTTCACCGCGCACATCCACATAGACCAGTGAGCCGCAGTACAGCGCCCGCCGCGCCGGCTCCAGTTCGTCGATGATCTGCATGGCGCGGATCTTCGGGGCGCCGGTGATCGAACCGCCGGGGAAGCTGTCGCCGATCAGGTCAAGGGCGTCCTTGTCGCTGGCCAACTGGCCGGTGATGCTGCTGACCAGGTGGTGCACGTTGGGGTAGCTCTCCAGGCTGAACAGCTCCGGCACCTTCACCGAGCCGATCTCGCAGGTACGCCCCAGGTCGTTGCGCAGCAGGTCGACGATCATCAAATTTTCCGAGCGATCCTTGGGGCTGTGCAGCAGCTCCTCGGCATTGCGCATGTCTTCTGCCGGGTTGCTGGCGCGCGGGCGGGTGCCCTTGATCGGCCGGGTTTCCACCTGGCGCTGGCTGACGCGGATGAAGCGTTCGGGCGAGAAGCTCAGCAGGGCGCTGCCGTCGGCCAGCTGCTGGTAGCCGGAGAAGGGGGTGGGGCAGGCTTTGCGCAGGGCCTGATAAGCGTGCCACGGGTCGCCTTGGCAGGGCGCGCGGAAGCGCTGGGTAAGGTTGATCTGGTAGCAGTCGCCGGCCTGGATGTAGCGCTGCACCTGGTCAAAGGCGGCCTTGTACTGCTCGGGCTGCAGGTCGCCGGTCATCGGCGCGAGTAGCTGGAAGCTGCCGCTTTCCGCGTTGT
This sequence comes from Pseudomonas sp. ABFPK, assembly GCF_001586765.1. Classification (NCBI taxonomy): domain Bacteria; kingdom Pseudomonadati; phylum Pseudomonadota; class Gammaproteobacteria; order Pseudomonadales; family Pseudomonadaceae; genus Pseudomonas; species Pseudomonas sp. ABFPK. Next base: position 20,289 of record NZ_LQXW01000018.1, on the reverse strand, counting down.
CGACACCTTCGAACAGGGCGATCAGGCGTTCCCGTTCGCTGCCCGGCAGGCTCGGGTGGAACACCAGTTGGCTGGTCGCGCACTGGTGGTCGGTCACCAGCGCCCAGGCATACAGGCCCAGTTGCGCGTCTGGCAGGCCAAGGTCGTCCACGGCCAGGCTGGGCAGGTGTTCCAGGCGGCGGCCGAAGTCATAGCTCAGGTAGCCGATCAGGCCGCCAGCAAACGGCAGCTCGCTGCCTGCGGGCAACTGTGCATGGCCCAGTCGTGCCAGGCCGGCGCGCAGGCGCTGGAGGAAGGTGCGGCCATCTTCGTCGGGCTGCGCTTGCAGGTGTTGCAGCGGCCAGGCGCTGAGCAGGTCGAAGCGCCCGCGTTCGGCGCCGGGGCGGGCGCTGTCCAGCAGGATCGCACCGGGGGCCTGGCGCAGGCGGGCGAAATAGGCGGCAGGGACGGGCTGGTAGGGCAAGGGGTGGAGCGTACAGGTCGGCATCAGTGTGGACGGCGATGTAAAAGCGAGGAGGGCGATTGTAGACCTGTGCAGGAAATGCGCCTAGCGCTGGGCGCGACATTCAACATTGTGTTTGGCGCCGGGGGCTGCTTTGCAGCCCATTCGCAGCACAAGGCTGCTCCTACAGGAGATAGCGTAAACCTGTAGGAGCAGCCTTGTGCTGCGAATGGGCCGCAAAGCGGCCCCCGGGTTGCTAGCGCGGGTGCACGTGCCCGAACAAGCCTTGCGATACCCGCACGCGCTGTTCGGCATCTTCGCTGATGCCATCCTTGGCCAGCGCTTCCAGGTGCGCCTCGATGGCGTGGGTGCGCTGGGTCAGGCCGCAGTCGTTGGCGATCTGGATGTTCAGGCCGGGGCGGGCGTTGAGCTCGAGAATCAGCGGCCCCTTGTCCTGGTCCAGCACCATGTCGACACCGATGTAGCCCAGGCCGCACAGCTCGTAGCAGCCGGCGGCCAGCTTCATGAAGCCGTCCCAGTTCGGCAGTTGCACGCCATCCACCGCGTTGGTGGTGTCCGGGTGCTTGCTGATGATGTTGTTCAACCAGGTGCCGCGCAGGGTCACGCCGGTGGCCAGGTCGACACCCACGCCGATGGCGCCCTGGTGCAGGTTGGCCTTGCCGCCGGACTGGCGGGTCGGCAGGCGCAGCATGGCCATCACCGGGTAGCCCATCAGCACGATGATGCGGATGTCCGGCACGCCTTCGTAGCTGATGCTCTTGAAGATCTGGTCGGGGGTGACCCGGTACTCGATCAGTGCGCGGTCGCGGTGGCCGCCCAGCGAGTACAGGCCGGTGAGGATGCTCGAGATCTGGTGCTCGATCTCCTCGTGGCTGATGATCTTGCCGGACACCGTGCGGTAGCGGTCCTCGAAGCGGTCGGCGATCACCAGGATGCCGTCACCGCCAGCGCCCTGCGCCGGCTTGATGACGAAATCGTTGCGCCCGCCGATGATCTGGTCGAGCTTCTCGATCTCTTTCTCGGTCTCGATGATGCCGTACATTTCCGGCACATGGATGCCGGCCGCCAGCGCGCGCTCCTTGGTGATGATCTTGTCGTCGACGATCGGGTACAGGTGGCGCTTGTTGTACTTCAGCACGTAGTCCGCGTTGCGCCGGTTGATACCCATGATGCCCCGGGCCTCCAGGGCTTTCCACGTCTTGATCAGGCCAAACATCAGGCGTCAGCCTTCTTCAGGAATGCCTTGAAGCGCACGAGCTCGGTCAGGCGGTAGCCGCGGTAGCGACCCATTGCCAGCATGAAGCCCACCAGGATCAGCAGCACGGCCGGGAAGGTGAACACGAAGTACACCAGCTCCGGCACCATCATCAACAGGTGCGCCAGGGAAGCGGCGAACAGGGTGCCGATGGCAACCTTCATGGCATGGCCGCCGCCACGCTCTTCCCAGGTGATCGACAGGCGCTCGATGGTCATGGTCAGGATCACCATCGGGAACAGCGCAACCGACAGCCCGCGCTCCAGGCCCAGCTTGTGGCTGAACAGGCTGATGGCGGCAATCAGCACCACGACGAAGGTCAGTACCACCGACAGGCGTGGCAGCATCTGCAGCTTCAGGTGTTCCAGGTACGAGCGCAGCGACAGGCCCAGGGCGGTGATTACCGTGAACAGCACGATACCGAAGCCCAGCTGGGTCTCGCGGAAGGCCAGGGCGATCAGTACCGGGGTGAAGGTACCCAGGGTCTGCAGGCCGACCAGGTTGCGCAGCACCAGGATCACCAGCACACCGATCGGGATCATCACCATGATCATGAAGGTTTGCTGGGTCTGCAGCGGCAGGCCGTACAGCGAATATTCGAGGAAATCGGCGTCGGTATTCTCGTCGGTCAGCTTGGCCAGGCGGATGGCGTTCATCTCGCTGTTGTTCATGCTGAAGGTAACGTTGGCCTTCTTGCCGCCATCGACGGTGATCAGGTTGTCGTCACCGGTCCACCACAGCAGGCGATCGCTGGGCAGGCCCTGCTCGCCGGTGTCGGGGTTGAAGTACAGCCAGTCGGTGCCATTGAAGCTGCGCAGCCACAGTTCCGGGGTTTGCGGGGTGTCGGCCACCAGGCGAATGGTGTGCACCTTCTCCATCGGTACGTGGGCGATCGACAGCAGCAGGTCGATGACCTGGGCCTTCTTCATGGCCGAGGTGTCGCCGGCCAGCAGCAGCTTGACGTTGTCGTCGTTGAGGTTGTTGACCCGCTTGATGGTCTCGCTGACGAAGGTCTCTACGTCGGCCGAGTGCTGGCGAATCGGCGCCATCAGGGCCTCGGCGGCGATCTTCTCGGGGCCTTCCACTGCCAGGCTGTCACGGAAGGTCGGGCCTTTGACCGTGGTCTTTTCGTTGCTGTAGCGCTTGGTCAGCACCAGGCGGTAGTAGAGGGTCTGATTGCCGCTGGCGCGGCGGGCCGACCAGGTAACCTTGCGGTTGCCGTCGGCACGGTTGACGCTCACCCCATAGTTGTTGGAGATGAAGCTCTCGTTGAGGCTGACGTAGTCGCGGTTCAGCGGTGGCACGAACATCTGCACCTTGACCGGGTCCTTGGTGCTGGCCACGAACTCGACCTTGGCGTCGATATTCCACAGGTCGTCGGTTTCATCCTCGGTTACCGGGATGCCGAGTACGAAGATCTGATAAGCCGTGACCGCCACGCCCAACAGCACCAGCACGGTGATCAGGACTTTCAGATGGAGGGTAAGAGAGCGCATCGGGATTACTCTGCTTTGGGAGCGTCGGTGGCACAGGCAGGTTTGCCGGCCGCGTATTTAAGGCTTGGGTCGACCAGCGCGTCGAAGTGCTTGAGCGCCTCGGAGCCGATCAGCAGCGGGAACTGGAAGGCGCTGCGGTCGGTGAGGTTGACTTCGATGGTGCGCATGGCCTGGCCCATGCAGATTTCAAGTTCGATGACCGGGCGTGCGGTGTAGGCCTTGCCCGATTCGGCATCATAGTCGCCGGCCCGGCGCTTGATCTTGCTTACGCGTGCCAGCGGGCGTTCGATGGGGTGCGAATGGGCGGCGTCGATGGCCAGGTAGAAGCGCACCCAGCTTTCGCCGTTGCGCTTGAAGCGCTTGATGTCGCGGGCGCTGAGCGACGCGGTCTTGGCGCCGGTGTCGAGCTTGGCGGCCACTTCCAGGTCCAGGTCGCCCAGGCGTGCATATTCGTTGAGACCGTACACGGTCTTGCCTGCGGCCTGGCCAAGGGCCGGCAGCAGGGTGAGGCAGAGCAGCAATGATGCGGGTGTAAGTCTCATATTCCTGGCGCGGTGCAGTGCAAGGTTCGGGGCTGTTTTCAAAGCCATGTTCAGAGCCGTGTTCAGGGCAAGGCGACTGGCAGCGACTGCGCAAGCTTCCTCGTTAATCTGTCAACAGCATGAATGGATGACAGACAGGCTATCCATACTCCATCGGAGGCGCGGCATTCTATCACGCCGGCGCCTTGACGCCAGCGGTGCGCGATCTGACAGCACCGGGCTGGCATTAGTTCGTTCTCAGACGATTGTCGACAATATTGATTTTGTCTTTGACTGCTTCGGTCTAATTCGCTAATTTCTGGCAAAGAGATTTTCAAGGTGTCGACAATATGCAGGACCTATCCACCCCCAGCCCGGTGCTGACAGACGAAACGGAAACCTTGTCCGAAAACGTCTTCCGGCGCATCCAGGCGGCCATCGTCCAGGGCGATATCGCCCCCGGCAGCAAGATTTCCGAGCCGGAGCTGGCGCGTACCTATGGCATCAGCCGCGGGCCGCTGCGCGAGGCCATCCACCGCCTCGAAGGCCAGCGCCTGCTGGTGCGCGTGCCGCATGTGGGGGCGCGGGTGGTGTCGCTCAATCATGCCGAACTGATCGAGCTGTACGAAATTCGCGAATCGCTGGAAGGCATGGCTTGCCGCCTGGCCGCCGAACGCATGAGCCAGGCCGACATCGACGAACTGCGCCGGGTGCTCGACACCCACGAGCGCGATGCCGCGTTCCAGGCCGGCCTGGGCTATTACCAGCAGGAAGGCGACTACGACTTTCATTACCGGATCATCCAGGGCAGCGGTAACCAGACCCTGGTCAAGATGCTCTGCGGCGAGCTGTACCAGCTGGTGCGCATGTACCGCATCCAGTTTTCCGCCACGCCCAACCGGCCGCGCCAGGCCTTTGCCGAACACCACCGCATTCTCGATGCCATCGCCGACCGTGACGGCGAGCTGGCCGAACTCCTGATGCGCCGCCACATCGGCGCGTCCAAGCGCAATATCGAGCGTCACTATCTGGACGCCCACAACAACAGCCCACGAGGTGAGAAATGACTGTGAAGAGCACCCCCGGTCAGCGTTTCCGCGACGCCGTTGCCGCTGAACATCCGCTGCAGGTGGTTGGCGCCATCAATGCCAACCATGCCCTGCTGGCCAAGCGCGCCGGCTTCAAGGCCATCTACCTGTCCGGTGGCGGCGTCGCCGCCGGTTCGCTGGGCCTGCCGGACCTGGGCATCAGCGGCCTGGACGATGTACTCACCGATGTGCGCCGCATCACCGACGTGTGCGACCTGCCGCTGCTGGTGGATGTCGACACCGGTTTCGGTGCCTCTGCCTTCAACGTCGCCCGCACCGTGCGCTCGATGAGCAAGTTCGGCGCTGCCGCCATCCATATCGAGGACCAGGTTGGCGCCAAGCGCTGCGGCCACCGCCCGAACAAGGAAATCGTCAGCCAGCAGGAAATGGTCGACCGCATCAAGGCCGCAGTCGATGCCCGTACCGATGACAGCTTCGTGATCATGGCGCGTACCGACGCCCTGGCCGTCGAGGGCCTGAACGCCGCCCTGGACCGCGCCGCCGCCTGCGTCGAGGCCGGTGCCGACATGATCTTCCCGGAAGCCATCACCGAGCTGCAGATGTACAAGACCTTCGCCGACCGGGTGAAGGCACCGATCCTGGCCAACATCACCGAGTTCGGCGCCACGCCGCTGTACACCACCGAGGAGCTGGCCTCGGTCGACGTGTCGCTGGTGCTGTATCCGCTGTCGGCGTTCCGCGCCATGAACAAGGCAGCCGAGAACGTGTACACCGCGCTGCGCCGCGACGGCACGCAGAAGAACGTGATCGACACCATGCAGACCCGCATGGAGCTCTACGATGCCATTGGTTACCACGCCTTCGAGCAGAGCCTCGATGCGCTGTTTGCCCAGAAGAAGGGCTGAAGGTCAAAGATTTGCGCTGGAGCGGCTGGCCTCTTCGCGGGTGAGCCCGCTCCCACAGGGACCCCACAGGCATAGAGTGCCACACCGTCCCTGTAGGAGCGGGCTTGCCCGCGAAGGGGCCGGCACAGGCAAAACTGATTAGCCAGCTAGATTTCCATAACAAGTTCAAGAAAGGAGAAACACCATGGCCGAAGCAAAAGTACTCAGTGGCGCAGGCCTGCGCGGCCAGGTGGCCGGCCAGACCGCGCTGTCGACCGTGGGCCAGGCTGGTGCCGGGCTGACCTACCGCGGTTACGATGTGCGTGACCTGGCAGCCGGTGCCGAATTCGAGGAAGTCGCCTACCTGCTGCTGTACGGCGAGCTGCCGAGCAAAGCCGAACTGGCCGACTACAAGCGCAAGCTCAAGGGCCTGCGCGACCTGCCGCAAGCCCTGAAGGAAGTGCTCGAGCGCATCCCGCGTGACGCCCACCCGATGGACGTGATGCGCACAGGTTGCTCGGTGCTGGGTACCCTGGAGCCCGAACTGACCTTCGAGGCCCAGCGTGACAAGACCGACCGCCTGCTGGCACTGTTCCCGGCGGTGATGTGTTACTGGTACCGCTTCACCCACGATGGCGTGCGTATCGACTGCACCAGCGACGAAGACACCCTCGGTGGCCACTTCCTGCACCTGCTGCACGGCAAGAAGCCGAGCGAGCTGCACGTCAAGGTCATGAACGTGTCGCTGATCCTCTACGCCGAGCACGAGTTCAACGCCTCGACCTTCACCGCTCGCGTCTGTGCCTCGACCCTGTCCGACCTGTACTCCTGCGTCACCGCTGCCATCGGCTCGCTGCGCGGCCCGCTGCACGGCGGTGCCAACGAGGCGGCGATGGAATTGATCGAGCGCTTCCAGAGCCCGCAGGAAGCCACTGCCGAGCTGCTGCGCATGCTCGAGCGCAAGGACAAGATCATGGGCTTTGGCCATGCCATCTACAAAGAGTCCGACCCGCGCAACGAGGTGATCAAGGGCTGGTCGAAACAGCTCGCCGACGAAGTCGGTGACAAGGTGCTGTACCCGGTCTCCGAAGCCATCGACAAGACTATGTGGGAGCAGAAGCGCCTGTTCCCCAACGCCGACTTCTACCACGCCTCGGCGTACCACTTCATGGGCATCCCGACCAAGCTGTTCACCCCGATCTTCGTCTGCTCGCGCCTGACCGGCTGGGCGGCGCATGTCTTCGAACAGCGTGCCAACAACCGCATCATCCGCCCGAGCGCCGAGTATGTCGGCGTCGAGCAGCGCCAGTTCGTGCCGATCGAACAGCGCTGACAGGCCGTACCTGTGGGGGTCTGTTCCGGCCTCATCGCCGGCAAGCCGGCTCCCACAGGGACTGCACCAGCCTCAGGAGCAGTGCAATACCTGTGGGAGCCGGCTTGCCGGCGATGAGGCCGGAACAGCTGACACAGGGCTGCAACTAGAAAGCTATCCACGACCGTACCGTGACCGAGCCTGATAACGATATGAACACTGCATTCCGCAAGCACCTGCCAGGCACCGACCTGGACTACTTCGATGCCCGCGCGGCGGTCGAGGCCATCAAGCCCGGCGCCTACGATGGCCTGCCTTACACCTCTCGCGTACTCGCCGAGAACCTGGTGCGCCGCTGCGACCCGGCTACCCTCGACGCCTCGCTGGGCCAGCTGATCGAGCGCAAGCGCGACCTCGACTTCCCGTGGTTCCCGGCCCGCGTGGTGTGCCACGACATTCTCGGCCAGACTGCACTGGTCGACCTCGCCGGCCTGCGTGACGCCATTGCCGACAAAGGCGGCGACCCGGCCCAGGTCAACCCTGTGGTGCCGGTGCAACTGATCGTCGACCACTCGCTGGCCGTCGAGTGCGGTGGTTTCGACCCGCAGGCCTTCGAAAAGAACCGCGCCATCGAAGACCGCCGCAACGAAGACCGCTTCCACTTCATCAACTGGACCAAGAAGGCGTTCAAGAACGTCGACGTGATCCAGCCGGGCAACGGCATCATGCACCAGATCAACCTGGAGAAGATGTCGCCGGTGATCCACAACGACCGTGGCGTGGCCTACCCGGATACCTGCGTCGGCACCGACAGCCACACCCCGCATGTCGACGCCCTGGGCGTGATCGCCATCGGCGTGGGTGGCCTGGAAGCCGAGAACGTGATGCTCGGCCGTGCCTCGTGGATGCGCCTGCCGGAAATCGTCGGCGTCGAGCTGACCGGCAAGCTGGCGCCGAACATCACCGCCACCGACCTGGTGCTGGCCCTGACCGAATTCCTGCGCAAGCAGAAAGTCGTCGGCGCCTACCTGGAGTTCCACGGCGAGGGTGCACGTGCCCTGACCCTGGGCGACCGCGCCACCATTTCCAACATGGCCCCGGAATATGGCGCCACTGCGGCGATGTTCGCCATCGACCAGCAGACCATCGACTACCTGCGCCTGACCGGCCGCGAAGAGCAACAGGTCAAACTGGTGGAAACCTATGCCAAGGCCACCGGCCTGTGGGCCGACAGCCTGGGCGGCGCAGTCTACGAGCGCACCCTGAGCTTCGACCTGTCGAGCGTGGTGCGCAACATGGCCGGCCCGTCCAACCCGCATGCCCGCGTCGCCACCAGCGACCTGGCGGCCAAAGGCATCGCCGGCAGCTGGGAAGAAGTGCCAGGGCAGATGCCAGATGGCGCGGTGATCATTGCTGCCATCACCAGCTGCACCAACACCAGCAACCCGCGCAACGTGATTGCCGCAGGCCTGCTGGCGCGCAATGCCAACAAGCTGGGCCTGGCCCGCAAGCCGTGGGTCAAGTCGTCTCTGGCGCCTGGCTCCAAGGCCGTGCAGCTGTACCTGGAAGAGGCCGGGCTGGAGAAGGAGCTGGAACAGCTCGGCTTTGGCATCGTCGCCTTCGCCTGTACCACCTGCAACGGCATGTCCGGTGCCCTGGACCCGGTGATCCAGCAAGAAATCATCGACCGTGACCTGTACGCCACCGCCGTGCTGTCGGGCAACCGCAACTTCGACGGGCGCATCCACCCGTACGCCAAGCAGGCGTTCCTCGCTTCGCCGCCACTGGTGGTGGCCTACGCCATCGCCGGTACCATCCGCTTCGACATCGAGAAGGATGTGCTGGGCGTGGTCGATGGCAAGGAAATCCGCCTCAAGGATATCTGGCCCAGCGACGAAGAAATCGACGCCGTGGTACGTGCCGCGGTCAAGCCGGAGCAGTTCCGCAAGGTGTACATCCCGATGTTCGCCATCGAGGAAGACCGTGGGCCGAAGGTGGCGCCGTTGTATGACTGGCGCCCGATGAGCACCTACATCCGCCGCCCACCATACTGGGAGGGTGCCTTGGCCGGTGAACGGACCCTGCGCGGCATGCGCCCGCTGGCAGTGCTGCCGGACAACATCACCACCGACCACCTGTCGCCGTCCAACGCCATCATGCTCGACAGCGCTGCCGGCGAGTACCTGGCGAAGATGGGCCTGCCGGAGGAGGACTTCAACTCCTACGCTACCCACCGTGGCGACCACCTGACCGCCCAACGCGCTACCTTTGCCAACCCCAAGCTGTTCAACGAAATGGTGCGCAAGGAAGACGGCAGCGTGAAGCAGGGCTCGCTGGCGCGTATCGAGCCGGAAGGCAAGGTCACCCGCATGTGGGAGGCGATCGAGACCTACATGGAGCGCAAGCAGCCGCTGATCATCGTCGCCGGTGCCGACTACGGCCAGGGTTCGTCCCGTGACTGGGCGGCCAAGGGTGTGCGCCTGGCCGGTGTCGAGGCGATCGTCGCCGAAGGCTTCGAGCGTATTCACCGTACCAACCTGGTGGGCATGGGCGTACTGCCGCTGGAGTTCAAGCCGGGCACCGACCGCAAGACCCTCGGCCTGGATGGCAGCGAGACCTATGACGTGCTGGGCGCGCGTACGCCGCGGGCGACGCTGACCCTGGTGGTTACCCGCGCCAACGGCGAGCGCCTGGAGGTACCGGTGACCTGCCGCCTGGACACCGCCGAGGAAGTGTCGATCTACGAGGCCGGCGGGGTGCTGCAACGCTTCGCCCAGGACTTCCTCGAAGCGACCGCCTAATCAAGAGCAGCGCGGTCCTCTGTGGGAGCGGGTTTACCCGCGAATGCGTCAGCAGATACAACATTGTTTTCTGATCGGACGCTTTCGCGGGTGAACCCGCTCCCACAGGGGGTGCGCAAGACAGGAATTGAACATGGCTCATGTACCGCAAGTAAAAATCCCCGCCACCTACATCCGTGGCGGCACCAGCAAAGGCGTGTTCTTCCGCCTGCAAGACCTGCCCGAGCAGGCGCAGATCCCCGGCCCGGCCCGCGACGCACTGCTGCTGCGGGTGATCGGCAGCCCCGACCCTTACGGCAAGCAGATCGACGGCATGGGCGGTGCCACTTCGAGCACCAGCAAGACCGTGATTCTGTCGCAGAGCATCAAGCCTGAGCACGACGTCGACTATCTGTTCGGCCAGGTCAGCATCGACAAGGCCTTCGTCGACTGGAGCGGTAACTGCGGCAACCTCTCCGCCGCGGTCGGTTCGTTCGCCATCAGCAGCGGCCTGGTCGACCCGGCACGCATTCCGCGCAATGGCATCGCCACCGTGCGCATCTGGCAGGCCAACATCGGCAAGACCATCATCGCCCATGTGCCGATCACCGAAGGTGAAGTACAGGAAACCGGCGACTTCGAGCTGGACGGGGTGACCTTCCCGGCCGCCGAGGTGCAGCTGGAATTCCTCGATCCGGCGGCCGACGAAGATGGCGACGGCGGGGCGATGTTCCCCACCGGCAACCTGGTCGATGACCTCGAGGTGCCGGGTGTCGGTACGTTCAAGGCGACCCTGATCAATGCCGGCATCCCGACCATCTTCGTCAATGCGGCGGATATCGGCTACACCGGCACCGAACTGCAGGACGCCATCAACGGCGACCCACAGGCGCTGCTGCGCTTCGAGACGATTCGCGCCCATGGTGCCGTGCGAATGGGCCTGATCGACAACGTCGACCAGGCTGCCGGGCGTCAGCACACGCCGAAAGTGGCTTTCGTCGCGCCGCCGAGCACCTACACTGCGTCCAGTGGCAAAGCGGTGCAGTCAGGTGATATCGACCTGCTGGTACGGGCCTTGTCGATGGGCAAGCTGCACCATGCAATGATGGGGACGGCCGCGGTGGCCATCGGTACCGCGGCGGCCATTCCGGGCACGCTGGTCAACCTCGCCGCAGGCGGGGGCGAGCGCAGCGCCGTGCGTTTCGGCCACCCCTCGGGCACCCTGCGGGTGGGGGCCGAGGCGCGCCAGGTGAATGGTGAATGGACAGTGACCAAGGCAATCATGAGCCGCAGTGCTCGCGTGCTGATGGAGGGCTGGGTTCGCGTGCCTGGCGATAGCTTCTAACGCACCACTGGCGCTCGGCTTTAGTGAGTTGGGGCCGCTTTGCGCCCCTTCGCGGGCTTGCCCGCTCCCACAGGTAATCACAGGTTTCGAAGGCTGTGGTGTACTTGTGGGAGCGGGCAAGCCCGCGAAGGGCTGCAACGCAGCCCCGGCAATTCTGAAGGGAGCTGGATATGAGCGCCAACGTAGACCTCAACGCCCGCCCGGACTACGACCGGGTGCTGCAAACCCTCGCCGATTACGCCCTCACGTATCGGGTCGAATCCGCCGAAGCCCTGGATACCGCGCGCAACTGCCTGATGGATACCCTCGGCTGCGGCCTGCTGGCCCTGCGCTTCCCCGAATGCACCAAGTTGCTAGGCCCCCAGGTGGAAGGCACCGTGGTGCCCAATGGCGCCCGCGTGCCCGGCACCGCCTACCGCCTCGATCCGGTCAAGGCTGCCTGGGACATCGGCTGCACGGTGCGCTGGCTGGACTACAACGATACCTGGCTGGCCGCCGAATGGGCCCATCCCTCGGATAACCTTGGCGGAATCCTGGCCGTTGCCGATCACCTGTCGCAGAAGCACGTGGCCGCAGGTGAGGCACCGCTGCTGATGCGTGATGTGCTCGAAGCCATGGTCATGGCTCACGAGATTCAGGGCGTGATGGCGCTGGAAAACGCCTTCAACCGCGTTGGCCTCGACCACGTGATACTGGTCAAGGTGGCCTCAACCGCGGTGTGTGCCAGGCTGATGGGGGCCAACCGTGAGCAGATGCTGAGCGCTCTTTCCCATGCCTTCGTCGACGGCCAGGCGCTGCGTACCTACCGCCATGCACCCAACGCTGGCTCGCGCAAATCGTGGGCCGCTGGTGACGCTTCCAGCCGTGGCGTGCGCCTGGCCGATATCGCCCTGCGTGGCGAGATGGGCGTGCCTGGCGTGCTCACCGCGCCGCAGTGGGGCTTCTACGATGTGCTGTTCAGCCACACCAACAAGGACCTGGCGCTCAAGCCTGCCGGGCAGCAAGAGCTGCGCGTGCCGCAGGCCCTGGGTAGCTATGTGATGGAAAACGTGCTGTTCAAGGTCAGTTTCCCTGCCGAGTTCCACGCTCAGACTGCCTGCGAGGCGGCGGTAGCCCTCCACCCACTGGTGCGTAACCGCCTGCACGAAATCGACCGTATCGTCATCACCACCCAGGAGTCGGCGATCCGCATCATTTCCAAGAGCGGTCCGCTGGCCAATGCCGCTGACCGCGACCACTGCCTGCAGTACATGGTGGCAGTGCCGCTGATTTTCGGTCATCTGGTGGCCGAGCATTATGAAGATGCCTTCCATGCCAACCACCCAAGCATCGACCGCCTGCGCGAGAAGATGGAGGTGGTTGAAGACCCGCGCTTCAGCCGTGAGTACCTGGAGCCGGACAAGCGCTCGATCGCCAATGCGCTGCAAGTGTTCTTCAAGGATGGCAGCAGTACCGAGCAGGTGGTGGTGGAGTACCCGATCGGGCATCGCCGGCGGCGAGGGGAGGGCATACCGTTGCTGGAGGCCAAGTTCAGGGACAACCTGGCGACGCGCTTTGCGCGGCAGCGGTGTGGGGAGATCGTGGATGTGTGCAAGGACCAGCAGAAGCTGGAGCAGATGGCGGTGCACAGGTTTGTCGACCTGTTCGTGATCTGAGTCGGCCTGCACAGCGCTCAAGGCCTGTGCAACCCCTGTAGGAGCAGCCTTGCGCTGCGAAGAGGCCATTAAAGCTCAGGAGAGTCTGTCGCCTTGCTGGCCTCTTCGCAGCGCAAGGCTGCTCCTACAGGGATCTCGACTGGTGCGGGCAAAACAAGAAAGCCCCGACATTTCTGCCGGGGCTTTCTTTTACATCTTACAACTCAGCTTACGCCTGAACCACCGGGATCTTGGCGTTGGCTGCCGCTTCGCGGAACTCGGCGATCTGGTCGAAGCTCAGGTAGCGGTAAACGTCGGCAGCCATGCTGTCGATGTCCTTCGCGTACTGCATGTACTCTTCGACGGTCGGCAGCTTGCCGATGATCGAAGCGACAGCGGCCAGCTCGGCCGATGCCAGGTACACGTTGGTGGCGTCGCCCAGACGGTTCGGGAAGTTACGGGTCGAGGTGGAGACCACGGTCGAACCGGTCTGCACACGTGCCTGGTTACCCATGCACAGCGAGCAGCCTGGCATTTCCATGCGCGCGCCAGCCTTGCCGTAGATGCCGTAGTAGCCTTCTTCGGTCAGCTGGTGAGCGTCCATCTTGGTTGGCGGAGCCAGCCACAGACGGGTCGGGATACCGCCCTTGACCTTGTCCAGCAGCTTGCCGGCAGCGCGGAAGTGGCCGATGTTGGTCATGCACGAACCGATGAACACTTCGTCGATCTTCTCGCCCTGTACCGAAGACAGCAGGCGGGCATCGTCCGGGTCGTTCGGTGCACAGAGCACAGGCTCTTTCACTTCGGCCAGGTCGATTTCGATGATCTCGGCGTATTCGGCATCGGCGTCGGCCGACAGCAGCTCAGGCTTGGCCAGCCACGCTTCCATGGCCTGGGCGCGGCGCTCCAGGGTGCGGGCATCGCCGTAGCCTTCGCCGATCATCCAGCGCAGCAGGGTGATGTTGGACTGCAGGTACTCGGCGATGGCCTTCTCTGGCAGCTTGATGGTGCAACCGGCAGCGGAACGCTCGGCCGAGGCGTCGGACAGCTCGAAGGCTTGCTCGACGGTCAGCTCGTTCAGGCCTTCGATCTCGAGGATGCGGCCGGAGAAGATGTTCTTCTTGCCCTTCTTCTCGACGGTCAGCAGGCCCTTCTGGATGGCGTAGTAAGGGATGGCGTGGACCAGGTCACGCAGGGTGATGCCTGGCTGCAGTTTGCCCTTGAAGCGCACCAGCACGGATTCCGGCATGTCCAGCGGCATGACGCCGGTGGCGGCGGCGAAGGCCACCAGGCCGGAACCGGCCGGGAACGAGATGCCGATCGGGAAGCGGGTGTGCGAGTCGCCACCGGTACCCACGGTGTCAGGCATCAGCATGCGGTTCAGCCAGCTGTGGATGATGCCGTCGCCCGGGCGCAGCGACACGCCGCCACGGGTGCGGATGAAGTCTGGCAGGGTGTGGTGGGTGGTGACGTCGATCGGCTTCGGATAGGCCGCGGTGTGGCAGAACGACTGCATCACCAGGTCAGCGGAGAAGCCCAGGCACGCCAGGTCTTTCAGCTCGTCGCGGGTCATCGGGCCAGTGGTGTCCTGGGAACCGACGGTGGTCATCTTCGGCTCGCAGTAGGCACCTGGGCGCACGCCCTGGCCTTCTGGCAGGCCGCAGGCACGGCCGACCATTTTCTGTGCCAGGGTGAAGCCCTTGCCCGAATCGGCAGGCTGCTCCGGCTTCTTGAACAGGTCGGAGGCGCCCAGGCCCAGTTCGGCACGGGCCTTCTCGGTCAGGCCACGGCCGACGATCAGCGGGATACGGCCGCCAGCGCGGACTTCATCCAGCAGCACTTCGGTTTTCAGCTCGAAGGTGGTGACCAGTTCGTCGCTGCCGTTACGGCGCACTTCGCCCTTGAACGGGTAAACGTCGATGACGTCGCCCATGGCCAGGTTGGTGCAGTCGAATTCGATCGGCAGGGCGCCGGCGTCTTCCATGGTGTTGTAGAAGATCGGGGCGATCTTGGTACCGAAGCAGAAACCACCGGCGCGCTTGTTCGGTACGTACGGAATATCGTCGCCGAAGAACCACAGCACCGAGTTGGTGGCGGATTTGCGCGACGAACCGGTACCGACCACGTCACCGACGTAGGCAACCGGGTAACCCTTGGCCTTGACCGCTTCGATCTGGGCCAGCGGGCCGACCGAACCAGGCTGCTGCGGCTCGATGCCGTCGCGGGCCATCTTCAGCATGGCCAGTGCGTGCAGCGGGATGTCAGGGCGCGACCAGGCGTCCGGGGCAGGGGACAGGTCGTCGGTGTTGGTTTCGCCAGGCACCTTGAACACGGTCAGGGTGTACTTGTCGGCGATGGCCGGACGCGAGGTGAACCACTCGCCGGCAGCCCAGGATTCCAGCACGGCCTTGGCGTGAACGTTGCCGGCCTTGGCTTTTTCGGCCACGTCGTGGAAGGCATCGAACATCAGCAGGGTGTGCTTGAGCTGTTCGGCCGCGACGGCGCCCAGTTCGGCGTCATCCAGCAGTGCGACCAGCGTTTCGATGTTGTAGCCGCCCTGCATGGTGCCCAGCAGTTCGGTGGCGTGCTTGCGGTCGATCAGAGGCGACTTGGCTTCGCCTTTGGCGACGGCGGAGAGGAAAGCGGCCTTGACATAGGCAGCTTCGTCGACCCCTGGCGGTACGCGGTGGGTGATCAGGTCTACGAGGAAGGCTTCTTCGCCGGCCGGCGGGTTTTTCAGCAGCTCGACCAGGCCTGCAGTTTGTTCGGCGTTCAGCGGCTGGGGCACGATACCCAGGGCGGCACGCTCTTCGATGTGTTTGCGGTAGGCTTCAAGCACAGTTATTTCCCTCATCAGTGGTCCCTAAAGGGGGTCCGGGACGCTCATCCAGCATTCAATGCACCCATGCGCTGCCACGGCTTTGTGGGCCGCCCAGCCAGAGTCGCAAAGAATCCTTACAGAAGCTGCTTTCAAAGTTTTACGCCTGCAGAACGGGGAGCTGATGAGGGCTGGCACGGGCATGCGAGGGATGCATGGCCCGGGCCAACGCCGTTCTACCGGATGAACTGTGCTCGTGACGCTTTGAAAACAGCTTCCAACGGACATTGTTGCCTTTGAAAAGGCGGGATGATTCTACGGCAAAAAAAGCCCGAAGGTAAGGCGGCGAAGATGACTTTAACGAGTGACCCTGGTTAGACAAAGGGCTAACATGGGTTCGTGTTCCATCGCCAAGCTGTTGTTTTTCATGTCCAACAAGTCCATCAAGACCCCTTGCGTCGGCCTGTGCTCCACGGTTTACGGAGACACGGTTTGCCGTGGCTGCAAGCGGTTTCACCACGAAGTGATCAACTGGAACGGCTACGACGATGCGCAAAAGCGCGCCGTGTGGCTGCGCCTGGAGCAACTGCTGGTGCAGGTGATGATGGCCAAGCTGGAGGTGTTCGACAAAGGCTTGCTGCGCCAGCAACTGGAGCAGCGTTCCATCCGCTTTGTCGAGCAGCAGTCGGAATATTGCTGGGCGTACCAGCTGATTGCCCGCGGGGCGCGGATGATCCGCGACCTGGAAGCCTACGGCATGGTGCTGTTGCCGGAATTTCGCGACTGGGAGCTGCCGCAGTTGCGCGACGCCATCGACCGCGAGTTCTTCCTGCTGTCCGAGGCGCATTACCAGCGCTACATCGCCCCCGGTTTCCTGCGCGATGCCTTGGAGGCGGGGCAGGGCTGAAGCTTTATTGGTGAAGCTGCCGGCCTCTTCGCGGGCACGCCCGCGAATGGGCTGGTGCGTTTACCAAATCAGTCGCCGGTATATTCGCAACCGCTGGTGCAGGTTTCGTGGATGCGCACCTTCGACAGTTCCGGCAGCAGCGGCTTGACCTGGTCCCAGATCCACTTGGCGATCACTTCACTGGTGGGGTTTTCCAGGCCCGGGATGTCGTTCAGGTAGTTGTGGTCCAGTTGCTCGTAGATCGGCTTGAAGATCGCCTTGATCTCGGCGAAGTCGCGGATCCAGCCGGTGTGCGGGTCGAGCGGGCCGGTCAGGTGCAGGCCGACCTTGAATGAGTGGCCATGCAGGCGACCGCATTTGTGCCCGGCAGGGACGTGCGGCAGGCGGTGGGCCGATTCGAATGTGAATTCCTTGAAGATTTCCACTGGTGAACCTGTATAGCTGGTGGGATAAGGGCTTGAGCGGAAATTGGTGTTTCAATGTACTGCTCAATGTACTGATTGGTCGTCGCTGGGGCCGAAAGAGGTCATCCACTGGGTTATGTCCGACTGGCGCCAGGCAACCGAATTGGGGCCTATCTTAACCTGTTTTGGGAAGGTGCCTTCACGGATTCTGCGATAGACGGTGTTACGGCCAATGCCGGTCACGTGCAGCACCTCGTCGAGGCGCAGGAAGCGGTCGATGTTTTCTGCGGGTCGCATGGGTGTCTCCTTTATATAGAAGGGTCAGGCCGTGAAGTGGTATCCGACCTTCGCCGCCCGGGCGGCTTCCTCGGTGCGGAACATGAGCTGGGTTTTGCTGATGCGGCCATAGGCCTCGTATTCGGCGTCGACCCACCAGGCGCCGAACTTGCGGTACGGCTCCCCGAGGATCTTCGTGACGTAGCAGTCGATCAGGTTCATGGATGGTCTCCACGCCGCCGGTGGCGGTTGGTTGGTGGTCAGCCACGGTTCAGCCGGATCATTTCGCGGGCATGCTTGAGGGATGCCAGGTGTTCTTCCTGGGCGCCGATTTGGCCATTGGCATCAGGCGTGGACACGGCAACCAGGTGCTCGAGAGCCGCCACCAGTTCATCCCGCTGCTGGCCCTCGGCTCGGCCGATATCCCAGAACTGCTGACCCCAATGACCTTTTGGTGGTGGGTTGTTGTTCTGCTTGCCCATGGCCATTGCGCCGACAGCCAGGTCGCACACGGCCTGCTTGTAGATGTTGCTGCCGTCGATGCTCAGACCATGGCGGCGGAGCGCATCGAGGGCGTTGTTCAGGTTCGCCTCGGGCGAAGGTAGAACCAGATCAAAATCGTCCTTTCCGGGGCGGCAGGCGATGACAAAGAGTTCGCAGCCTTCTGGAAGGTGTTGGGCCATGTCGGAAATGCAGTCCATGGCGACGTCGCGGAGCAGTGCTTTGGGCATGATGAATCCTCGCCCGCGCATGTCGGCGGGCTTGAGTAGTAGGGGGGATGGGTTAGGCGCGGCGGCCGCGCTTGCAGAACCAGTCGAGCGCGTCGCAGATCAGCGGGTTTTCGTACCAGTCCTCGATCTCGCGTTGCTCATTGCGGTCGCGGAAGAAGGTGGGGCCGAGATAGTTGTGCCAGGCCATGAACACCCGGGTGCCGTCCGCCAGCGGCAGGCGGAAGAACGGCGACAGGCAGACAAAGCCGTGCTCGATGCGGATGCAGGTCATCGCGGCCACCTGTAGAGGTGGAAGGCCACGAACATCAAGGGCAGGATCATGGGCGCACCTCCGTGCCGGCGTCTCGGTCCTTCACGCAGAACAGCTGGTAGCCCTTCGGCGTGTTTTCTGGCGATCGCGCAGCCTCGAGAACCGCATTGATGTCGTCGGTGCCGAGGTCGTCCGAATTGACGAAGAACGTGCGCCTGCCTGTCCTCGGGTTAGGGTGCATGGCCATGGCCGGCGTAAAGCCGACCACCCGGTACTCCATAATGAACACGGTCATGAGATGAGCTCCTTCGGCACCTGGATGGTATCGCCACGGGCGTGGTGCACCACAGCGCGGGCTGCAGCTTGTGCTCGGTTGTCGCCGGGCTGTCGATCTAGGGGATTCCCTGATACGCAAGCCAGCCAGGGCCAGCTGTAGCCGCGATCGATCCAGATGCCGTGCTTCTGGATCAGGTGCTCGCCGGTTGCGTCGTCGATGTCCTGGCTGCCCAGTGGCAGTTGCAGCTGGCCGGCCGCCGCCGGGATCGGTCCGTCTACCATCTCGACGGCCCAGAGCAGCGCCTTGCCGGCTAGGTCGCAGGTTTGCACCTTGATCAGGCTGGGCATGGGATCAGCTCCTTCGGCACCCGCACGACTGGGCCGAGCTTTGCGTGAACCAAGGCGCGGCAGAATGCGATAAGGGGCGTAGGTCCGGAAAGCCATGTCGAGTTGAGCGGGCCTGCGCTGCAGCCGCATGGACCGCCTGACAAATACCGGTCATGGCTCAAGCCTGCCTGATGCTTTTCGATCAGCGGCCCACCGTGCTCCCAGTTTGATGAGGGCCTGAATCCGTAGCCCATCTCGACGCCGCGGATGCTGATGCTGGTAGGGTCTTCTTCGTTGAGCCAAACATTTGTCAGGCGCTCGGGATCAGACTTGAATCCTTCGGCCATGGCCACAGCCCAGTCCAGCGGGGCGCCGACCAGGTTGGATACCCTCACTTCGATCAGGTCGGTCATGGCATCTTCTCCCCGCGCTGGGCAGCAACGCTGACGATGGCAGTGCGTGCCGCCTTCCGGCGATCGCCTCGGGCATATTCGCTGTCCACCCAGACCATGGTGTCATCAGCCCAGACGGCCTCAGACTCGCCAGACCCTTCAATATGGATCTGAATTCCCAGGTCAATGGCCAGCTTGAATGCGTCTCCGTCGTTGATGTTGGGATTCCAGTGCGCCCGCGTGCCCGACTGGCCCTTGATGCGCAGCGGCCATTTCGGATCGCTGCAGGTGCAGGGTTCAACTTCAAGCCCGGCGGCTTTGGCAGCCAGCAGCAGTTCTTCAAGTTCGGTCACAGCTGATACCTCTCATCAATCCAGCGCCCAGGCGCCAGAGCGGGTGTAGGTTCGGGTTGGGTTTCGTGCGGGGAGAGCTGGCGCTGGTTGCCGGCCTGCAGCTGGCTGTCGGGGATACAGCTGATGCCGACTCCATTCAGCAGATAGCAGGTGACGCCGCGCTGGCTGTCGTGCTGTACGTCGATGACGTTCTCTTGGGGCTGTGGTGCTGCGCTGGCGCCGGTGGCCAGCAGCAGGAGGCAGAGGGCGAGGCGGGTCATCAATAGTCCTCCCAGTTGAGCTCTTTGATGAAGTCCCCACCAGAGCAAAGGTGCTTGTCCTCGATGGCTTCGACGCTTTTCAGATCCTCTAGCGCGGCCTTTGCACGTTCCATGGCAAGCTCTGCATGCCCCATCTGGCGCCGCTTGCGAATCTTGTAGGAGTGCAGGGCCTTCGCCTTGTCGGGGTATGCGTAGCGCCGACCATGTGATGCCTTGAGTACGCGCTTGATTCGACTGGTCTTCTCGCCTCTTTCGAGAGAGCGCCGGGCCCAGTGTTCTTCTCGCTCGTGGACAATCCAGTAGCAATGCTCAGACTCGCGCAGCACTACGAAGCGATGACACACGATCGTCACCCCGTCAGGGCTGATATCGTCGGCGTATCGGAAATGGTCCGGCCAAGCCGGTTGCTTTTCTGCAGGCATGACTTCGTCCTTGGCCGCCATATCGCGGCAGTGAATAGAGGGGGAGGTGTTGCAGCTTAGGAGTACAAATGTGCTCCGTGCCGATTTACGGAGCTGCCGCTTCGATTTGATGTCACAATAAATGCACAGGGACA